>NZ_CP064952.1:2010823-2345961 GCF_011038885.2 Schaalia sp. ZJ405 | reverse complement strand
GTGGATAGAGGTATCCACACCTTTATCCACAGCTGTGGATAAGCGTGAAACCTGCCCGGTGGCACCGCGAGCGATATCGGCTGTTGTTCACCGAGGGGTTCTTCGTCACAAGAAGGGCCGTCACATTGACTCTCACAGGCCGTGAATCGTAGGCTTGCAGTCCGTATGTGCTCCAAAAAGCACCGAAGGATCAATGACCGATGAGCGGGAGAGTCAACACCCGCTCGCCCCGAGGAGAAGTGCAGTGACTACCAAGCGGACTTATCAGCCCAACAACCGTCGCCGTTCCAAGGTGCACGGATTCCGTCTGCGCATGAGCACCCGCGCCGGCCGCGCCATTCTGGCGAACCGTCGTCGCAAGGGTCGCGCTAAGCTCTCTGCCTGAAATTTAGACAGGTGCTGCCGCGCGCGCACCGCATGGTCGACCCTGAGGATTTTCGACAGACCTTTCGTCAAGGAAAACGTGTTGGGAATCCGCTGATCGTCGTGCATTGCAGAACCGACGAGGAGAGCGACAGCCGCCTCGTCGGTTTCGTCGTGCCTAAGCGAGAAATTCAGAGGGCCACCGGACGCAACCGCGTCAAAAGGCAGTTTCGTCACCTCATGCGCTCACGCATCGACGATCTGCCGCGCGGCGCGCGCGTCGTCATCAGGGTATCGGGGGAAGCTCTGGGGAAGAGCTCTGAGGAATTGGGGCGAACCCTCGACGGAACCCTTGAGCGAGCATGGGCGAGGTGGGAGCGACGATGATGATTCTCCCCTTTGTCCGACGGGTACTGAGAACTACCGCAATTGCGCCAATTAGGGCGTACCAGCGATGGGTGTCCCCTCTTCTGGGTCCACGATGCCGGTATGCACCGACGTGTTCGGCGTATGCCGTCGAAGCAATCAGTGTCCACGGCGTGATCAAGGGGATCATCCTGGCAACATGGAGACTGCTTAGATGCAATCCGTGGAGCCTTGGCGGTGTCGATCATGTCCCAGACCGAGGACGCTGGCGGCCAGACCCGTGGATTGCCCCCGACGACTGGGCGGGAAACGCCGACGACATCGAATATCCTGTCCCGATGGGTCTCGTAGAGGAAAGCTCGTCCGTCCTCGTCCCTCTTAATTCCCCTAAACTTCCGGTGCAAGCCGGCCAACCCCAGGGTGCAACGAGCGCCCAGCCGTTCTGAAGGAGTTCGAATGCTCGGGCTAATGGAAAAGATCATCCACCCCTTCGCGGTGGCGATTGCGTGGGTGTGGATGAAGATCCACGATTTCCTCACACTCATCGGTTTGAGTGAGGGTCCGGGTGCTGCGTGGGTGGTTTCCATCGTCTTGCTGACGATCATCGTGCGCGTGCTGATTCTTCCGCTGTTCTTACGTCAGATTCGCTCCTCGCGCTCGATGCAGGCCGTGCAGCCTGAGATGCAGCGCATCCAAGCGAAGTACAAGGGGAAGAAAGATCCTGCGTCCCGTCAAAAGATGGCGGAGGAAACTCAGGCTCTGTACAAGAAACACAAGGTTTCCCCCTTTGCTTCGTGCTTGCCGCTGCTTGTTCAGATGCCGGTTCTTTTCGGGATGTATCGCGCGATCTACCCGGTCAAAGACCTGTCCACCGGGACATACCAATTCGCCGGTCAGAAAGCCGATAGCCTCGGTCCGATCAACAAGAGCGTTGCCGGCGAAATCGACGAATCAACGGTGTTCGGCGTGCGGCTCTCCCACACGATTACCTCCGGCGATGGCCCCGTTGCCGTTGTCATTTTCGTTGTCTTCATCATTTTCATGGTTGTCATGCAGTTCCTGTCAATGCGCATGACGATGACGCGGAACATGCCAACAAGCACGGCCGAGAACAACCCGATGATGCAGTCGCAAAAGTCGATGCTCTACGTCATGCCGCTGATGTACGTCTTCTCCGGTGGTTTCTTCCAGATGGGCGTGCTTGTTTACATGGCGACGGCGTCACTGTGGGCTTTCGGTCAGTCACTATGGACGATCAAAGTCATGCCGACTCCGGGGTCACCGGCCTACGCAGAGCTAGTCGAGCGTCGTCAGCGTGCATATCAGGAATGGGCGAAACCCTTCTTCGCTGAGTATGACGAGCTGCGTTCCGCTCTTCCTAACAACACGACGGATGAACGCGTCATTGCTCTTAACGAGAAGACGCTCAAGGAGGTTCAGGCGAAGGCGAAAGGTCAAAAGATCGCATCGGACTTCCCCGAGACGATGAGCGCCGGCGATAAGGTGAGCGTGTATCGGAATCTTTCGTCGCAGACATGGACGACCTTGCCTGACGAGATGTGGATGCGCGGAGTCAGAGAGGCCACAACGAAGTCCGCGGAGAAGCGTGCTCAGCAGGCTAGACGCGAACAGTCTCGCAAACTCTCACGCGAAGAACGTCTGCGTCAGTCCGAGCGCCAGCGCGAAGCTGAGAAGCGAGAGAATGAACGCCAGGCACGCGCCCGGCAATCCGGGGTGCACAATGGGCTGACCCCCGAGGAAATTGAACAGCGACGGCAGGAACGCCGCAAGGCACGTCGTCAAAAGAATAAGGGCCACTGAGCAGGGAAAGGGTCGTTAGAGTCATGAGTGAAGATCAGAAGGACCGTATTGCACAGCTTGAGGACGAGGGCGAACTCGCTGCCGACTACTTGGAGGAGCTTCTCGACATCGCCGATCTTGATGGAGATATCGAGATCGACGTGGACAATGGGCGAGCTTCGGTTGAGATCGTTTCGGAGGATACGAGGCGGCTTGAGAAGCTCGTGGGCGCAGATGGCGAGGTTCTTGATGCTCTTCAGGAACTCACCCGGCTTGCCGTTCAGACGGAAACCGGAGAACGTTCGCGTCTGATGCTTGATATCGCGGGTTTTCGCGCAGATCGTAAGGCTGAGCTTGAGGAGCTGACTCTTGAGGCGATTGCTCGGCTCCGTTCGACGGGAGAGCCACAAAAACTTGAGGCGATGAATCCCTTTGAGCGCAAGGTGTGTCACGACGTTGTCGCTCGTGAGGGCCTGCATTCGGAGTCGGAGGGAACTGAACCGCACCGCCGGGTCGTTATTCTTCCTGCCGAATCTGGGGACGAGGACGAGGACTGAGGTTTCTTCGGATGGTTGACGAGACTGCGATGCCGGCTGACGCGTCGCGTGATCCGCTCAAGCGTCGGGTCGGTGACCCGTTCGTCCCCGAGGAAGCCACTGGCGCGGTGCGTGAGTTCTTTGGACCGGCGTTTGGTGATGTCCAGGAGTTCGTCCACATGCTTGAGGACGAGGGCGAGATTCGTGGTCTCGTTGGGCCGCGTGAAATGACGCGACTGTGGTCGCGTCACGCGGTGAATTCAGCGGCTGTGCTCGATTTTCTTCCCCGGAAGGGGCAGGTACTCGATGTTGGTTCGGGTGCAGGATTCCCTGGCATTATCATTGCCATTTCTCGACCAGATCTTGACGTTCATTTGGCAGAGCCGATGTTGCGACGGTGCGAATGGCTGATGGATGTTGTCGAGACTCTAGGTCTGGACAATGTGACGATTCATCAGGCGCGCGCTGAAGAACTGCGTGGGAAGGGTAAAGCGGATGTCGTGACGGCACGGGCCGTGGCGAATATGTCGAAGCTGATCCGGATGACGTCGAAACTCATTGCCCCCGGCGGTCGACTGGTGGCATTGAAGGGTCGTCGCGCGGCGATTGAAGTTGACGAGGCCGCAACCGAGCTGAAACGCCATCACCTAGCTGCGCAGATTCATGAGGTGCCATCGATCATGGAAGAGGAATCGACGTATATCGTCGTGTGCACACGCGTGTGATGTCTGGCACTTTATCGACATCATTCGTTCCAAGCTCTCGTCGTCGGAACGTATCTGCATGAGGTGGTCCGTAGACTGGATGTTACGGATTCGGAAGGTGGTTCGGTGGAAACGGAAAATCAGGGTGACTTTCCCCTTCTGACGCAGGTTGCGCGCAATCTCAGTGACTTGAAGAAAGTTGAACACGCCCGATTCGGCAGACCGGGCCGCACGCAGGTGATTGCTGTGGCCAATCAAAAAGGCGGTGTCGGTAAGACCACGTCAGCGGTGAATATCGCGGCCGGTCTGGCCTTGGGTGGGTTGAATGTCGTTGTCATTGACGCCGATGCTCAGGGGAACGCGTCGAGCGCGCTTGGAATCGATCATCCGACCGGTACCCCATCGACGTACGATGTCGTCATTGGTCGCAATTCGCTTGAAGAGGTTCTTCAGGATTGCCCCACGGTTCCGGGTTTACGGGTGTGTCCGTCAACGATTGATCTTTCGGGTGCAGAGATCGAGTTGGTCGATGTTAGCCAGCGGGAATTTCTTCTGGCGCACGCCGTGGATGCGTTCCTTGCGACCCATCGCGATGTTGATGTGATCCTGATCGATTGTCCGCCGTCGCTCGGCCTCGTCACCCTCAATGTCATGGTTGCATCAGATCAGGTGCTCATCCCCATCCAGACGGAATACTACGCACTTGAGGGTCTCTCTCAGTTGTGGACAACGATCGAGCGGATTTCCCAGACGCTTAATCCGAAGTTACGCGTGTCAACGATGCTCTTGACAATGGTTGATCGCAGAACTCGCTTGAGTGAAGAAGTTGAGGCTGAGGTCCGGGAACATTTCTCAGATCTTGTTCTTCAGACCGTGATCCCTCGGTCAGTTCGTGTTTCTGAAGCGCCCTCGTATGCCCAGACCGTTGTGACATACGAGCCTAAAGGTTCGGGCGCGGTGGCCTATCGGAAGGCGGCGTTGGAGTTGAGTCTTCGTCTTGAGACTGGGGTATAGCGAAAGGTCATCCGGTTCGCGGCGCGGATATAGTGATGTGGCCGTCTGTGCTTCGGATCGTGTGGTTCGTGAGTTAATACGTGTGCATATCTGGCGATGTGGCCAGTGAATGTTTCACGTGAAACAATTGGATGGAAGTCGTACGGAGGGGTCATGGCAGCACAGAAGAATTCATCGGAGGCACAGTCTCCGAAAACTCATTCTCGGCATAGCGCGCTTGGGCGTGGACTGGGGGCGTTGATCCCCACCGCTGTCACGGACAACACCTCGCAATCTGGCGATGCCACTCGCGATCCGCTCGATGTGTTCTTTCCGAACTCGTCGAGCTCGGCGTCACACGGGCGACGTCGTGGTGGATCAGCCCGTGATCTTCTTGTCCCAAAGCCACGAGCCGCGCGCAGTGGTTCATCTCCGATTGCGGAAGACGACGCACCACTCCGGAACGACGGCAGTGATGAACAACTGACAGATCCAGTGGTTGATGCGAAGACATCGGTCCATTCTCGTCCTCACAAACGGAACGAGCAGATCACTAGGTCTGCGGGTTCAGGGACGGCCACACAAAAGCCCAGTCGTCGTCAGGTGAAGCAGTCGGACACAACCGATGCGGATCGCACAAAGCTGTTCGCAGAGGTCCTCGATGGTGCCGATGAAAATGTTTCACGTGAAACATTGACTGATACGACACCGAGCCACTCCGCGGAAACGAGCGGAAACACCGGGAAAACAACGGCTGATACGCCAGAGTTGGTGCCGGTTCCGGGAGCCGCGTATGCCGAAATTCCCATTGATCAGATCATGCCAAATACGAAGCAGCCGCGTTCCGTGTTTGACGAGGAGGACCTCGAGGAACTCTCGGCATCGATCCGCGAAGTGGGCGTTTTGCAACCCGTGATCGTTCGACCAGTTCTTCCGGGATCGGTACCCGAGGAAAAACTCGATGAATATCCGGGCGCCCGATTCGAGCTCATTATGGGTGAGCGTCGCCTACGTGCTTCAAGCCTTGCGGGTCGGGAAACAATCCCGGCGATTGTTCGACAGACTGAGGATGATCATCTTCTCCGGGACGCACTCCTTGAAAACCTTCATCGTGCACAACTGAATCCCCTGGAAGAGGCCTCGGCATATGCGCAGCTCATGGCCGACTTCGGGGCCACACAGGAAGAGCTATCGAAGCGCATTGCGCGGTCGCGTCCACAGATTGCCAACACACTGAGACTCCTCAAACTGCCGCCTAAAGTTCAGACAAAGGTCGCCGCTCAGGTCATTTCGGCGGGACACGCCCGAGCATTGCTTTCACTTGAGTCAGCTGAAGACATGGAGCGCCTTGCAGACAGAATCGTTTCGGAAGGTCTGTCGGTGAGGACAACCGAAGAGCTTGTTCGTTTAGGCAAGATCAAGAAGCCGCAACCTCAGCGTGCCCGTATTCATAAGACGACCTCGCCTCTAGGAGAACAGGTTGTTGCCAAACTTCAAGATCTTTACGACACGAGGGTGACAATCTCAGAGGGCCGCACAAAGGGGAAAATTATCATCGAATTCGCTGGCCAGGACGATCTTCTCAGGATTGCCGACCTTATTGGCCACTAAAGTTCATCGTCAAAGGAAGGCCACCACACACGACGCAGGGCTTCGTGGACCGTGCTCGCATAGAGGTGCGAATAATCACCAAACTTGATTAGCCCGTCGTCTCCGACGGAGAATGGCAGTGTCCCGCATGAAGGAGGGAGTGGAATGGCTAAGGACGCTGCAAGCCAGGCACTGCTCTTTGATGTGGGAGGCGTCATCGTTAAGGCGCATCCAGATCCCCAGTTTGTTGCGAACCTTATCGGAGATGGTGCGCCATCATTGGTCAGCCTCGTCGACCAGGCGATGTGGGCGCACCGTGATTCCTATGATGCCGGATGCTCAGATCGAGAGTTTTGGGATCAGGTCGCCGGGGACTGTGGGAAAGCCGAAGTCACGGATCACGTACTTTCACAATTAGTTGCGCATGATGTTGCGCGTATGCATCATCCAGATGACATCACGGTCGCTCTCATTAATGAGCTCCATGCCGAAGGGGTTCGTCTGGGGATCCTCTCGAACGCTCCGAAGTCAATTGCCGAGGAGATTCGGAAGACCGCGTGGGCGAAGCCCTTTGATGAATTGATCTTTTCCCACGAGCATCACGTGAATAAACCAAGCCGCGGAATCTACCGAGAGGCCGTGAAGCAAATGGGTGTTCCCGCGGATCAACTGATCTTCATTGATGATCGCAAGCGGAACGTCAGAGCTGCGGAACTGCTGGGGATGGGTGGAATCATCTGGGAGAGCGCCGCGCAGGTACGCGAGGAACTCGTTTCACGTGGAATCCTGCCCGTCACCTCGACGAAGTCCGCATAAAACACCCTTCACCGAGAGAACATCTGCACAGAGTGCAGCTCGCCCTTGTTAGGACTCGTCCTCGGTCGGTACCTGACGGCCACCTGCAACGAACTCGACAATTCGGGCGCAGCACGTAGCGAAGGAATCGTCAGCATCGGCAGCCTGAGGGAAGAGCGACGTATCGGTCATTCCCGGCGACACATTGGCGTCAATGAACCAACACACGCCGCCCGCATCGACAACGAAATCAATTCGAGACAGATCGCGCATACCCAAAATGACGTGAGCCTGAATGGCGGATGAACGGAGTTCATCGAGCACTGCCTCGTCAAGTCGGGCTGGAACAAAGTATTCGGCTTCGTCCGTCGTGTATCGAGCGTCGTAGTCGTACCGACCATCGTCTGTTGAAATCTCAACAGGAGGCAGTGCGACCGGACCGTCATCCAGGTCGACAACGGAAACAGCCACTTCGCGTCCCTCAATGAGTTGCTCAACCATGACCTTTTCGCCGTAGGCAAAGGCATCGACCATCGCAGAGCGAAGGGCCGAGGACGAGTTCACCGTTGAAATTCCCAGTGCGGAGCCACCGTCTGTTGGCTTAATAACAACGGGGAACTCAACTGCCCGCTCAACGACATCGAGAACATTCCCCGCACCCAACTGCCGGAAAAGAGCCTGAGGGAGCGTGACCCAACCCGGCGTCGACATCCCAGAAGATGCGAGCAACGCCTTTGCGCTCGGCTTATTCGACGCGAGCATCGCCTGAATCGATGAAGTTCCAACGAAGGGGATTCCAGAGGATTCAAGCAGGGTCTGAAGGGATCCGTCCTCGCCAATGGAACCGTGAACGAGAGGCCAGATCACATCGGGACGGAAGGAATCGATGACGTGAACTAACTGATCGTCGAGGTCACTGACGTGCACATCGAAACCCGCGTGCGCGAGAACATTGGCAACGCGGCGGCCGGAACGAACGGAGACGTCGCGCTCGTGGGTGAGGCCACCGGAGATGATGAGAACTTTCGTGGTCATTGCGCACTCCTGGAGGTAGCAGACGAAGACGAGGCCCCGAACATGTCGACCAACTCCTTTTCGGCGTTGACAACCGTGGAAAGGCGTCGGATTCCCTCACGAATACGTTCGGGCGTGGGGTAGCAGAAGGACAAACGCATATGGTTGGAGCCTTGACCGTCGTAGTAGAAAGCAGTTCCAGATACGTAGGCGACTTGAGCGCGGACCGCACGCGGGAGCATCGCTTTCGCATCGAGTCCCTCAGGGAGGGTAACCCACGTGTAGAAGCCGCCTTCGGGTTTTGTCCACGTGCAATCGGGCATGAAGTCACGCAGAGCGGCATCCATTGCATCGCGCCGCTCGCGATACATTGAGCGATAGACCTTGACCTGCCCGTACCAGTCATAATCGGAGAGATACTGCGAAAGGAACATCTGACCGAACATCGTCGGCGAAAGAATCGCCGCTTCGGACGCGAGGATGAGCTTGTCACGAATGGCATGCGGTGCCAGCGCCCACCCGACGCGCATTCCGGGGGCGAAAATCTTCGAGACCGATCCCAGATAGACAACCCCTTGGGGGCTGAATGAGTGAAGCGCAGGCAGTGGATCCGCGTCGAAACCGAGCAAGCCGTACGGGTTGTCCTCAAGGATGAGGATGTGCTCGCGCATACAGATCTCGGTAATCTGCGGGCGGCGCTCAAGTGAGAGGGAAACACCCGCGGGATTTTGGAAGTTCGGAATCGTGTAGAGGAACTTGATGTGACGTCCCTGAGCTTTGTGATGACGGATTGTTTCCTCAAGGGCCTGGGGGATCAGGCCGTGTTCATCCATTGGTACGTGAACGACCTCGGCCTGGCGTGCCCTGAAACAGCCAAGAGCACCCACGTACGATGGCGATTCGGCGAGGACGAGGTCGCCCTGATCGATGAAAAGCTCCGCCATGAGGTCAAGCGCCTGCTGCGACCCCGTTGTCACGACAATGTCGTCTGGGTCGGCACCGATGATGTGGTCGTACGTCATGATTTCCGCAAGCTGCGAACGCAGCGGTTCCCAGCCCTGGCCCGAGCCGTATTGAAGCGCTTGGGTGCCGTGGTTGAGGATCAGGGACTTTGCGGATTCAGCGAGGTTGGGCAGCGGGAGGTCTTCGAGGTTGGGCATACCGCCGGCCAAAGAAACAACTTCGGGGCGGGACACCACGGAGAAGAGCGCGCGGATCTCGGAAGCTCGCAGGTTGTGTGCTCGTTCGGCGTAGGCGTCAAACCACGTGTCGAGTCGATTGCCCTGGGGGCCCTGCTGATGACTGTCCGGATGCGATTGCGTGCTCACTGGACCTTCCTTTTCGTTTGGAATGGATGTGTGCGCTGGGCAACACACCCTAAGTTTGCCACTACTTTGCCCGGCGAGCGAATATGCCCAATCAGTGGATGATGGACATTCCTTCGTGATCCGTGCGTGCCCGAACGCGGGTATTTATCGTGGACCTATGCGGGTAACGAGGACGAGGTGGCACCGGTGGACATGCGATGGTTGAAAAATCACGCAAAGATGTCATGCTGGATGCGTCATGCATACTTCTGCGAAATCTCGCGAATGATAACGATTGCACAACGCTTCGCACGGTGAGTGTACCGATAGCTGGGTGCCCAGAGTACAGTTCCTGTATCGACCACGCGAGAGCGCAGGGCCGCCCTTAAAGACGAGGACGAGGTGACTCTTGTGCGGTTGAGAAGAATCTGGCGTTCTTCAGATCATTCTTCAGATCAGTGGTCTCATCAACGATGATGTGAATCGACAAGGAGTCATGATGAAGTCGGTATTTGCGCGAGCTGGTGCAATCGTTTTCACAGGCGCACTTGCGCTCTCAATTGCAGCGTGCTCTACAGGAGGCGGAGACGGTCAATCGGGTAGCGCTCAAGGCCCGAAGTCTGATGGCGACTATGAAATCGCCATCGTCCCGAAGGACGCAACAAACCCGTGGTTCGTCCGGATGGAAGACGGCGTGAAGAGGTACGCCCAAGAGACGGGAATGAACGTCTACCAAAAGGGCCCAGCTGAGACCGATGCAACGATGCAGGCTCAGGTGATCCAGGACCTCATCGCTCAGGGGGTAGACGCGATCGGCGTTGTTCCTGTTGACCCGGGAGCCATCGAGCCCGTACTCAAAGAAGCGATGGACGCGGGAATCGTTGTTGTCACCCACGAAGGTGCGAGCCAAGAAAACACGATGTATGACATCGAAGCGTTCAACAATGAAAAGTATGGCGCATTCATCATGGATAACCTCGCCGAGGCAATGGGCGAGGAAGGTGTGTACACGACGATGGTCGGTCACGTAACGAATGCCTCGCACAATGAGTGGGCCGATGGCGCCGTCAAGCACCAGAAGGAGGCCTACCCGAAGATGACTCTGCTCGAGGCCGAGCCTCGTGTGGAGTCACAGGATGATGGTGAAACCGCCTACCAGGTTGCCAAAGAAGTCCTGAAGAAGTACCCCGAAATTAAGGGCGTCCTGGGAACCTCGTCCTTTGACGCCCCGGGTGTTGCACGTGCCATTGACGAGCTTGGACTCAAGGGCAAGGTCTTCACAGCGGGAACAGGGATGCCCGCTGCGAATAAGGACATTCTTGAGGCAGGATCAGTTGCAGCTCTTACCCTGTGGGACCCGGCGGATGCGGGATATGCAATGGCTGCGCTGGCAACGAAGATCCTCAAGGGCGAGAAGATCGAAGCGCCGCTTGATTTGGGGCTTGACGGGTACAAGGCGATGAAGTTCGCCGAAGGTTCCACCAAGGTTCTTGAGGGTGACGGGTGGATCCAGATCACCAAGGACAACGTCGACAGCTTCGGATTCTGATCGTGGTCACCGCGGTTGCCGACGAAGATGACCAGTGACTGCGAGTGACTGCGAATAACCCAGACTGCGTGTCCGGGTGGCGCGGCTGCGTCGCCCGGACACGCCCGTGGCGGGCTGAAAGGAACGCATATGGAAGCCCCCTTTCTTTCGGTGAAGAACATCAATAAATCCTTCGCCGGTGTTCATGCTCTCAAAAACATTAATCTCGATATTGCTCCCGGTGAGATTCACTGCCTTGCCGGCGAAAACGGCTCGGGGAAATCCACCCTGATCAAAGTGATTTCGGGTGTGCATACTCCCGAGTCAGGAACCATTGACATTGCGGGCCACACGTGGAATAGCCTGACGCCACTTGAGGCGATTGACGCAGGCATCCAAGTGATCTACCAGGACTTCTCGGTCTTCCCCAACCTCACGGTTATGGAGAACTTGGCGTTGACCACCGAGGTGGCTGCGGGACACCGATGGGTCAATTGGAAACGCTTCCGAAGAATTGCCGAAGAAGCCGTAGCCAAAATTGGTTTCGCCGTGGACCTCGACGCCACGGTTGCGGACCTGTCCGTTGCCGATAAGCAGCTTGTGGCGATCTGTCGGGCACTGATGTCGGACGCGAAACTCATCATTATGGATGAGCCGACAACGGCGTTGACGAAGCGCGAAGTTGCCTCGCTGTTCAAGATCATTCTCGATCTTCAAGCACGCGGAATCGCGATTCTCTTCGTTTCACACAAACTTGAAGAAGTCTTTGAGATTTCCGAACGCTTTACCATTCTACGAAGCGGTGAAAAAGTCATCACGTGCCACCGCGATGAGTTGGATCGACACAAGTTCGCTCAATACATGACGGGCCGCGATTTCGAGGAAGTTCGTTTCCAAGCGGACGCGTCGACGATGACCACAGATCCGGTCTTGTCAGTGAAGAACCTGTCCGTCACCAACGCATTCACGGATGTCTCCTTTGACTTGCACGCCGGAGAAATTCTCGGAATCACCGGGCTTTTGGGGTCGGGACGAACCGAGTTGGCGCTGGCACTTTTCGGGGCGATCCGAGCAGATTCGGGCACGATCACCGTTAAAGGCACAGACGTCACTCTGCGGCGGATCACCGACGCGATTGACGCGGGAATCGCCTACGTCCCCGAGGACCGCTTAACCGAGGGACTATTCCTTTCACGCTCCATCGGCGAAAACATTGTCATCTCCCAGATGTCCGACTTCACGCGGACACTGGGAGTGATGGACCGGCAACGAATTGACGAAGCCCAAAAACGCTGGGTGAAGGAACTCGATGTCGCAACGCCGGATCCCGATAATGCGGTCAACACGCTCTCGGGTGGCAACCAGCAGAAAGTCGTCCTCGCAAAGTGGCTGGCCACAGGGCCGGATGTGCTGATACTCAATGGCCCCACGGTAGGCGTCGACATCGGTTCTAAGTTCACCATTCACTCCATCTTGCGCAATCTCGCAGCCGAAGGAATGGCCATCATCATCATTTCTGACGACATTGCCGAGGTCCTGACAAATTGCTCATCCGTGTGGATTATGCGTGGCGGCAAACTCCGCGAAAGCGTTGACCCCGCAACAACAACGGAGAAGGAACTTGCCGAACTCATGGCGCGAGACACCGCGGAGATCGACGCCGGCGAGCGCGAGCGCCCGCAGGCAGCACCGGAAACGAAAGGGGTGGCGTGATGAAAGAGAAACTCACCGGACGCATTCTCAAAGCGAATGAGTTTTGGGTTTTTGTCGTCATCATTGTTCTCGCATTGATCATTCAGATGCGATCGGGACAGTTCTTCACCGTGAATAACATCGTCGACCTCGCCAACGCGATGGTCGTTCCCGGCCTCTTCGGAGTCGCTGCGCACCTCGTCCTCGTCTCAGGAGGAATCGACGTGTCATTCCCGGCGTTGGCCTCACTTGCGGTCTACGCGACAACGCGGATACTCGTTGACAACGGTTTCGATGGCCCGGTGATTGTGCCCTTTATCATCGCGATGATTTTCGGTGCGGCGCTGGGAGCCTTCAACGGCCTCTTCACATCGTGGATGACGGTGCCGACGCTCATCATTACGCTGGGCACAGCGAATGTCTTTTCCGGTTTCATGCAGGGTGCGCTCAACTCCGTGCAGATCCCCAACATCCCCACATCGATGAAAGAATTCGGCGCATCGTCCCTCTTCGTTGCGACGAATCCTGTGTCGGGCCTGAAGTCGGCGATGCCGGTGTCATTCCTCATCCTCGTTGCCGTGGTGATCGTCGCTTATATCATCACGAAATACACGATGTTTGGACGTGGAATTTTCGCCATCGGTGGCGATGAGTCAGCGGCAGAACGCGCCGGATTCAAGGTCAAACGCACAAAGTTCTGGCTCTACGTCATCGTTGGGGTGATCGCTGCGCTCGCGGGCATGGTTCGTACAACGTCAATGGGGCAGATGCACCCGACGAACCTATTGGGCATGGAGATGATGGTCATTGCCGCGGTCGTCCTCGGTGGAACGGCCATCACCGGCGGAACCGGTTCCCTCACAGGTGTCATGTTGGGGACCTTGCTCATCGTTATTGTTCAGAACTCAATGATCCTCACGGGGATTCCGACGTTCTGGCAGGGATTCGCCCTGGGTCTGCTGATCATCGTGGGAACCGGTGTTTCAGCAATGCAGGTTGCCCGTTCCAAATCCCGACAGCTCACCCCGGCGTGAGGAGACAATCCATGAGTACACAGACTCAAACCACGCAGAAACGATTCGCTCTTCCACGCGTGTTCTTGCGAGACCCGTACATGACGCGACTGGTCATCGTCCTTATTCTTCTGCTCGTGTTCTTCGCGGTCGTCCGCACCGGTCCATTCTTCGCGTTGCGCACCTGGCAGTCGATGGCCGTTCAGTTTCCCGAATTCGGTCTGATGTCGCTAGGCGTCATGTTCACGATGTTCACCGCAGGCATCGACCTGTCGGTTGTTGCGATCGCGAACGTGACATCCATCTGCACCGCACTGGTTCTACGCAACATCCTTTCAGGTGACGCCTCCGCAGGACAGATGGCTTTGGCCACCGTCTGTGCCCTGGTCATCGCTGTGACTGTGGGAACGGTGTGCGGCGCGCTCAACGGCTTCCTCGTGTCGAAACTCAAGGTTCCGCCGATCCTTGCAACGCTGGGAACGCTGGAGTTGTTTGGCGGTGTCGCGATCATCCTGACGAAGGGAAAGCCGGTGTCCGGCCTGCCTGCGGCCTACGGTTCGGTGTTCGCGGCGAAGCTTGGCGGTGTTGTTCCAATGCCGCTCGTTGTCTTCATCATCTGCGCAATCATCGCGGGACTCATCGTGTCCATGACGAGTTTCGGAACAAAAATTCTCATGCTCGGAACGAATGAGACGGCAGCGCGGTTCTCCGGAATGCAGATCACCTCGCTGCTGATGCGTACCTACATTCTTTCGGGAATCATGGCTGCCATCGCCGGCCTCGTCATGTTGGCGAACTACAATTCCGCGAAAGCCGACTACGGCGAGTCGTACACGTTGCTGACGGTTCTCATTGTTGTTCTCGGCGGAGTTAACCCCAACGGTGGACGCGGCCGCCTCAGCGGTGTGGTCCTGGCGATCATCATGCTTCAGGTGCTGTCCTCGGGTCTCAACATGTTCTCCGGAATCTCCAATTTCTTCCGCCCGCTGATCTGGGGTGGAGTCTTGCTCTTCGTCATCACGACAAATGAGCTCAGCGGACGTCATCCCCTAGCATCCCTTGTGAACAGAAGGAAGAGGCAATGAAAACGCTTCGGAATAAACACGTTGTCGTCGGCGCAGATTTTGCGGGTTTTCCGCTGAAGGAAGCGGTGAAAACGCACCTTGAGGAGCGCGGCTGGACGGTCACGGACTTAACACCGGTGCTTGAGGAGACACCGATGTATCACCGTGTTGGCTTCTCCTTGGGTGCGAGAATTGCCGAGGGCGAGTTCGAGCGTGCCCTGGCGTTTTGTGGCACGGGAATGGGAATCCACATTGCGGCCTCGAAGGTTCCTCATGTTCACGCTGCGGTGTGCGAGACGGTTGCTTCCGCCCGACGGGCAGCAGCGGCCAACAATGCGAATCTCCTGGCGATGGGAGCGTTCTACGTTGCCGAACGCACGGGGATGGCAATGGCTGATGCTTTCCTTGAGTCCGAACTGGGGTCGGGGTACGAAAACTGGGAGGGTTTCTACGCCTACCATCGGATCGGGTATGACGAGTGCGAGAACTTTGACTACGCCGCCTACAAGGCCAATAACTTCGAGGTGGTGAATCCACAGGAGGCCAGCATGGCTGAGCAGCCCCAAGGTCTTGCGTATTAAACCTCATGGCTTTTCGCCACCTCTGCCGTGCCCGCTCGTGGCCTAGGGGCGCGGCAGATGGTGACGAGGGCGAGGCGCGGGTAAGGCGTATGACCGTTAGACGGTCAGGAAAGAACGGTGGACTCTCGGATGATGAGTTTGCCCGGGATCGTGTAGCGACGTGACGTAGCGTGGGCTGCGAGGCTATCGGCACTGGCGTCGTCGGTGTTGAGAGGGTTCTCGCCCAAGAGCAGATCAACGCCCATCTGTGCGATCTTTTGTAGGGGTTGACGCAGTGTGGTCACCGATGGGCGCATGAGCTGCGCGAACTGAATGTCATCGAATCCGGTGACAAGAATATCCTCGGGGATTGCCACGTCGTGTCGGCGAAGGGCGGTGATCGCGCCGATCGCCAGGAGGTCGTTGAGGCAGATGATTGCGTCGGGGAGGGGACCTCGGGCGATGAGCTGTCCGACGGCCGCCTCAGCGGATTCGACGGAGAAATTGCAGGCGATGACGTTTGCGTCAGCGAGTTCCAAGCCGAACTCTTCGGCGCATTCACGGGCCTGGAGGTTACGCGTCACAGAGGACAGGTTGGAACCGGTGTTGGACAGGATCGCGATTGATTGGGCGCCGAGTTCCTTGACGTGGGTGAGAATTGTGCGCGTTCCGTGACGGTCATCAACGCCGACCATAGGGATCGTGTCAGACTGAACGGCGCGGTCGAGCTGAACCGTTGGCACGTGGGCGGCGGCTCGCTCAAGTGCGGGAGTCGAAAAAGTTTCGTGACATGGAGCGATGATTAGTCCGTCAACGGCACCGGATTCGAAGCCGCGAAGGAGATTGTCCTCGTTCGCCACCGACATCCGCGAGTCGCACAGCAGCAGAGAGCGGTTACGTTCGGCGAGGGAATGTTCGACTTGAACGACGAGTTCCATGAAGAACGGGTTGGAAATCGAGGGGACAACCATCCCGACTTGGCGCGTTGACGCAAGCCTGAGGGAACGGGCGATGGGGTTGACTTGGTAGCCCATCTGCTGGGCAACTTGACGCACGTGATCTCGGGTTTTCGCGGCAATGAGTTCAGATCCGCGCCCGAGAGCACGCGATGCTGTTGCAAGTGAGACCTCTGCCTGACGCGCAACGTCGATGAGCCGGGGGCGCATCGGTTCGTTGCTACTCATAGGGGGATTTTACCTATCCGCGGGTGTGTTCTTCACCGAAACGTCACCATCGGTCGTGTGGAAGGTAGTCAACGGGGTGATCAACGAATTGTTGGATGACGCGGTGAGCGGCGCCGATGGAGGAGTGGAAGCTCGATTCCTTGACGGTTTCAATGCGGATCTGCGACCACGAGTTGTGCAGGACGCGCGTGGTGATTTCCCGCATCGCGGGTGTGATGAGGTAGTCCGCAAGTTCGGCAATGCGTCCGCCAAGAAGCACGAGGGGAATATCGGCGGAGTTAATCACTGCGGAAAGTGCGCGTCCAAGTGCGCCGCCGGCTTCCGTCAGGGCGCGCAGTGTCTCGGGGTTTCCGTGGGCAGCGGCGTCGAGGACGTCCTGGGCCGTTGCATTTCGGGGAAGACCGGCTTGGGCGGCGAGGGCGCGCAGCCCCAGGTAGGCCTCAAGGCATCCGCTGGCACCGCAGGAACACAGGGGGCCTAAGGGATCGGCGCAGATATGGCCGATTTCGCCTGACCATCCGGAGGCACCGCCGAGTGCTGCGTGATTGATGACGAGGCCGGCACCGATTCCGACTTCACCGGAGACGTAGATGAATGTTGGGGGACCGGAGGGCACTCCGGGACGTGGGTTGGCCACGGCGAAGGCTGCAAGGTCGGCCTCGTTAGCAACAACGACGGGGTTGAAGTCGGCGAGTGACTTGAGTAGTTGGTCGAGGGGAATATCGCGCCACCCGAGGTTGGGGGCAAGAGTCAGAGCCGTGGGGGAGACGAGACCGGGCAGTGCAAGTGCGCTTCCCAGGAGGAGCGCCCCTTGTGGAAGCGAGCGTTCAATGAGTTCGTGGCTCAGGGCCGCGAGTGTCGTTACCACAGCGGTGGGATTCGAGTTTGCGTTATCTTCAACGATCTGTTCGCGATCGATGATCGTTCCCGTGAGGTCAACGAGGACGGCTGAGAGGGAGGAGACGTTGATTTCCAAGCCGAGTGCGACGATTCGGCCGGGAGCGGGGGTGAGGCGCACGGCGGGGCGTCCGCGCTGGTTGTCGCCGCTGGGGGCAAGTTCTGTGACGAATCCAGCGTCGATGAGGTCGTCAACGAGGCGTGAAATCGTTGCTCGGGTAATTCCTGTGTCCGCGGCGATTGCTGCGCGCGTGGTGTCACCGGGTTTGGCGAGGATTCCGCGCAGTACCAGCGACATGTTGATCGCACGGAGGCTTTCTGCGCGCACGCCGGTCAGGCGCGTGAGTTCTTTGGGACGAGGGCGGACGAGTCCCCGATTGACGGTGGATGACTTCGTTGTCGACGCGGAACGTTGTTTTCGGACGGACACATGTTGACTATAGCGCAGATCCGGTCTAAGTTTTATAGCGAAACAAAATCCGTCACGTACTCAACGACGAGAGGAACACTATGTCGGACTCGAATCTGTGGAACATTGACCCGATTCAATTCGTGGGCACCGAGAAGCTCGAACAGGGACTGGGTTTCCGCTACTACGACGCGGACCGCGTCGTCGCTGGAAAAACAATGAAGGACTGGATGCGATTCGGCGTTGCCTACTGGCACACCTTTGACCAGCGTCTCGTTGATCCTTTCGGTGAGGGCACAGCCACACGCCCCTTTGACTCCTACACCGATCCCATTGACCTTGCCCTGGCAAAAGTTGACTACGCCTTTGAGTTCTACCAGAAGCTCGGCGTTGAGTACTTCTGCTTCCATGACCGCGACCTCGCCCCCGAAGGCGACACGCTGCGTGAAACCAACAAGATCCTCGACCGCGTCATTGACCGCATTGAGGAACGTCAGAAGGAAACCGGCATCAAGCTGCTGTGGAACACCTCCTCGCTGTTTACAAACCGCCGCTTCGTTTCCGGTGCCGGCACCTCACCATTTGCCGAGGTCTACGCCTACGCGGGCGCACAGCTCAAGCACTCCCTGGAAATCGCCAAGCGCCTCGGCGCTGAGAACTACGTGTTCTGGGGTGGCCGCGAGGGCTACGAGAACCTGTGGAACACCGACCTCAAGCGCGAGCAGGACCACATCGCTCGTCTCTTCCACATGTGCGTTGACTACGCGAAGGAAATCGGCCTGGACGCTCAGTTCCTCATCGAGCCAAAGCCCAAGGAACCGACCTCGCACCAGTACGACTTCGATGCTGCAACAACCATCGCGTTCCTCCAGACCTACGACCTCGACAAGCACTTCAAGCTCAATCTTGAAGGCAACCACGCCAACCTCGCTGGACACACCTACCAGCATGAGATCCGTGTTGCACGCGAGGCCGGGATGCTCGGCTCACTCGATGCCAACCAGGGTGACAAGCTCATCGGCTGGGACATCGACGAATTCCCATCGGATATTTACGAAACCACTGCGGTCATGTGGGAAATCCTCGCCGCAGGAGGCATCGGCCCGCACGGCGGCTTGAACTTCGATGCGAAACCGCGTCGTACCTCGTTCACCGCTGAGGACTTGTTCCGCGCCCACGTCGTCGGCATGGACACCTACGCCGCCGGTCTCCTCGTTGCAGCGAAGCTCCACGAAGACGGCTACATCGAGAACCTTGTGGCCGATCGCTACTCGTCCTTCGATTCCGGCATCGGCAAGACCGTCGAAGACGGAACCGCAACGCTGGCCTCCCTTGAGGAGCACGCACTCGACATTCCGCAGGCCGACCTCGTTGCCGCAACGAAGTCCGACCACCTCGAATGTGTCAAGGCCACGCTGAATAACTACATCTTCGACACCCTCGGCCGCGCCTGATCGCGACCCGAGGCGACGCGCGCTGCCAGGCCCAGGCTGCTTGGTAGCGCGCGTCGGCATACACATTGGACGTTCCCCTACAGTGAACTAACGGAGCCATCATGACCGCTCAACGCCCCTATGTTGCGGGAGTCGACACGTCGACACAGTCCTGCAAAGTCGTCATTTACAACCCAGAAAACGGCCGGATCGTCCGCCAGGGGAAAGCCTCACACCCCGACGGCACCGAGGTTGACCCCGCCGCCTGGTGGGATGCCTTCCTTGAGGCACTTGAACAGGCTGGTGGCCTCGATGATGTTGCCGCGCTGTCTGTCGGTGGTCAGCAGCATGGAATGGTCTGCCTCGACGCCGAGGGCCAGGTCATCCGCCCGGCACTGCTATGGAATGACACGCGCTCAGCCGCAGCCGCCCGCGACCTCATCAAAGAACGCGGAACCGACGGCCTCGACACCGCCGGATCTGAGGGAGCCGCCTGGTGGGCCGAAGCGACCGGATCCGTTCCCGTTGCCTCCCTGACCGTGACGAAACTGCGTTGGCTGGCCGATAACGAACCCGACAACGCTGCCCGCATCGCCGCGATCTGCCTTCCCCACGACTACCTCACGTGGCGGATCATGGGCTCACCGTCCCTCAACGCCCTCGCCACGGACCGTTCCGACGCTTCAGGCACCGGCTACATGGCGCGTGAGACCCCAACGTATCGTCGCGATATCCTCGCCGCCGCCCTGCGCATTGACGAGGACGAGGCCGAACGCATCATCCTGCCCACGATCGCCGGCCCGTGGGACGTTGTTGGTCGTGGCGACCCCGAGCGCGGCTGGGGTGACATTGTGCTGGGACCGGGAGCTGGAGACAACGCCGCATCGGCCCTCGGCGTGGATTTGGAACCCGGTTCGGCACTGCTGTCGCTGGGAACCTCCGGAGTTGTCGCAGCGGTATCCGCAACTTCCGTGTCTGACCCGTCGGGCCTGGTCACCGGATTCTCTGATGCGTCCGGAAACTGGCTGCCGCTGGCGTGCACACTCAACGCTTCCCGCATTATTGACGCGATGATGGCTGTCACGGGTCTGAACTATCAGGAGTTCGACGAATACGCGCTCGCTGTGGAGGACGCCGGTGGCCTCGAACTCGTTCCCTATTTCGAGGGTGAACGCACGCCGAACTTGCCCGACGCCACCGCTGAGCTGCGGGGCATGACGCTGGCGAACTCCGATCGTGAGCACGTGGCCCGCGCAACCGTTGAGGGGTTGCTCAGCCTCATGCGTTACGCACTCGACGCTGTTCGGGCGCTGGGTGTTCCGCTGAACAGGGTGCTTATGGTTGGCGGCGGCGCAAAGTCGGTTGCCGTGCAGAAACTTGCGGCACAGAGATTGGCCGCTGAGGTTGAGATGCCAGAGCCCGGCGAATACGTTGCGCTGGGAGCTGCGAAACAGGCCGCGAAGGTTCTGGCGAACGCCTGATCTCCTGTCGGATCGCTGGATGTCGCCGGCGGGTGCGTGTTCTCATGAGCCTTAAAGCAGGCACATACTCGATGCGGTGATAGTCCTCAGTGACTGAGGCCGGGGCGGCTCACTGTTCACAGTGGGTGAGCCTCGGCCTTGGTGCGCATTCGCCATCTCATGATCGCCGTCCCATCCCACACGACTCAATCAAAGGCATGCATGTGAATGACCGTATCCGTCATGCGCGTATGGCAGTGTTCGTCCTCTTCCTGACGAACGGCGCACTCTTTGCCAATCTCGTTCCCCGCTACCCGGAAATCAAAGACATTTTCGAGCTGTCTGATTCCCTCTACGGCATGACAATTGCGACTTTCCCTCTGGGTGCCCTCATCGTTGGGCCTCTGGCCGGTGCGATCATGCGCCGCCTCGGCTCCGCACGCACCGCCGCCTGGGGAACCATTGGGGTCGGGATTTCCCTCACCGGTGTTGGCCTCCTCGCAGGGCTGCGTCTCCTCACTCAGGATGGGGCCTCCCCGGGTTTTGTCCCACTCCTCCTTCAGGCGCTTTTCATGGCTGTTCTCTTCACCGCCGGTGGGCTCGACGCGATCACCGATGTCGGACAGAATGGCCACGGCCTTCGTGTGCAGAGGGTCTTAGGGCGTCCAATCATCAACTCTTTCCACGCCGGTTGGTCGATCGGCGCCGTCATTGGTGGTTTCATGGGGACAACGGCAACGGCCGCACACATTCCCCTGTGGCTTCACCTGATCGTCGCCTCCACACTGTTTGTCATCATTGCCCAGGTGGCGTTGAGATTCTGCCTTCCCGGCGCGGATCCTCTGCCCGGCCAACGGGATCCGGTGAGTGAATGGAGCGCCGCCTCGTCCTCGTCCCCCATTGACCTCAGAGAAGACGCACCTGACCTGCGGATCCGCACGGCGCAGGTTTCCCCCGTCACCGTTGTTACCGCGCTGACGCTGCTGGCAATTGCCGGAATGCTTGTCGAGGACGCCGCCCAAACCTGGACAACGCTCTATATGCGCGACTACCTCATGATCACGGGTGGTCTTGCCGGATCTGCATACGTTCTCGCTCTCGCTGCGCAAACAATTGGCCGATTCAGCGCGGACTGGCAGATGCAGATCTTCGGCCCGAGGCGCACGCTGATCTATGGTGGGCTTCTCATCACCCTCGGTATGGGGATTGCCGTTGCCGTGCCGACCGTCTGGACAACGATCATCGGTATGTGCCTGGCTGGTTTCGGCTGCGCGTCGACCGTTCCGATTGCGATGAATGCCGCCGATGACATTCCCGGGATGAAACCCGGTGTTGGTCTGACGATCGTTTCGTGGTTGGGCAGGCTTGCCTTCCTGGGGGCACCACCGCTTGTCGGCATCATCGTCGAACACACGTCGCTGCTGTCCGCGATGGTTGTTGTGCCGATTGCGGGTCTGTTGACCTTGGTGTCGGCGCAGATTATCCGCGGGAGCCGTGGTCCGCGGGTCTCGAAAGACCAATAGCTCAATCAAGCCATTTGGACGGATGGGAGGTGCCTTGTGAGTTCCAATCGGGGAATCGGAGTGTATCGGACACTGCTGACCACCCCTCACGTGCTGCGATTCCTGCTGGGCGGAGTAATCATCCAATTCCCCTTCGGAATGATCGGCATGGCGCTGCTGATTGGTGTGCGCGACGGGTATCACTCGTACACGGCAGCGGGGATTGCCTCGGCTGTCATGTCGATAGCCGGCGCGTTCGTTGGACCCCACGTTGGGCGTCTCATTGACCGGTGGGGTCAGCAGCGAGTAAGCCTCATCGTCGGTGCCTTCTGGGTACTGTCCATGTGCGCGCTCGCGGTGGTGCTGTGGGTGCAGCCTCCGTATTGGGTGCTCATGGTAGTTGTCATCATGCTGGGCGTCACTGTGCCGGGTGGTTCGATTATTCGCTCACGCTGGCGTCTGGTGTTGCGCGAACAGCCGTCGCGGATGTCGTCTGCGCTGTCCCTGACCTCTGTGCTTGAGGAATGCATGTGGGTGCTCTCAACTCCGATTGCCACGGTTCTGGCGACGGTGGTGTCACCGATTGCTGCGCTGGTGTTTGCTGTGGCAACAGTGTTCCTCGGGCTCTACCTGTTATTTTCCGTTCGGGTCTACGAGCCTGCTCCCCTGATGAGCCGGCACGTATCTGGGAACGAGGACGAGCCCGCTCAACAACCCGGCATGGAAGCGGTGGAGCAATCACAGGACGCCATCGCTGATGAGCGGACGAATGATGTGTCGGAGCAATCCGAATTCGGTGTGGGTGAATCGTCGCACGTGGCACCATCGGCTCCCACTGAGAGGCCTGTGGTCGCGGCGGATTTGACTGAGAATACTGCGACCGCGGCGCACAATTCCCCCTCGGGTCCTCGCGAGTCTCAGCGACTCTGGACCGTCACTTTTGTCACTCTGCTTCTGATCCTCGTGTTCTACGGGGCATTTCAGACAACGACGGGTGTGGCCATTGTTGCCTTCTCAAAGGAACGGAATGTGCAGGCCTGGGCGGGAGCTGTCACGGCGTGTTTTTCAGGCGGTTCAATGATCGGGGCGATGCTCTACGGGATGCGTGACTGGAAGAGTCCGCTGTGGATTCGCTTCTACTCGGGTCTGGGTGTCCTTGCGCTCAGTTGCAGTGCATTGATTTTCGTTGACTCAATGCTCACCGCCGGGATCATCATGCTCATCGCCGGGCTTTTCCAGGCACCAACCGTGGTGAACATCAATCAGATTCTGCTGAGAATCGTCCCATCATCGCGCTTTACAGAGGGAATGTCATTCCTCGGTTCGATGTGGGTTGTCGGCATCTCCCTATCGAACTTCGTTGCCGGTCAGGCTATTGACCGCCTGGGATCTGCCGGTGGATTCGCAACGATCATCGGCTTCGCGCTGGCCGCACTGGTTCTCGCGGTGGTGTCGATGCCCTCGGTACGACGTTCCTTGGGTTCAGAGGCGCAACCCACGACGCCGGATTCATGACGCTGAGAAAATCCCCGGTGCGGCGCTGGGTGCCGATGCCGCTGCTTCACCGCAGCTGCGCTGTCGAATCACGCAGAATCAGCTGAGTGGTCAGTTGAATCGGACTGCTCGTCGCTTCGGACTGATCACTGTTGAGGGTGAGGAGATGGCGAACTGCGCGCGCTCCCATTTCCAGGAGTGGTTGATGAACAGTTGTCAGCCCAGGAGTGGCCCACTGCGCGAGGTCGGTGTCATCGAAGCCAATAACTGACAGATCCTCTGGGACTCTCAGGCCCAGTTCGCGTGCGGCTTCGTACACGCCCAGAGCCGTGACATCGTTACAGGCGAAGATCGCACTTGGTCGAATCTTCGGTGGCAGAGTCATCAGATGTGTGGCGACCGTGCGTCCGTTGTCGTAGGAGTATTCGTTACCGCCGACAAGACGCAGATCTATCTCGATGTTGTTCATCCGAAGTGCGGACTGATATCCCTCGTATCGTTCATTTGAGGGAACAGAGTCCGGTGGACCCTTGATGAAACCGATTCTGCGATGTCCACAATCGACGAGGTGCTGCGTTGCTGCAACGGCGCCGTTCCAGTTTGTTGCACCGATCGACGTTGTTCCCGTCGGGGAGGGAAGTGCCGGGTCAATCGACACGTGGTGGAGTCCTGACTGGCGGAAAGTTTCAGCGATCTCCTCGGTGATTCGAGAGGTCAATGTGATGACACCTGCAAAACCCATCGCGGCGATGCGTGAGATCCACGTGTCAGACAGGGGAGTGTTGGTTGGAGCCGTTAATTCATCAGCTTGGCCGTGAGCGAGCGTGATGGTTGCACCGCCTCGTTGGGCTTCGGTGGTTGCACCCTTGAGAACTTTCAACGTGTAGGTCGTGTAGAGGTCATCTGCAACGAAGGCGATCATCGGGGAGCCCTGGTTTCTCGGTGACGTTGATCGTCTGTAGCCAAGGCGAGCGCAGGCATCAAGCACCCGTTTTCGCGTGGACTGTGAGACGTCTGCGCGCTCGTTCAGCGCTTTAGAAACAGCGGATTTTGAGACGCCCGCTTCACGGGCGACATCGTCAAGTGTCACTTTGTTCATTCTCTGGGTGCCTCGCGCCATCATGACCTCCTGAACCCATTTTACGAAATAGTTTCGGAATTGCCAAAGCGCTCAAAGGGTTATGAAATCGTAATAAAGCTCTGACTTGACGGATTAAATTATCCGTCTAAACTAATTCTGTGTGAAACTGGTTCGCGAAAGGTTTCGATCAAAGATGATTGAAGCGGCCAGGAAATGGAGGTTTCACAGATGAAACAGCGTTCACGAATTCTTGGAGCCACAGCGACCCTCATGGTTGCTGCGCTGGCCCTCGGAGCCTGCGCGGGTGGAGGCGACTCCGCGAATAAGGCAGATGCCGATGGCAACGTCACGATGACCCTGTGGCACAACTCGACAACGGGCGACGGAAAGGCTTTCTGGGAGGGAGCCGCAGCCGCCTACCACGAGCAGAACCCGAAGGTGACGATCAAAATCCAAGCTATCCAGAACGAAGAGATGGATGGCAAGCTCCAGAACGCATTTAATGCCGATGACGCTCCAGACATCTTCTTTGCGCGTGGCGGCGCCAAGCTCAAGGACGTCGTTGACGCTGGTCAGGCAATGGATCTGACCGATCTCATCACCGATGAGACGAAGAAGGCGATTAACGAGGGCGCATTTGATGCTCTCTCGGTCGACGGCAAGGTCTATGGAATGCCGATGTCGGTTCTTCCCGGCGGCATCTTCTACTCGGCTGACCTTTTCCAACAGGCCGGAATCACCGAGGCCCCCAAGACAATGGAAGACCTGAACGCAGCCATCGACAAGCTCAAGGCCGCTGGTATTCAGCCGATCGCACTCGGTGCGAAGGACGCATGGCCCGCCGCGCACTGGTACTACTTCTTCGCTCTTCGCGAATGCTCTGAAGACGTCCTCGCAAAATCAGCGCTCGAAGGTGACTTTACGAATGAATGCTGGCTCAAGGCCGGCAAAGACCTGGAGGAATTCGCCGCGGCTGAACCCTTTAACGACGGGTTCCTTACCACCTCGGCTCAGCAGGGAGCAGGATCCTCCGCCGGTCTCGTGGCCAACCACAAGGCAGCGATGGAACTCATGGGTGGCTGGAACGTCGGCGTCATCGGTGACCTGACACCGGATAAGCAACCGCTCGCTGACCTGCGCTGGTTCCCCTTCCCCGCAGTTGACGGCGGCAAGGGTGACCCGACCGCAATGATGGGTGGCGTTGACGGATTCGGATGCTCGAAGAACGCTCCCAAGGAATGCGCGGACTTCCTCAACTTTGTTGTCAACGCTGATAACCAGCGTAAGTACGCGGATGCTTTTGAGACGATCCCCGCAAACAAGGATGCTCAGGACGTCATCACCAGCGATGCTCTCAAGGACATCCTGCCCGCTTACGAAGCGGCATCCTCCGTCTCCACATGGCTCGACACCCTGCTCGGCCAGAATGTGGGTAACGCGCTGAACGTTGCGGTTGTCGACATGCTTGCCGGCAAGAGCGATGCAGAGGGCATCCTTAAGGCCGTGCAGTCCGCAGCGGATAAGGGGTGACCGCACCAATGTCAGCTCTCCCCGTGCTCAACGGGGGATCCAAGGCTGCGGGAGGGGCGCGTTCCTCCCGCAGCCGCGGCCGCAAGACGAAAGAGCCGTCAATGATCGGCAGGCGTGAACGCCTTGAGATCGCGGTTCTTTCGGGGCCCGCGATCCTCATGTTCCTTGCTTTCGTCATCTTCCCGGTGATTATGGCCGCCTACTATGGCTTCTTCAAATGGAAGGGCTATGGCGTTCCCACGGACTTCGTCGGTCTGAAAAACTACGTGACTATCCTGACGGACCCGGAATTCCATGCGGTCTTGGGGCACAACGCCATCATCCTCGTGGCATCTCTGCTCCTTCAGGGTCCGATTGCTCTGCTTCTTGCGCTGCTGCTGAACAAGAAGATGCGCGGACAGTCAGTGATCCGTGTCCTGATCTTCATTCCCTACGTCATCTCTGAGGTCATCGCGGGAACGGCGTGGTCGCTGCTTCTGCAAACCCAAGGTGGTGTCAACCGACTTCTCCAGGACATCGGTCTTGGAAACCTGGCGAACGACTGGATTTCCAATCCGAAGATCGCTATGTGGACCCTCATGGGGATCCTCACGTGGAAGTACGTGGGATTCGCCGTGATCATTTTCCTTGCGGGAATGCAGGGAATTCCAACGGAACTCATGGAGGCCGCGCGCGTCGATGGAGCGTCCTACTGGCAAATTCAACGCCGCATCACCATCCCCTTGCTCGGTCCGACGATCCGCATGTGGGCGTTCCTGTCGATCATTGGCTCGCTCCAGCTCTTCGACCTCGTTTACATCATCTGGGGTCAGTACGTTGCCTCAACTGCGGGGACCTCGACAATGGCGACCTACATGGTTGTCAATGGCCGCCTCGCTGGAAACTTTGGTTACGGTAACGCCGTTGCTGTTGTTGTCTTCATCATCTCGCTGATTATTGCGCTGCTGTACCAGCGCTTCGTTCTGCGTCGTGACACCGAAGGCGCGTTGACAGGAGGGACGAGATGACAACCGCACGTCTGTCTCAACGCAAAGGCCGCCTCGCAAAAAGGCGTGAAGCACAAAAACTTCAGTGGGGGAATCCCGGAATCTACTTCGTTGCTGCGGTAACAATCATTGCGATTCTTGCTCCCGTTGCCTACGTGATCATCGGAGGATTCCGTACTAACTCGCAGATCACCGAAAACCCGGCGGGCTTACCCAATCCGTGGGTTATTGAAAACTACACGACGGTGATCACCTCGTCGGTGTTCTGGGGTCAGATCCTCAATTCCATCATCGTTGCCGTCGCCACAACCCTCGGCGTCGTCATCCTGGGAATGATGGCTTCCTTCGTCATCGCCCGCTACCCCTTCAGGGGACGCGGTGCCATGTACTCGCTATTTGCAGCGGGACTGATGTTCCCGATGACCGTCGCCATTACACCGCTGTACATTCTCATCAAGTCACTGGGGCTGACGAACAATCTCCTCGGTGTTATTCTCCCGGGGATCGCATTCGCACTTCCAACAACGGTCATCATCCTCGTTCCGTTCCTGCGGACCATTCCTAAGGAACTCGAAGAGGCAGCCGCGCTTGATGGGTGTAGTCGCCTCGGGTTCTTCTGGAAGATCGTTCTGCCACTCTCAGCTCCGGGTGTCATTACCACGGGAATTCTTGCATTCATCGGATCGTGGAACTCCTACATGCTTCCGCTATTCGTTCTCTCCGATGACAAACTCTTCACCCTCCCGCTGGGTGTTCAGGCATTTGCATCCCAATACTCGGTAGACACCGCACAAGTCCTGGCATTTACGTCGCTGTCAATGATTCCCGCGTTGATCTTCTTCAGCCTCTTCGAGCGTCGCATCGTTGGTGGACTTACAGGAGCCGTGAAGGGATGACCGTGCGTAACCCACTGTTACCGGGGATGTATCCGGATCCCTCCGTGTGTCAGGTCGGTGACGTCACCTACCTGGTGAATTCAACATTCACGTGGCTTCCCGGGCTTCCCATTCATGCCAGCCGCGACCTGGAGTCGTGGGAACTCGTTGGCCATGCGCTCGTTGACGAGGCCACGCTCGATTTCGCCTCGGCGAAAGACTCCGAAGGGATTTTCGCGCCGACACTGCGCCACATCGGGGGCCGCTTCGTCTTGGTGTGCACAATGGTGACGGGACCGATATCGCGGTCCTTCATCATGACTGCACCGGAAGCATCCGGCCCGTGGTCAACTCCGAAGATCCTCGACGGGGCCGGCGGGATCGACCCCGACGTGTTCGAGGACGCGGACGGCACCGTCTGGTGGACGGGTACGCGTCTTGCACACACTCCCCTGTGGGAACAGCAAACGGAAATTTGGACTCGACCGGTCGACCTCGATAATGCCGTATTCACGGGTCCGGAAACCGTTATTTGGCACGGAGCCGTTGAAGGTGCCGTCTGGTCTGAAGGGCCCCACCTCTATCGCGTGGGGGACTGGTATTACCTGCTCACCGCTGAAGGCGGAACAGCTGAAGAACATTCGGTGAGTATCGCGCGTTCACGCGAAGTCACGGGTCCGTGGCACGGATGCAAACGGAACCCGATTTTCACTCATCGCAACCTTGGGCGGCATTCAGAGGTCCACAACGTCGGACACGCAGATCTGTTCTGCCGTCCCGATGGGTCGTGGTGGGCAGTGATGCTGGGAGTTCGCCTCAGGGACAATCGCCATCTTCTTGGCCGAGAAACATTCCTCTGCCCGGTGACATGGGAAGATGGCTGGCCTGTTTTCGCCCCTGGCGTTGGGCACCTCCCGGAATTCATTGACACAACTGCGGGTCTTCCGGGGGAAACACGCTCCCTGACCTCAGCCTCCGCCGGTGTGATCCGACAGGAGCGCCCCGGCATCATCACGGACACCGATATCGCTGAGTTCCGTGCGTCCGCTTTACGTCCAGCGGGCCGTGATTGGTACGAGGACGAGGCCGCCACGTTCCGTGGCGTGAGGGTGGCGTCCTGGGACGCGTCGATATCAATCGCATGGGAAGCACTCACACAGGGCAACATCACGGCACTGGGAATGATCCAGGACAGTGACAACTGGATCCGTCTTCGACTCGGAGATGAGCCGAATGAAGTGCTGGTAGAACTTCACCGTGCGGGACAAATGGAACGCGTGAGCCTTGGACAGCAGCTGCGAGGCATGGGAGATCACGCAACCCGGAGCGAGGAAGGCGCGGCCTCGTCCTCGTCAATGGGGACAGCGGAGAAACACCGACTCTGGATTCGCCTCAATGACCTGGGGATCCTCGTTGGCGTCGGCGAAAAAGACGGCGACGGGCACTCCTATTCGGTCGATGCGGCGTGGCTGTCAACCGAAGAAGCAGGCGGTTTTACCGGTTGCCTCGTGGGAACATGGGGTGGGGAACAGACCCCAGCTGGAGCTGGCACGATTCGACTCTCGGGAGTCAACTGACGGCCAATCCCCCACGCAATCATGACCGACGTGGATATCTCAACGATCAGGCCTCATCAGCGGCCAATAGACAACAATCAGTGGTGAAGCAATGAAACTTTGGAACGACCCGGCACTCAGTGACGAGGAGCGCGTTGATGCGCTGATGGCACAGATGAGCGACGAGGAGAAAATCCATCAGCTTGGCTCCTATTGGCTACGCCAAGAAGACGAGGATGTCCCCGCGCCGGAGCCAACGCAGGATGACCACGAGGTCGCTCCGATGGAGAACGCGTTTAAGGCCGAGAGCCTGACGTGGGAAGAGGCAACAACTCACGGACTGGGGCACCTGACGCGAGTGTGGGGGACCGATCCCTTGGAGGTGAGTGAAGGGGCCGAAAAGCTCAAAACCCTTCAGGAGGATGTGCGGTCAAAGAACGCCTTTGGTATCCCCGCCCTCGTCCACGAGGAATGCCTCACGGGATTCACCGCGTACCGTGCGACGGTCTACCCGGCAGCAATCGCGTGGGGAGCAACGTGGAATCCCCAGGTCATCGAGCAGATGGCGCAACGCATCGGTGAAGACCTTGCCGCTGTGGGTGTCCACCAGGGGTTGTCTCCGCTGCTTGACGTTGTTCGCGACTACCGCTGGGGGCGCGTCGAAGAGACCTGCGGTGAAGACCCCTACCTTGTTGGCTCCATCGGAACGGCCTACGTCAAAGGGCTCCAAAGCACCGGAGTTGATGCCACACTCAAGCATTTCGTTGGATACCCGGCGTCGCGGGGTGGACGCAATCATGCTCCCGTTTCAATGGGACCACGCGAACTCGAAGACGTCATGCTGCCTCCCTTTGAGATGGCGGTGCGCGAGGGCGGAGTTGAGTCCGTGATGAACTCGTACTCCGATATTGACGGTGTTCCCGCGATGGCTTCACGGCACTTGCTCACGGAAGTTCTTCGCCAGCGCTGGGGCTTTTCGGGTGTCACCGTGTCGGACTACTGGTCAATTCGCTTCCTCGAAAAGATGCATCGGGTTGCCGCCAATCCCATCGAGGCCGGCGCCCTCGCCCTCAACGCAGGGATGGATGTCGAACTGCCCGAAACAACGTGCTACCACTACCTTGTGGACGCTGTGAAACAGGGACGTGTGAAGCAGGAAACCATCGACGCGGCGGTGCGTCGCGTGCTCCTCCAGAAGGTACGCCACGGACTCCTTGATGAGGACTGGCAGCCACAGGTCGACGACACCCGCGACTTGGATTCGGCAGGTAACCGTGCGACAGCACGAACAGTGGCGGATGAATCCATTGTTCTCCTTGCAAATAACGGCACTCTTCCCTTGGCACGCGAACAAAAAGTCGCCGTTATCGGTCCGGTGTGGACCGAAGTTCGGTCGTTCATGGGATGCTACGCCTTCCCCAACCACGTGCTCTCTCGTGGAGAAGACAAGGGCACCGGTTTAGAGATCCGGACACTCCCCGAAGCTCTGGGTGAGATTGTCGAGGACGTCTCCTTCGTTCGGGGCACAGGATTCATGAACGGGACCGACGATGAACTCCGCGAGGCAGTGGAAGCGGCGCGCAACGCAGACACCGTCGTGATGACTCTGGGTGATATTGCTGGAATGTTCGGCGAAGGAACCTCCGGTGAAGGCTGTGACGTTGCGAGCCTCGATTTGCCGGGACGTCAAGGTGAGTTGCTTGAAGCAGTTCTTGACACCGGAACCTCCGTCGTCCTCGTCCTCGTGACCGGCCGACCCTATGCGATCGGGCAGTACGCGGATCGCTGTGCGGCAGTCGTCCAGGCGTTTATGCCCGGCGTGGAAGGTGCAGACGCAATCGCTGGAGTTCTTTCCGGGGACGTCAATCCCTCGGGTCGCCTACCGATTTCTATTCCTCACTCCCCGGGAGGACAGCCGGGGACGTATCTCGCACCCCCGCTTGCCTGGGAATCCGAGGGGATCTCGAATATCGACCCTCGTCCGAAGTTCCCCTTCGGACACGGACTGTCCTACACCACAGTTGAATACACCGATGCGCAGGTGTCGGCGTCGCAGATCGCACGTGATGGTACGGTGAGCTACTCCGTCACCGTGCGTAACACCGGTGACCGAGCCGGATCGGAAGTTGTTCAGCTCTACGCAGCAGACCCCGTTGGCGAAGTTGTTCGCCCGCTGAAGTCCCTTATCGGGTTCACCAAAATTCACCTGAATCCCGGGCAGGAAGCCCGAGTGACTTTCGATGTTCACGCTGATCGTTTCTCCTTTACCGGTGTTGACATGCAGCGCATTGTCGAGGGCGGAATCATTGAACTATCGGCTGGACGGTCCAGTGAAGATCGTGTGGAAGCGATTGCCGTTGAGATCGAAGCCGGACGGCGAATCGTTGGGGAAGGTCGCGTTCTGACAACTCCCGTTCACGTTGACATCCGCCAACGGTGATCCCTGCAAATAGGATGGCGTGAACCGCAGCTACGACGGTTGATGTGCGGTGAATGAAAGGAAGCTGACCCGTGCCTCGTTTTGACATGGAACGTGACGAACTGGAAACCTACCGGCCAACGCTGGAGGAACCCGAAAACTTCGACGAATTTTGGGCGAGGACGCTGCGGGAAAACCCTTTCATCCCTCAGAAGGTGACGATTACTCCGGCGCAAACGCCTCTCGTGACGCTGTCTGTTTTCGATGTAACTTTCCCTGGATACGGGGGCGAAACAATCCATGCGTGGCTGACTGTGCCGGCGGGAAGCACGGAAAAACTGCCGACGATTGTCCAATTCCAGGGATACGGTGGTGGCCGCGGGCTTCCGGTGGATCACCTGGATTGGGCGAGCTGCGGTTTTGCCCACCTTTTCATGGACTCCCGAGGTCAGGGAGGAACCTGGGGAAACGGAGGGGCAACCGGGGATTCAGATGGCGGTGGCTCAAGCGAACAGGGCTACATGACCCGCGGCATCGAAAGCCCTGAAAGCTACTACTACCGGCGACTGTACACGGATGCCCATCACGCGGTTGAAGCGGCAGCCGTGCTTCCCCATGTTGATCCCCGGCGAATCATCGTCACCGGCGGCAGTCAGGGAGGAGCCCTCGCAATCGCTGCCGCCTCGCTCAATCATCGAGTGATCGCAGCGATGCCTGACGTGCCCTTCATGAATCACTTCCCCCGATCCGTGGGGATGACCGGGCAGCGGCCCTACGACGAAATCGTTCAGTACCTCTCGGTGTTTCGTGGGCGCGAAGAACAGGTTTTCCACACGCTGTCGTACTTTGACGGAGTGCTCTTAGGGCGTCGCGCCCGAGTTCCCGCGCTCTTTTCCACAGCGCTTATGGATGAAACCTGTCCGCCCTCGTCAGTGTTTGCCTGTCGGAATTGGTGGGGCGCGAAAGCAGAGGAACTCGCAGAAAACGAGAGTGTCAGCGCAACGATTGGGGCTGACGCTCCGATCGCCGGGACCGCCGGAGTCGCAGCTGCCGCCGGAATCGCGGGCATTGTCAGCGCAGTTGGCGCCGCAATGGATGGGAACAACACCCAAAGCTCAGACCACTACGGTGATCTGGCTGTGCGCGCAGACATCAACGTCTACCCCTTCAACCAACACGAAGGTGGAGTGACCTATCAGTGGCTCAAACAGGTTGCATGGGTGCGCGAACTCCTTGACGAGGAGGACCGAGGATAGGGGTGAGCTGTGGGGGATCATTAGCCGCTGATTGGCGAGGAATACAGAGATATTTAGTTCTGCAATAAAACACTCAGCGCTTCCTCAGCAGCACCGATGAGAATTGCATCTTCGCCCAGCGATGAGCGCAGGAACTGGAAGTTTTCCATGAGCGGAGCTGAACACTGACGACGTAGCAGCGTGAGAAGATACCCGGGATCGGAACCGTAGATGGCGTTGACGAAACCGTTGAGCAGGATCGCTTGGGGGTTGAGCATATTGATGACGTTGCTGAACACCACGGAGAGAACTTCGGATTGGCGTGCGCTCTCGGCTCGAATGGCGTCGGTGGCTCCCTCGTAGAGTGCCCTCTCAATGTCGGAGTCGCTGGCGTGTTCCGTGCCGATTGCGCGAAGAAGATTGAATCGGTTAACGACATCGTTGACTGTTCGGGCCGTGGTTCGGCCCGCTGTTCCCCGCGGAGGTGCCGTGAGGAATTCACCGAATTGTGCGGCGTATCCTTGACTCCCACGAAGCGGTGATCCCCCAACGAGGATCACTGATGTAATGCCGTCGTCGTTGCCTCCGATATACACAACGTCGCTGAATCCTTTGGCCCCGCCGAATCGGGTTTCAGCAAGGGCGGCCGCTTCTGCGTGGGTGATCACTGAGAGAGGACGATCGAGTGTCTGAGCGAGTTCCTGCTGGACGTTGACGTTCTCCCAGCCAAGCTGTGGAGCGAGTCGGATCGTCTGGTCATCTTGGGAGAGCATGCCCGACAGGGTGAGGACGTATCCGATGCAGCGGAATCCGCTCGGTGCTGAACCAAAGGCAAGGGCATCGGGCGTGTGAAGAAGGGTGCGGATGTCGTCAATTGTGGGCGGGGTTGTTCGGGCGACGGTGTGGCGGGCGAGGATTTTTCCGCCGAGTCCGACGAGTGCTGTGGTCACTGATCGAACATCGACGCTGATGATTCCCACACCGATGAGGGAATTGGGGTGCAGGAGTGCGCTTGGGCGTCCTCGTTCCCTTCGGATGGACATGTCCGGTGGAGATTCGATGACGAGTTCGCGTTCAATGAGCTCGTTTGTCAGTGCAATGATCGTTGACCGATTGAGTCCGGTCATGGGGCCGAGGGCGGCGCGGGTGATCGACCCTGAATAGTGAACGGGGCGCAGGACTGCGGCGAGGTTGTTTCGACGTACCGCGGTGAAGTCCATTCCGGTCGGTGCGTGAGAGGGAGTCGCGGTGCGTGAACCCAAAGATATTCCCCTCTCCACAAGTTCCCGTGTTGTCCCCAGGTAGTGCGCAAAAATGCCGCTCGTTTTTAAGGGTAGCACCGTGATTTCCCTGCATCGAAAGGGAGTGTTCATCTAATTGTGACCAAGGAATTGTGCTGAGCGACTTGACGAGGGGGTATCCGAAGACGCATATTGATCATGGTCGCAACAAAATGCGATGTAGTTGTCTTTCAAAGGAGAATGGCATGAAGGCACGGTTCGGTCGCGCAATAGTCCTCGCCACTGCAACAGCTCTGATGGCTACGCTGAGTGCGTGCGGCTCGACAGTGAGCAGTAGCTCGTCTGGAGAATCCGGAGGCGACGACGGAAACTACACGATCGTCACAGTTTCCAAGGTGGAAGGTATTCCGTGGTTTGAACGTATGAACCAGGGAGTTCAACAGTTCGGCAAGGACAACTCCGGTGTGTCGGCGCGTCAGACTGGTCCCTCGACCGGTGACTCCGCCCAACAGATTCAGATTGTTCAAGACCTCATCGCTCAGAATGTTGATGCGATCGTCGTCGTTCCAAATGACCCACAAGGAATCGCACCCGTACTTAAGCAGGCTCGTGATAAAGGAATCGTTGTCATCACTCACGAAGCACCGGCACTTGCGGGTACTGAGAGCGTCGACTACGACCTCGAAGCCTTCGATAACACGAAGTTCGGTGAGCAGATGTACGAAAACCTCGCCAAATCGATGGGTGGTAAGGGAACGTACGTCACGATGGTTGCCTCGCTAACAAACGAAACACACATGGCCTGGTACGAAGCGGGGACCGCATATCTGAAGAAGAACTACCCGGATATGAAACCGGTGACCGATACCCCATACGAGGACAATAACGACGACGCCGTTGCGCAGTCGAAGTCGCTTGAAATCCTCAAAGCCCATCCCGATCTGGGCGGATTCGCGGGAATGTCTGTGTCAGCAGGATCGAACTTTGCGGCGGCAATCAAGGATAAAAACATGACGAACATTGCCGTTTCTACGCTGTCTGTTCCGTCGATCTCGGACTCCTACCTTGCAGAGGGATGGATGGACAATGCTCAAGGATGGGACCCAATGGCAGCCGGCTACGCTGCCAACATCCTGGCCCTGAAACTACTCAAGGGCGAAAAGATTGAATCGACAGTGGACCTGAAGGCAAATGGCTTCGCATCGGCCTCGGTGACAAATGGCTTGGTCACGGGTGACGGCATTGTCAGCTTCACATCCGATTCACATTCGTCAGGAAAGTATCCCTACTGACACGTCACAGGTGGGCCGGCGGGCGTACGCCCGCCGGCCCACGCTCACACAGACAAGAGTTCTCATGATGACAACAGTCCAGCCTCTGCTTGAGGTTTCACATGTGACAAAACGGTTTTCCGGAACGACCGCGCTCAACGATGTGAATTTCACCGTTTTCCCAGGAACGATCGTGTGTTTAGCGGGAGAAAATGGCTGTGGAAAATCAACCTTGGTCAAGGTGATCTCCGGGGTACACGTACCCGATTCAGGATCGGTCGCAATCGGTGGGCATGACCTTCAACTTGGGCACCCTCAAGCATCGATCGACGCTGGAATCCAGGTAATTTTCCAAGACCTCGCTCTCTTCGACCACCTGACCATCGCGGAAAACATTGCATTCCTCCGCACTCGTCAGCAGCGCAGCTCGTTGATCAATCGGAAGAAGATCGTCAGCATTGCACGTGAACAACTCACACGTATCGGTGTTGACCTGGATCCCAGTGCCCTCGTCTCGTCACTGTCCGTGGCGAACAAGCAGATCGTGGCGATCTGCCGTGCACTGTCGATGAATGCACGGGTGCTATTCATGGATGAACCGACAACGGCACTGACATCAACGGAAGTGGATCGGTTGCTGTCGATCGTCCTCGACCTCAAACGGCAGGGACTGTCGGTGGTCTTCATCAGCCATAAACTTGATGAGGTCTTCAAGATTGCCGATTCGATGACGATTCTGCGCGACGGCGTGACGGTCGGAAATTTTGCCGCTGCGGATCTCGACGAAAAGAAGCTCGCATACTATATGACCGGTCGCGACGTGGAGTACACGCGCTATCAGCGCACACGTCAAGACGACAACTCACTGCTGGAAACACGAGGTCTAACTCGGACCGGACACTATGCCGACGTGAACGTGCAGGTGAAACCGGGAGATATTCTCGGAATCACCGGACTACTGGGGTCGGGACGAACGGAATTTGCTCTTTCGCTTTTCGGTCTTAACGCACCGACATCAGGATCCATCCTGGTTGAAGGAACGGAAGTGTCGATTAACAGTCCTTCGGATGCTCTAGCACATGGAATTGCGTTGCTCCCGGAGGATCGTAAGAAGCAGGCACTCTTTCTTCGCCAGTCAGTGGAACGTAACATCACGTCTTCGGCTTTGTCGCGTGTGACGAACCGTGTCGGCAGTATTGCCTCCGAAAAAGAAAAGCATCTGGCCACCCAGATGGTTGAGCAGCTGAGGGTGAATAACAGGGATATCACCATCCGCTCAGGCGCTCTGTCCGGCGGAAACCAGCAGAAAGTTGTCATCGGAAAATGGATGGCAGCTCAGCCGACGGTACTCATCCTCGATAGTCCGACCGTTGGAATCGACATCGGTTCCAAGGATGAAATTTACGAGGCAATCCAGCACCTAGCCAGCGAAGGGATGGGTCTCATCGTGATCTCGGATGAAGCCGAGGAGATTGCGACAATCTGCAACAAAGTCCTCGTGATGCACGCGGGACGTGTTGTGGAGACATTCCGGGACTATGAAATGGCCGCAGCTGACTTCAAGAAGCGCTTAGCGCGAATCATTGCAAACCCGCCGTCAACCGACGCTGCGCTAGATCTTTCTCAGGTCGGAGAGTGAGGGATCGACATGTTTTCACGTCTCTTTCATCGCCGAGCAACTTCGATGGAAAAGTACTTGGTGATCGTTGTCATTGCTTACATTGCGCTCGTCGGAATCAAGAACCCGTTGTTCTTCAGCCTTGAGACAGTGTTCGACACAGTGCGTTCAGGATCAACAATGATCCTCTTTGGCCTGGGTCTACTTGTCGTTCTCATCTGCGGCGGAATCGATGTTTCGTTTACGGCGATTGCTGCTGCCGGTGGATACCTTGCCGTGAAAATTCTTCTGGCATCAGGTATCGACAACATTCTGCTCGCCTGCGCTATCGCCGGCCTATCGGGATGTCTCATGGGCCTGGTCAATGCGGTGCTTGTGCACAAATACAAGCTCCATGCCCTGATCGTTACGTTGGGGACGCAGTCGGTGTTCTACGGTGGAATGGCACTCGTCCTCGGGACAAAATCGTATTCTGCCGCGGAGATGCCCAAATCGATGGCCTCTTTCGGCAGCGCCAACATCGTGTCGTTCGCAGCAGACGATGGTTCAAGCTACGGTCTGACGGTCTTCTTCCCCATCGCTGTGGTCATTGGTGTGTTGACCTGGTTCATCCTCTACCGTTGGAGGCTTGGTCGTGAGATTTTTGCGGTGGGAAGCGACGCAGATGCCGCAAGCCGAATCGGAATTAATGTCGGCCTTGTCCGTGGGTTTGTTTACGGCTACGCGGGTCTTCTCGCAGGGATCACCGGGGTGATCTATTTTTCCAATCTGCGCTTCGTCAACCCCACAGGCTTAGTCGGTTCCGAACTCTTCGTGTTGGCCGCAGTAGTCATCGGTGGTGCGACCCTGACGGGCGGAGAAGGCACGATTCTTGGGACGATCTTGGGAGTTACGGTGGTTCAACTCTTCCAGAACACCCTGGTATTTCTTGGGCTCTCGGCCTCGTTTAACAACTTTTTCTTCGGGACCGTCCTGCTCGTCACGCTCGCAACAATGTATCTGCGAAAGCGCCGAGCAAACCGCGAAAATCTGGTCTTCGGAAACGCCTAGGGAAGAAAAATGACAATGGATATTCGTTTTATTCGACGCCACCGAGACTCATTGATGCTTGTCATCGCTGGTTTTCTTCTCTACGTCGTGCTGGGTGCAGTTCTCGGTGGACGATTCTTCTCGGTCGTCAATTTCCAATCGATGGCGATCCAGATGTCCGTCTTGGGTCTCCTCTCGCTTGCAATGTCTCTGGCCATGCTCTCGGGCGGGATTGATCTATCGATCGTTTCGATCGCAGCGGTTGCGTCGATTGCAGGGGCATACGTGATGTCAGGGTCACTTATTCCGCTCTCGGACGGTGACGATGTTCTGGTGACCGCAATCGGCATCATCGTGATTGTCATCGTTGGCGTTCTCTGTGGCGCCGTTAACGGAGTGCTCGTCGCATGGTTTTCCGTGCCACCAATTCTGGTCACCCTCGCAACGATGATCTTCTTTAGCGGCATCGCTTTAGCCGTGACGAACGGAAACAGCGTTGCGGTCCAAGCGTCGAGTCTGTCCGCGCTGTCCACCGCGACGCTCGCGGGAATCCCGGTTGCCTTCATCATTCTTGTCATTGCCTTCGCCCTCGTTGCCTTTGTTTTGAGACGGAGGAAACTTGGTCGACGCATCTACCTTGTCGGCGAATCGGTGACCTCCGCTCGTTTCAGCGGAGTAAGGACCGATGTCGTTAAGTTCTGGGTGTACACGGTGTCTGGATTACTTTCTGGCATCGCAGCGGTTCTCATGCTCGCTTCACAGAATGCTGCGCGCGAAGGATTCGGTGAGTCGTACCAGCTTCAAGCAATCCTCGTTGCGGTACTTGCAGGCTTTGACCCAGACGGCGGTAAAGGCCGGGCATGGAACGTACTCCTGGCGGTCATCGTTCTTCAGTCGCTTCAGAGCGCATTCTCGATCTTCGGCTATTCACCTTTCGCAAAGACATTCGTCTGGGGTGCGATGCTCCTGATCGTCATGGTTCTCAACTATTATCTGGGTTCCGGGCGCATGATTGTGCGCCGTAAGACCCCACAACATCAATGAAAGGTCGCCACATGTCATTTGCAGAAAACTCACAAACAATCGTTTCCGAACTGTCGGAGGTTATGCAGCGAGTGTCCTCTCGCGAGGTCGTTGATCTTCGACGCGCAATCCTCGGTGCTCGGCGGGTCATCGTCATCGGCGTGGGGCGCGAGGGCCTAGCGGCTCGTGCCTTCACCATGCGGCTGGCCCATGCCGGTATTGACTCCCACTGGATTTGGGACGACACCACCCCTTCCCTCACCGCAGATGATCTGCTGATTGCGGTCAGTGGATCCGGGGAGATTGGGCACATTGACTATGTCGTTTCTCGCGCCGAGAAAATCGGAGCGCAGATCGCTGTTGTCACTGCAAATCCGCAGGGCAAAACCGCGCTGCGCGCCCAGCACATCGTGACCGTGCCCGCCGCCGCTTTCCTGTCGAGCGGGGACATGGTTGAGAGCATCCAGCCGATGGGTTCCCTCTTCGAGCAGTCTGTCTGGTTGATGTTTGACTGCGTCATTTTGGATATTGAAGAGGCCGAGCAACTCGATCACGCCGACCTGGTTGATCGGCATCGAAACCTTGAGTGATCTGGTGTTTGAGCCTCCACAATAGATTGGCAGGCGGAGCTTCCCACTTACTTCCCACTCAACATCCCACAGTGGGAAGTTCAGTGGGAAGCTGAGTGGGAAGTTTGCTCCCTCAAACGAGGATCGACGTGAATCAACGGATGTTAGCAGTGGCGCGAGCTGTGCGAACCCACGACGATGCGGTACCGCTGCCGGGGACTCCTCGGCGGTTCAACGGCCTCGATGACGCCGGCGTCAATGAGTTGATTGATTGCCTTTTGGATCGCACTTCGGCTCAGGCTGGTTGCCTTGATGAGTTCGGTTGTCGATGCACTGGAATGTTCGTGAATGAAAGCGTTGACTTTGTCGTACGCAGTCTCGTACCGTTCCTGCGGTGCGACTCGCCGGCGATGAAACACGATGGTGAAGTATGTCAGCTCCCCCCGAATTTCCGCCGGGGGTAAAAGGGCATCGGCAAGCGAGGACTGGATGACCTGGATCCCCGTTCCGCGGTTTTCAGCGACGATGCCCCCACTGGGAAGAGCAACGGTTTCGAGCAAAGTTGCTAACCGCTGGTTGCGCGTGGAACTCAGGCCCGCAGTACCCAGGTTTGACAGGGTCACAGCACCGTAGAGGCCTCCGGGGTTCGTAATCTCAAGACGATCAACGAACATATTGATCTGCACCTGAGTTCCTCGTGCAAGCGGGGAGTAGTCGCGGTGCATGAGCGCGTTGACGACGGCCTCGCGAACGGCAACGAGCGGATAGTCCGGAAGCTCAGTGCGGAAGGTATCTCCGATGATTGCGCCCGTGCGCATATTGTTCTTTACCAGCTCAACCGATCTTTCAACGAGTTCCGGTATCGGTCCCGTTAAAGTCTCCGAATGGAGGAGCCGTGTGCCGGTGGTGATCTCGCCTTTTGATGTTCCAGGGAAGAGGGCGAAGGTCACGGTGAGTCTGGGGAAGAATTCTTGCGGATATTCACCCATAGCCAGGAGTGCCGCGAGGGTCACCTGATCGTTCTTGAGGAGCCGGAGGTGCTTGTAAGCCTGTTGAGTTCCGTTGGAGAAGGAACGAGGACGAGCTCGCTTTTCAGACTCAAGAAAGGGCTGAAGGATTTCAGGGTTGAGGTCATCGATTGTTGCCTCGGCAACGCCGTCCTCGTCCCATCGGGGTTGATGCTGCTCCTCAATGAGGCGGTCAACTTCGTAGGTTTCCAAGCGAATATCGCCGTCGCCCCCACGTCTGTACGAGCCGGCGTAGCGTCCGCGCTCGCGGATGTAGCAGGGTTTGTCGTAGGGAGGAATTTCGGGAATTTCGGCGACAAGAATCGGGATGTCATCCACATCTTCGATGCGGATATTCGGTCTAACAACCGGAGACATCTGATCGCACCTGGACAGTAGCTGGTCCTGGAGCTGGTGAACGTTGGCGGTGCGATCTGCGGTAAAGCCGTCGCGTTCCGATACGCCGATGATCAGTGTGCCTCCACCGGAATTAGAGAAGGCGCTGAGTGTTGGAAGGATTTCTTTCCCAACACCTTTCTTGACCTCGATCCGCTGCGTGTCTGTCCCGATGATGCGCAGACGATCAATCGTTTCCTGGGCGCTGCTCTCCAACATAACACCTAACATAACACTCAACATCCCACAGTGGGAAGTTCAGTGGGAAGCTGAGTGGGAAGTTCGCTGTGAACGAGCAATCAGCCAAGTATTTTCGCTGAAATTCTGCGCCTCACACGGTTCTCTATTGAGCGTGTGCACCCTAGATCAAACCCTTCTTCACAATGTATTCGTTCAGTAGGCGCATCTGTTCAGCCCAGTCGAAACCAGCAGCGGCCTGATCAATCTGAGCGTTCATGAGCGCGCGCTCGTCCTCGTCCCCTGAATTAGACGATTCGGAGGACCAGAGGGCGGACTCAACAAAAGAACGTGCACGCGGCAGATCCCATCCCGGCTCTTGGGAGAGTCGGGCGATGCCAACCGCAAGAGCAAGGGAGAGGTAGCTGCGCGCAACCCCCTGAGACTGCGCCAGGCGATATGCCCCGACGAGGCGGTCATGGGAACCCAATTTGCGTTCGGGGTCACGGCCGACGCGCTCGCACGGATCACCCAAAGCCCGGTTGGCAAAACGAGCTAAGAGATCGTCGATATGCTCGGTCAGGGCCGAATAGTCCGCTCCGTAATGCCTGGCCAGAGCCAGTGCGGACTGATTCATCGCCGAACGCACAAGACTGTGAATCCGCGGATCCGCGGTGGCTTGCCAGATGAACTCATGACCGTAGATTTCTCCCACATAGGCACACAAGCAGTGGCCCATGTTGTGAACGAATAGCTTGCGATCAGCGTAGAAATCGAAAGCGACGTCATCAATTCCAACGAGGCCGCGAACTGTGGGACGCGGGGCCTTCAACGCCGTCGCATCGTAGGGAAGCTGGCAATACGGCTCGGCACGAACCAGGGTTGGCGTGCGCTGAAGCTCGGGGGGAACGGCGGGGATCATCCTCCCGATCGACGTTTCTGCCAGTCCGCAGTGGGTGAGCAGGTGGTCACGATATTCGGTGGGAATATGCTCAAGCAGCAGGTCGCGGACCACCCGTGAGGCCCCGTGAATGTTCTCGCAGAGAAGAATATCGAGGGGGCCGTGACCCGCTTCCCATCTGGAGGCAAGGCCGTGAGCCAGCGCCGGGGCGATCAGCGGCAGTACCCGTGCCCCCACCGATGTTGTCACTAGGTCAGCGCGTGTTATCAGGGCATCAACGGCGTCCTGGTCGGAAGAATACGCGGCATCGACACGTGTGATGGTGCGTGGAACGGTTCCGTTGGTGGACACGGTTTCGTGAATATACGAACCGTCCGTGTGCAGCGCATCCACCACCTGCGGAGCAACATCGAGGAAGGTGACGTCCCACCCCGAGTCGGAGAAAATCTGGCCGATGAACCCGCGTCCAACGTTTCCGGCGCCGAAAGCAACAAGCTGAGGCACGATTAGTGCTCCTGGGCGAGGGGTGCGTCGGCATCCCAGGCGTCGCCATTGTCGACGTCGGCGAATGCCTCGAGGGGTCGGCTCAGGAGTTTGCGCGCGACTGATTCCGAGGCGAAACGGATTGCGGCCTGCGGCGTTGCCCGACGAGTCAACGCGTGGAGGAAGGATGCCTTGAATGTGTCCCCGGCTCCGTTCGTGTCCAGCGGTCCGTCGGCTTCTTTCTCCACGGGCACAGCTGGGTCCCAGATCGACTGGTTCGCCCACTGCTTCGCGTTGATTCCCGTGAGCGTGGCCAGGGGTGCCAGTCGGTCAGCGTCATTCGTTGCCAGGTACGCACCGTGTTTTCCCACAGTAACGAGGACGAGGCCGGCACCCTGGTCAAGGAAAGTGCGGGTCTGCTTCTCAATGAGTTCCGTGTCAAAGTCGGCGCTGATACCGGGCAGGCACGAGGCAATGTCATCCCAGGATGGGCAGAATACGTCCGTGACCGGAAGAACCTGCGCAAAGAGTGCATTCCAGTCAAGCTGTTTCAGGGGCGAGTTATCTGCCAGGTAGGCCAAGTCAAGACTGGTCGCATTACCTAGAGCGTGGGCGCGGTCGAAGAGGTCGGCGACGGGGCGGCCGTTGTCGGCGCACATTCCGGGGCAGAGTGTGGGGTATCCGAAGTGGCAGATCGTGTTCGAGTGGAGGGTGCATTCGCCGGTGAAGAAATCGTTGGCACCGGTGTGATGAAGGAAGGAACGGTCGGTCTGTGGCGGACGGATGACAACGGAGTAGGACGTGGCAGCTTTGGGATGAGCGGTGAGTTCAACGTGGCCGGGGTGCTCATCCTCAAGTTTTCTTCGGCAGATGGTGCCGAGGTCGTCGTTGCCAACCATTCCGGAGAGGAAAACCTCGGTGTCGAGGTGTTTGAGTGCGCGAGCACAGTTCGACAGAGTTCCGCCGGTGCGGATTTCGATGGGGCCGACCTCGGTGAGTTCGCCGGGAACTCCGAGGCGTTCTGAGTGCAGGTGAGGTGTGAGATCGACGCAGACATGGCCGATAACGTGTACTGCTACCACGGTGGACCCTCGTTTCACATACAACTTCGTATTTATGATCGACGACAAAACATAATACGCAAAGTTGACGAGATTTCAAGATGTCAGGTCGATCCACGAGGACGGGTCGGCGATCAGCGGATGGAGGGCGTTGAAGGCGCCGCCCGTACATGCGGGAAGCGCAATCATCGGGCCTTGAACCAGCTCGATCCCACGATGCTTCGCGCCGATCACCCGCAGCGTCAGACCCGACTCGATGTGCGGGCGAAGCCAGGGAAGTAGTGACCCGAGGGAGGTTCCGAAAACCACCCGGGAGATGTCGACAACATTGATGACATCCGACAGCGCCACGCCGAGCGCCCATCCGGCTTTTTCGACGGCGGTCGCCGCGGCCTCGTCGCCCTCTCTGAGCAGCTGAATGAGGTCGTGCACGGAGCTTTCACGTGAGAGACCCGCTGCTTTCAAGATCGAGGCCTGACCGGCGAAAGCCTCGAGACATCCCACGGAGCCGCAGGAGCATTGGGGTCCGACGGGGTCGACGGTCAGGTGGCCGATTTCTCCGGCCCATCCGTGGGACCCGCGGGTGAGTGCACCACCCGTGAGGATCGATCCGCCGATTCCGACATCGCCCGCGATGTAGAGGAATGTCGCATCAGTGCGCGAACACCCCGGTCGAGTAAATGCCGCAGCCAGACTCTGAAGATCGGCATCGTTGTGAATCTGCGTATCGATGCCGAGGGAATTCCAGCGCTCTCCGAGCATGGCGAGAGGGGCAAATTCGGACCATCCGAGATTGGGGGCCACAAGGAGGCTGTGATTCTCCGTATTGACGAGGCCGGGGACCCCCAGGGAGGCCCCGGCGAAGCGAACTCCGGTTGCGGCAAGGCTTGAGATCATGGATGCCGCGGAATCGCCGAGGAGAGTGAGCATTGTTTCGGGAGAATCCAACAGGTCGAGGCCGGAGAGCCGAAATTCCGCGAGAGTTGTCCCGGCCAAATCGATGGCGCGCCCCGCAACGAAATCAACGTTTGCCTCGAGGCCGATGCCGGCGACGGTGCGAGATGCCGGCGCAAGGGGAGTCCCCGGTCGTCCTCGTGAAAGAGACTCTTCGGGCTTCTTTTCATGGACGATTCCCGCTCCAATGAGTTCGTTGATCAGGCGGGAGACCGTTGCGCGCCCAAGACCTGTGCGCGTTGCGAGGGCGGCGCGTGTCAGCGAGGTTGGTGAGCCGAAAATGAGGCAAGAAATGAGGGAGAGATTCTGCTGGCGAACACTCGCCTGGCTTGCGGGGACGGTGGGGGCTGCGCCGACGAGGGGGGTTGACAGAGTCAGGGGAACTCCGTGAGCGGGGAGAGTCTGTTGCGAGCCGGCCATGTAGGTGAGAGTAGCGCAGTCTGTGGAGCAAAGTGACGTAAAGGCTTGACAGGAGTCGTTCATCAGTTAATAGTTTCATCATCGAACATTAATCGGTGTTCGGGTGAGACAAGCCGCGACGACGCTGTTGCGCAGTCGCAGGAACGCAAGGGCGCGTTCTGCCCTTGTGAGAATGTGGAGGAGAGTTATCAGATGAGCAGGTTCAGGTACACCGTTGGTCCGTGGAATGTTGCTGAAGGAACTGACGTCTATGGGCCACAGACCCGCCGCAGTCTGACAATGAAGGAAAAAATTGAGCGTTTTGCCCAGATGGGGTTCTCGGCGATCCAGTTCCATGATGACGATGCTGTGCCGGATATCCAGTCGAAGTCCATTGACCAGATCAGGGACGAGGCGCACGAGCTTCGAGAGTTCCTCGACTCCCTGGGCGTTGGATGTGAATTCGTCGCACCGCGTCTGTGGTTCGATCCCGCGTTCAAGGACGGCGCCTACACCGCGCCTAAGCGTGAGAATTGGGAGCGTGCCCTGTGGAGGTCGGAGCGCACCATCGACATTGCGAACATTCTGGGTGCGGACCTCATTGTGCTGTGGCTTGCCCGTGAGGGAACCCTGTGTCAGGAGTCGAAGAATCCTGTTGACATGATCAATCAGCTCAAAGAGTCGCTGAACTACATGCTTGGCTACGACGACAAGGTGCGCATTGCGATTGAGCCGAAGCCAAATGAGCCGATTGATCGCTCCTACGCGGGAACCGCGGGACACGCGCTAGCCCTCGGAGGCCTCACGGATGACCCTTCGCGCTGCGGTGTTCTCATCGAATCGGCACACTCGGTGCTCGCCGGACTGGACCCCACGGCCGACATGGCTTTCGCGATCGCCGCGAACAAACTCTTCTCCGTTCACCTCAACGATCAAAACGGCATGAAGTTTGATCAGGACAAGATCTTTGGTTCGGAGTCCCTGCGCTCAACTTTCAACCAGATTAAGTTGCTTATTGATAACAATTATGGATCGGCGGGTGAGTACATCGGTCTCGATGTCAAAGCCATGCGGTCCACGGCTGACGAATTTGGCTTCAAACACTTGGAAAACTCGCTTCGGATCGTCGAATTGATGGAAGACAAGGTTGAGAAGTTCGACCAGTCGATCGTCGATGATTTGGTGGCGAAAGATGACTACGAGGGTGTGGAAATCTACATTCTCGAGCTACTTTTGGGGGCATGAAGCACTGATTTTGTTGCATAGTGTGCGTTATGCTGTCAGCGCCGGGTACAAACCGGTCATCCGCTGTTCTTAGTGACACCTATCGGTGGCAGTGAGAACACCGTCATGCAGGGGGCGCACAACCCCTGCATACACACCCCACATCCAGGGGAAGGGTGAACGAGGTCGTTTGCCCTGAACCCAAGGCAGTGAAGCCAGGAGTTAAACATGAAGATCACGAAGTTGGTTGTTGCCATCTCCGCCTTTGCAGTTGCAGCTGCGGGCCTGACGGCATGCAGTGCCGAACGCGGGAACACATCGGGTTCGGAATCCGATAAGACCGGAGGCAGCTCCGAAGGCGCGACGATCGGCATCGCAATGCCCACGAAGGCGCTTGAGCGGTGGAACCGCGACGGTGCTCACCTTGAAGAGGTCCTCAAAGAAAAGGGCTACGAGACCTCTTTGCAGTACGCCGACAACAAGGTTGATCAGCAGATCACCCAGATCGAAAACATGATCACGCAGGGCGCCGACGTCCTGGTCGTCGCCTCGATTGACGGCACCGCCCTCGGCCCCGTCCTCGACAAGGCCGCCGCAGCTGGCATCAAAGTTCTTGCCTACGACCGCCTGCTCAACGAAACCGAATCCGTTGACTACTACGTCACCTTCGACAACTACAAGGTCGGCCAGCTCCAGGGTGAATTCATCAAAGAGAAGATCGCGGATATGGACAAGCCGATCTACTTCGAGCCCTTCGCTGGATCACCGGACGACAACAACGCGAAGTACTTCTTCTCCGGTGCCTGGGACGTTCTCAGCCCCCTCGTCAAGGACGGCACCCTGGAGGTCCGCTCTGGAAAGGCTCCCGAGAATAACGATAAGTGGCAGTCCATTGGCATTCTCGGTTGGGGCTCTGACGACGCTCAGGCCGAAATGGAGAACCGCCTGAACTCCTTCTACACCGACGGTCAGAAGGTCAACGTCGTTCTCTCCCCGAACGATTCCCTTGCTCTGGGTATTGCTCAGGCCCTCGAAGGTGCAGGCTACAAGCCGGGCGAAGGTTACCCGCTGCTCACCGGTCAGGACGCCGACATCGCCAACGTCAAGAACATCCTCGCGGGCAAGCAGGCCGTGACAATCTTCAAGAACACGGACTTCCTCGCTGAGCAGGCTGCGAAGATGGTTGACCAGATTGTCAAGGGTGAAAAGGTTGAAATCAACGACACCGAAACCTACGACAACGGCCAGAAAGTCGTTCCGACCTACCTGCTGACCCCGGAGGTTGTCACGAAGGACACCGTCCAGAAAGTCCTCGTTGACTCTGGCTTCTACAAAGCTGAGGACCTCGGACTCTGATTCATTGTTGGCTTAGCCAGTGAGGTGTGGGCGCCCCGAATAGCCGCGGGAATCCGCGAAGACCAGCTTCGGGACTCCACGGTTATCGGGGCGCACCCCACACCCCAAGCCAACCCGTTGAGAAGGGTGTTTCATGGCGATGGAAAACATGCCCAGGGTCATTCTCGAAATGGACAACATTACGAAGACCTTCCCTGGTGTTAAAGCGCTGTCCAACGTGACGTTTGACGTACGCGAACATGAAATTCACGCGATTTGCGGTGAGAACGGCGCGGGGAAATCAACCCTGATGAAGGTGCTGTCGGGCGTCCACCCGCACGGTTCCTACAAGGGTCGCATCGTTCTTGATGGGACAGAGGCGAAATACAAGTCGATCAAGGACTCGGAGAAGGACGGTATCGTCGTTATCCAGCAGGAGCTGGCGCTCTCCCCGTATCTGTCGATCGCAGAAAATATCTTCCTTGGCAACGAACGTGCCAAGCACTCTGTTATTGACTGGAACGCAACCAATGCCCAGGCCAAGGCCCTGATGGAGAAAGTTGGCCTTGACGCATCTCCCGACACGATCGTCTCAAACATCGGCGTGGGCAAGCAGCAGCTGGTTGAAATTGCGAAAGCTCTGGGCAAGAAGGTTCGCGTCCTGATTCTTGATGAGCCCACGGCCGCGCTCAACGACGATGACTCGCAGAAACTCCTCGACCTCATCGTTGGACTCAAGGAAAGCGGTATTTCCTGCGTGATCATCTCGCACAAGCTTTCCGAAATCCGCCAGATCGCCGACCGCGTCACCGTTATTCGCGATGGGCAGACAATCACCACGCACGACATCGCCGTCGAGGGCGACATCACCGAGGGCGAATTGATTCGTGACATGGTTGGCCGTTCTATGGACAATCGTTTCCCCGATCATGAACCAACGATCGGCGAGGAAGTGCTCCGCGTTGAAAACTGGACGGTCACCAGCCCAATTACGGGACGCCGAGCCCTTCACGATGTCAGCTTTAATGCTCGCGCCGGCGAAATCGTTGGGATTGCGGGTCTCATGGGTGCGGGTCGTACCGAGCTTGCAATGAGTCTTTTCGGCCGGTCGTGGGGTACCTACGAGCACGGCGACCTGTATCTCAAGGGCCAGAAGATTGAGCTTCATTCCGTCAAACAGGCAATTGAAGCGGGCATCGCCTACGCCTCGGAGGACCGCAAGCGCTATGGTCTTAACCTCATTGCGTCGATCAAACACAACATGACGAGCGCGTCTATGGGGCGGATTACCAAGGGTGGCGTGATCTCCGATATCACCGAATACGGGCTCACCGAGGACCAGCGCGCAAAAATGCGGACGAAGGCGAAGTCCGTTGACGTCAAGGTTGGGACCCTGTCCGGTGGTAACCAACAAAAAGTTGTTCTGAGTAAGTGGTTGCTGACTGAACCGGAAGTGCTGATCCTCGACGAACCGACCCGCGGTATCGACGTGGGCGCGAAGTACGAGATCTACACCCTCATCAATGAGCTCGCCGACCAGGGGAAAGCCGTTGTCGTTATTTCCTCTGAGCTTGTTGAACTCCTCGGCCTGTGCGACCGAATCTACACCCTGAGTTTTGGGCGCATCACGGGTGAAGTCCTGCGCAAGGATGCGACGCAGGAAGTCCTGATGTCCCACATGATGCAAGAGAACTGAAGGAGATACCGACAGTGAGTACACAAGCAGTGACCGAGGGAGCGACAGCTCCCGCGGAAAAATCCTCGTGGTTGAAGAGGATCGACTTCGGTCAGTACGGCATCATGCTTGCCCTGATCGCCGTGGTGATCTTCTTCCAGATCATGACGGGCGGGCGCCTCCTGCGCCCCGATAACGTTGCCTCCCTGATCCAGCAGAACGCCTACGTCATCATCATGGCGATCGGCATGCTGATGATTATTATCGCCGGCCACATCGACCTGTCTGTTGGCTCCCAGATCGCCCTCATCGGCGGCTTCCTCGGGGTGTCGATGGCGAAGTGGGACATGCCGTGGGTGGTCGCCGTGATCGTCGCTCTGCTCATCGGCATCGCGCTGGGAGCTTGGCAAGGCTTCTGGGTTGCTTTCGTTGGCATCCCAGGCTTCATCGTCACGCTCGCGGGCATGCTCCTCTTTCGAGGCCTCGCAATCGTCATCGTTCCCCAGACCATCGCTCCGCTACCCAAGGGCTTCGTGTCCATTGCGAACTCGGGGATCCTCGGCTGGTTGGGATTCGCCGGTGTTTACGATGTCTTCACGCTGATTATCGGCGTCGTCCTCGCTGCCCTCTTCATCGTGTCGCAGCTGCGCCGACGCGCCTCCCTCGTCAAGCATGGCCTGACCCCGGAACCCATGTGGCTCCTCATCGGCAAACTGGTGTTTGTCTCCCTGTTTGTCCTGGGATTCATGTTCATCCTGTCGGGGTCGGCGATCGGCCTACCCTACGTGCTGGTCATCTGCGCGGTGCTCATCTTGGTGTACACCTTCGTCCTCAATAAGACGACCTTTGGCCGCTACATCTACGCTGTCGGTGGTAACCGCGAGGCCGCGCGCCTGTCGGGTATCTCGGTGCGCAGCGTGAATTTCTGGATGTTCGTCAACATGGGCTTCCTGGCGGCAGTTGGCGCAATCGTCACGACCTCGCGTGCCGGTGCCGCGGTCTCGGCCGCCGGTCAGAACTACGAACTCGATGTCATTGCAGCCTGCTTCATCGGTGGCGCAGCCGTGTGGGGTGGCATCGGTCGGATCTCCGGCACAATCATTGGTGCTCTCTTTATGGGGGTTCTCAACATGGGTCTGTCGATCATGTCGGTTGACTCCGCCTGGCAGCAGGCCATCAAGGGCCTGGTTCTGCTCTTCGCCGTGGCATTCGACCAGATCAACAAGGCTCGCGCGACGAAGACCTCCTAGCGTTCTGTGGTTGTTGGTTGATTGGGGCACCCCCGGAGGCTTCGGTCTCCGGGGGTTTCCTTTACTTCCTGCTGTTGTGTGCCGTGTGCCGTGTGTCGTGACTTACTGCGCTTACTGCGCCTACTACACCGCGCATCTGGCGCGTTCTGGGGTCATGAGCCGCGCTCGTCCTCGTCCCCCGAATTGCCGACTCAACTGACGGCCACAACAAGGACACGCCCGGCTCCAACCCGCGTCCCCTCGATCCCCAAAATGCCTTCGCCACTGGCTTCGTGACGCGCGAACGCAATAGACTGGTCACGGCCCGCTTATCGGAGCGCCGGGACAATGGGTGTTCGACGCGAAGCAATCCGAGAGGGCCTCATAGACGATAAGGAATTGATCATGGACGTGACGATCGGGACCGGCCGGGTCCGCGCAACAATTCAGCTTGCGGGCGCGATGACAACTGCCGTCTTCAACGCCGGTTCCGAGGACGAGTTCTCGCCCTCGTACATTGCCAAATGGAGCGGATGGGAAGGCGATCCCCTGCTGGAGAAGCTGCGCGGAGATTTCCTCTGCGTTCCCTTCGGTGCGGCCCCGGCTAGTGCCCAGACCCTCCCCGAAGAATGGCGCGGCGGCTACGACGGTCCGAGCGAATGGACACACGGATACAGCGCCTCCGGCCCGTGGGAACTGCTGTCTCAGAACACCGAAAGTGTCCGCCTTGGCCTGACCTACCCCGAGTCCTCCCCCGTTGAACGCGTCGAACGTCTGATTACCTGCGAAGATGACGGCGTTGAATACATCGACACAATCATCATGCGCCAGACTGCGGACCTGCCGCTGGGCCTCCACCCGATCCTGCGCCTCCCGGAGACGCCCGGGGGTGCTCGCCTCGTCCTGCCTAAAGCCCGCTCTTTCCATTCGCTCCCCATTGACTCGGGCACGTCCGTTCTCAAAGTCGGTGCAATTTACGAGGACGCGGCTGCGGCTCCACGCGCAGACGGGGGAACCCTTGATTTGACCAGGCTTCCCCTCGATGGTGAAAACGTGGACGAAATCGTTCTGATGGTTGAGCCCGCAGATCCCAAGGTCACGCTGGTTAACGAGGTTGAGGGGTACGAGGTTTCGATCGAATGGGACCCGAAGTTCCTTGAGCACTGCCTGCTGTGGGTGTCCAACCGTGGCCGTACTGCCCAGCCGTGGGGTGGAACGAACCTGTGCTTGGGCGTTGAGCCCGTGACCTCGGCCTTTGATTTTGGTCAGGGGGTATCTGCGGGTCCGAACCCGCTGAATGCTGAGGGTATTGCCACGTCGGTGCATCTGGAAGCGGGGGAGCGCTACGAGATTCGCCACCGCATGACAGGCAAGCGGATCTGAGAGGTTGTTGGGGAGGGGCGTCTCGCGGTCTGGGGCGTCCCGTTGCAGTCTTGGGGGCGGGGCCTCTTATTGCGGGTGGGGCGTCCTATCGCGTCAGGGGGCATCCCATCGCGGCCATTTTCGGACGGTGACATCGCACTGACAGATCTCGCTGTGCTGATTCTCATGGGCTGATCGTTGGTCGGATCGGGGTGCCTGTGGATAACTCAAGCCGTCGTCAAAATGTGGTGTTTCATAGGTGTTGAGTGGTTATTCGATCATTGGTGATCGATGGCGCAATTCCTGTGGAGGAGGACGAGTGGCTGTGATGTGTTCCCTGTGGTTGACAGGATCTCGGCGTGTTTCCTAGAGTTAACAGAGATAGTATTCTTTTGAGTGCGCTCAAACACGGAGTGTCTCGGACGGACATTCTGCATGCATTGGAATATCCAGTGTTCATCCGACCTCAAGACGGGTACGACATTGTTGTTGGTGCAGGACGAAATGGCCTTCTCATTGAGGTTGGTGTACGAGAGCCAGTGGTATTTCATGCAATGAAAGCGCGGTCGAAATTCTTGGAGGGGAAATGAGGAAACGCAGCATCGAGGAGATACTCGACGAGATTGAGAATGCAAATAACGGTGAAGGACCGGATCCGGTTGGTCCTGTCGTTCTTGGGAGAGGATTGTCCGCGCTCGTTCATGCTCTTGAAAAGGAAGCCGAGGCACAGGAAGAGATTCGCGAAGCTGTCGCTCTTGCGCGTTCCGACGGCGCTACCTGGGAGATGATCGGTGACTTCATGGGTATGACTCGGGCGGGTGCATACAAGCGATTCAGCTCGAAAATCGACGAGGATATTGCCTAGCTGTCAGCGGGTGATGATCCTCGATCTAGCAGCTACTCTTCCACGTTGCGGGACCGGTAACCCGTGATCGACAAATGGTCGGGTCTCGTCCGAGGGTGATTGCTGAGCTGGTGCGTCGATCCCTGGCAGTAACTCTCCCGGCGGGTCGCGTGTCCATCCGTACTCGTCAAGCGCTTCCGACTCACAGGGTGAGAGCGCATGGAGACCGCAGTCAGAGGGGGTCGGGAGAGGGACCAGCGTACTCAAAGTTGTACTCGACATGCTCAAAGTGCAAATGAAAGTGCGAAAATACAAATGAAAGTGCAAAATTTGCACTTTCATTTGCACTTTAATTTGCTATTTAGTTGTCATGTGCGCCGGTTAGTGAGGCGACGAACGTCAAAGCTGTACGGCGCGTTGCCGAGAGGCCCGCTGCCCACGCCTCGCTCAGGCACCGTAGCGGGCCTGGAACTGTTCTTCCAGTTTCTCCAGCGATGTCCCGCGAGTCTCGGGCACGATCTTCACGTAGAACGCCAGGGCAACGACGTTGATCGCTCCGAACACGGTGTAAGTCCATGCGGCACCGAGATGCTCAATCATCACCGGGAACACGTAAGTGACAACCGCGTTCATCAACCACCCGCAGCCAACGGCGAAGCCTTGGGCGACGCCACGGATCCGAGAGGGGAAAATCTCGGACAACAGCACCCAGTTGACGGTTCCGGACTGTTTCGCAAAAACAAACAGTGACACCAAGATAACGACCAACCAGGGGAGGAAGGCAGGGACGTCCTCGTTAATTGCACCGGACGGAAGCATGTGGGGAGAGATACCGACACCGAAAACGATCGCCAAGGAAAAGAGGAAGAAAGTGACGCCCGCTTCCTGGTAAATGCCGACGTGGCGACGCTGAAGCCGGCCAACCAGCCACAGGCCAAAGCCAGCGCCCAGACAGGCGACCGCTCCGGTGATGACGTTGATCGTGATGGAGTCGGCGGCGGAGAATCCGGCGGCATGGAGGATCTTCGGCAAGTAGTACATTGCCGTGTTGATGCCGGTCAGCTGGTCAAAGCAGGCGAGTCCGATGCCGACGAAGACCAGCCGACGAGTCCACCGCACGCCAAGCGTCCGCCGCAGCGACCACTTTCCTTCGTTCTGCTCGACACGGTGCAAGTCGATCATTTCGTGAATCTCGCCGGCGACGTCGTCGTGCTCGGGATTACGGATGCGTTTGAGAGCACCCACGGCCTCGGCATAGCGGAAGTTCGCGGCGTACCAGCGTCCGGACTCGGGCATACGGCGCATCCCGATCCACAGGACAATCGCGGGAATGGTGGCGAGGACGAGCATCCATCTCCACGCCGAACCGTTACCCGCTGAAATGAGGACTCCAGGAATTTGGGAGATCTGATCCCACGAATACCATTCGCCGCTGGTCAGGGTGCCGGTGGGATCGGAAGCAACTTGCGCTCGCGGGCCACCGTGACCGTGAGAGAGAAGAGCATTCATTGAATAGGCAAGGAGCTGTCCGAAGACAATCATGAATTGGTCGAGGGCGACCAGGGAACCCCTCACCTGAGTTGGTGCTGATTCAGATAGGTAGATCGGCACGGTTGCCGAGGCGCCCCCGACCGCCCACCCGAGGATGAAGCGGAATAGGTAGAGGATCCAGACATTGGGGGCCAGCGTGCATCCCAGGGTGCCGAGGACGAAGACGGCTGCAAGTACGAGGATGTTGTAGCGGCGGCCTTTGCGATCGGAGACTCGTCCACCAAGGATCGCGCCGAATGCCGCGCCGATTGCGAGGATCGCGCCGACCAAACCTTCCTCGAACTCGTTAATTGCGAGGCCGCCAGCTTCCGTCGCCATGTACATGTATGGCAGGGCGCCCGCAATGACACCGGTGTCGTAGCCAAATAGCAGCGACCCGAACGTTGCGATGGCTGCGAGAGCTGCCATCTTCCGGGGCTTACCCGATGCCGGGGTTTTCCGGACCAGGTCATCAAGTTCGGCGGCGGTGATGACGTGATCGGAATTGGAGCTCGTCGCCTTGTCTTGTGGCGTCCCTTCGTTGGGGTGCTCGCTCGATCTATGCATGGGTTTAAGTGTGCCCGTTTCGACAGGTGTTGTCACACATGTCAGGTAATCGCAAGAGAAGAAAAGTTGCGTATTTAAGGAACGCTCGGTGCTTGTGCGTGTCCGCTCAATTGGTCCTACGAGTGTGTTGGTGTTTCTTGATTGCGGGCAGTTTCAATAACTCCCGCGCTGTATCTGCGTCAGTAACGAGGTCGGTGATCAGTCCGGATCGGGAAAGCGCGTGAATGGCGCGAACCTTCTTGCGGGAGCCGGCTACCGCCACAACCCTCGGGACGCTGAGAAGATCGTTTTCGGAGATCGTGATGCACTGACTTGAGATGTCTTCGCCAACAAGTTCACCTTCATCATTAATGAAGAGTCCAGCAACTTCGGCTCGCGTGCCAAGACGTGAGAGTTCGTTGCTGATTTCTTCGGGGAAAACCGAACGGAGTTGGGACTCGGCTGGTTCCCATGACCCGACTGAGAGGATTGCGAGATCGATCGTTGAAAACATGTTCATCACGCGGCGAATATCGCGTTGCCGCCGCCAGCAGCTTGCATCGCGCGTCGCATGGTGTTGGTCTCAGGCATCCCCAGATCCTCCATACGCAGACCGATGGTCCTACCATGTGCGAGGACGACCTGGGCGGCGAAGCCGTGGAAGTTGCGCACGACGATCTGTCGGTGCGCTCGCGTCTGTCCCAGCACCGAGCGCAATCGTTCTTCAAGATTCGCGCGAGCGCGCTTGGTGAAGGTGAGGGCAAGCACTCTCTGGTGCGGCTTCAGCGAGCCAATCTGGTGGGCAGCCCTGTGCGCCAGCACCTCGGTCTTCCCGCAGCCCGGCGGTGCGAGGATCAGCAGGTGGTCCTTCTCCGAGGTTGCTGCAGCATACTGCTCCCCGCTGAGCTCAAACACACTCACTGCCGACTCAACTCGTCGAGCCTGCGGATGAGCCTAGCCACGCTGCCAATTCTCTCAGCACTGCTGGCGTCCAATGCTTCTGAGATGCAGGTCGCTGCTGCAACTTTCCCTTTGTTACGGCAGAACTTCGCGACCGCCTCAACGGAAATGTCCTCGATCGCAGCGGCTCCGGACGCCTGAAGAATCCCCGTTTCTCTGCAGAACCCGCCGTCAATGAGCGCCTGCGCGGCGACCTGTCCACCGAGAGCACGGGTGTATTCGTCCTCGAGATCAGCGTCAGAGATGAAGACGTGCTTGTTGATGACCTCCTTCGGCTTTCTCTCGAACGCGTTGACCCACTTGTCACTCTCCTCCTTGTCTACAAGACCGAGCAGAGTCGGTCCGAATCCGTCGGGGCCAAGGATGGGAAAGACGTTCGCGAACTTGTCGGCTCCGTCCAGCTCGACGACTGCTGCACCAAGCCGGTCAAGGTCAATAGCAAGTTCCCTGGCAACTGCCTCGACAATCACTCGGTCGGCATCGCCCTCCACGAGGACGACAAACCTTGCTGTGAGCGCTTCGAGTAAGCGCGGCGACCACCAGTGGGCCCTCACTTTCTCAACATTTGTCAGCTTCTTGTCGCCGATCTGTCGGCATTTCCCGTGTCGGTCGACAGCGATGACCTCCGAGGGTTCGAACCGGTGGAGGATGTATGGCGAGTGTGTGACGATGATCTTCTGGTTCCCAGCACCGCTTAGGAGATCAGCCACAGTCCGCTGGCTGGTGGGATGGAGGTGGATCTCTGGCTCGTCGATCGCGAGGACGTTCGCGGTCCCCTCAGCCAGGTCGAAGAGCATCATCGACATGAGTTGACGAACGCCGTCCGACTGCTCCATCAACGAGACCTGGTCGTCACCCCGGTTAAGGAAGATCGTCACGTCTTGGAGCACGTCTGTGGAGGGGTCAGTAACACTGCGGACAGCAAAGTCGCGCTTCGTGACCGCGCGCGGCATCGCACGGCTGAGATGGGCAGCCACTCTGTTAAGGAGCTCCCCGACCGACTCGTTACCAGCCAACTCCTCGTTGAACTGCTCCAGGATGGTTCTCAGCTTATCCTCGTCGGTACCGAGGTCAGCGGAAGCCAACAGCGTCCGGACCGGGCTATGCCCACCGTCGATCATCGACACGCCCCTCGTCGCCTTCAGAAAGCGCCATCCGAAGGCCTCAAGTTGTTCTCGGCTGAGCGCTCGCTGGTGGCCACTATCCGGGAACCACCGACGTACCGTTACGGCCTCGTCGTCCTCGTCCGCTTCCACCACCATTTGGACCCAAAGGTGTTCGCTAACCTGATCATCGGCGATGGTGATCTCATCAGGGAAAACCCGCCTGCTCTCGTCCGTGAAGTCCGTCCACTCGGCATCAACCACGAGCGGCTGACTGGAATCCCTTAGGTCCCCAGGGGTCAATGTCTGGTACAACCCAGCAGTGCTCGATCCCAAAAGAAAGTTAAGCATTCGGAGGATCGACGACTTGCCAACGTCGTTTGCGCCGAAGATCACACAAAAGATGCCATCATTGGGCTTGGGTACCCGCCTATGGGCAAACTCATTCTCATCGGTAAACAATGCCGAATGACTGGCAGTCACGATCCGACTCTACTTCTTCCCGCCAGACGTAAGCCCCGTTCGGAACTCCGCCTCGTCCTCGTTTATCATGAGGAGGCATCATCTTGCGACTACCTCGCTCTCACGAGTAAATGCGTGCGGCATCATGGTGAAACCCTTGACAATTTGCGGGAAAACTACTGGTACCTCAGTCTAGAGTTAAGAAAATGAACACCCGGGTAAGTTTTTTCAACGAAAGCATGGATGTCTTGTGAATGTTGCATCGGAATCTCACTCAGCATGGTCGGCTATTCCTCTCGAAAAGCTCCGTCTCATGACCCGAGTTTCGAAGCTCTACCACGAACAACACCTCAAACAGTCAGAGATCGCCACTGTCCTCGGAATTTCCCAGAGTCGTGTTTCTCGAATCCTGCGCAGAGCAACCCGGGTTGGCTTGGTTCGCACCGTCGTCGTCATCCCGCCAGATGTCCACTCAGATCTCGAAAGTGAACTCGAAAAGAAGTTCGGGATCGAGCGTGCCGTAGTTATTACCTCGCAGCCCACAGAGGACGGCCTGATCCGAGCGCTCGGAGCCGCAGCCGCCGCATACGTTGAAACGACGGTCAACGATGTCGATATTCTCGGTTTCTCGTCCTGGTCGGCGTCCTTGTTAGCCTCGGTGGATGCGCTTGAGCAGTCTTCAACCGTGAAAGCGGACAAGGTTGTCCAGGTCATTGGAGGTTCCGGCGAATCCACAGTGCAGATCCTTGCAAATCGAACAATGGATCGTTTTGCCCAGAAGCTCCACGCAACCCCTGTCTTCCTTCCGGCACCCGTGACAATGGAATCGGAAAGCGCTGTTCACCAACTACTTGCCGATCGAGCCTTTACCGATGTCATCCGCTGCTGGAAAAATATGTCTGCGGTTTTCGTAGGAGTAGGCACACCGGAAGCATCACCCTTCTTCCAAGCCTCCGGTTATGCGTTGTCGAACGATGACCGACAATCCCTCCTTGACGCCGGAGCTGTTGGAGACATCTGTCTCCGTTTCTTCGATAAAGATGGAATTCTCGTTGACCACGAATTCAATCACCGAATCGTCGGGATTGAGCCCGACGATTTCCTCGCGATCCCCACGCGCGTCGGCGTATGCGGAGGCCTTCGGAAACGCTCCGCGATACGTGCAGTCCTCAGAGGTAGATGGATCAATGTCCTCATCACCGATTCGGATACGGCGGTCTCACTCCTGAGTGAGTCGTAGCTGCCCAACACACGACCGGGGGTGCGATTGAAACAAAATCGAACCCCCGGTCCGGTTTCCCCATGAATCAGGTCGTCAGATCACATGTCGAAGTCGGGAACAACTCCCTTGCTCATTGCTTCGCGGCGTTCAATATAGGCCGGCAACGTCGTTACCGTCTCCGACGTGAACCACGCAAACGGGTCCGTCGACGCAATGATTGCGAAGTTTGCCCAGGGCTCGAAAGAACCAGATCTAACGACAACCTTGGCCTTTGGTGCCCACTCCTCGATGAGTTCCTCGTGAATCGCCGGAATGAACTTTGCACCGGACCCCTTATAGATATCCTGAATCTCGGAATAAAGATCGGGATTATGCGTCTTCACTTCCGGAGCGAAATGAACTTCTTCGGCAAACATATGTTGCCGAAGCACCCGGAGGATCTGGTACACAGTCGGTACATCTTGGTATAGCGCCAGATCGATCCGGCGAGCATCTCGCGGAATTGGGAAGCCCGCATCCGTCACGAGAACCACGTCGGTGTGGCCCAACTCCGCCAGAGCTTGCGCCAGCTCTGGGTGAAGAATTGTCTTGGGTTTCATCATTTTCCCTTCTCTTCAGCTGTAGTCCCTTATTCCACTAATTCGAGGTAGCGGTAAACCTCATCCCGATACTTGTACGACGGCACAGTCTCCCAGTCCATGCAGCACAAACCCGACACGGCAGATGCAAACTCCGACGCCTGCTCCAGATTCATCTCCTCGGACAACCCGACGGCAAGTGCTGCATTGAATGAGTCGCCCGCACCGTTGGAATCAACAACATCGACAGGAATGGGACGAACCATCAGTGTTTTATCGGGCGTTGCGATCAACGACCCTTTGCTGCCGAGTGTGATGACGACATTTTTCACGCCGATATCGAAGAGCCGACGTGCAACCTCTTCGTTCGAGATATCATCATCGGGTTCTAGTCCCAGCAGCACGCGAGCTTCACTTTCGTTCGGAGTCAGGATGTCAACGTATTCCAAGGTCCTCCCTCTGAGAGAAACCGCAGGAGCCGGGTTAAGGATCGTACGCATGCCACGATCCTTCGCTGCCCTCAGTCCATAGAGCGCAGTATCGAGAGGAACTTCAAGTTGTGCCAGAGCAACCGAGTTCTGCCTTCCCCGAGGAAGTCGCTGATCAATATCGTCGGGAGAAAACTCCTCGTTCGCTCCCATATCTACGACGATGACGTTTCGTGCGTCTGTATCCTTGATGATGAATCCCACACCCGTCGGGCGTGTTTCGCTCACTCGTGTTCTATCGCTCGAAATACCCTCGGCGGTGAGTAGCTCCCGGAACTCATCTCCAAAAAGGTCTGCGCCGACGACTCCGAGGAAGTCCACTTCGGCGCCCAGCCTCGCAGCCTGGATTGCCATGTCTGATCCTTTACCACCGTATGTCTGGCGGTAGTCACGACCAACAAGGGTCTCACCGGCAAGTGGAATTCTGTCGGCGGTCATGACGAGTGCTTTGGCGTACGACCCGATGACAACGACATGTGCTGTGGAATCCATGATGACCTCAGTAACCCTCAATGTCGCCGACAAGGCCATCAACAATTGCTGGACCAGAGGATGTTCCGACCAACTCAGCTCCTGCCTTGAACAGGGCTTCCATCTTCTCGCGCGTGTTAACCTTGCCCGATACCTTGACTCGGCAAGGTGCCTGAATGTTCTCGGCAAGAATCCGCACATCCTCCTCTGTCGCAACGCATCCGCCAACTCCCCAGCCCGACGACTGTTTGACCCAATCAATTCCAGATTCATAGGCAATCTGCGCGGAGATTGCCTTAAGTTTGTTATCCGTGATGAAACCGAACTCCAGCATGGCTTTAATTACCATCCCTTCATCGTGAGCTGCCTTGACGATGAGGTTAAGTTCTTCACGGTACAGTTCAACATCTCCACCGAGCAGATAGCCAGGATTCGGTGGGAAATCAAATTCGTCGGCGCCGGCCTTCGCAAGTTCTTTCAGCGCTGCTAGTTTCATTTCGAGGGTGTCGTTCGCCATAGGAAAGTTCAATGTCGATGCAACCCGAACCTCGGTACCTGCCAGCACGGACTTTGCCAGCGGAACCCAGCATGGACCGATCATCGCGGCATTGAATCCGTAATCTACACACGTTTTGAGGTGCGCAAGCACTTGATCACGAGTGAGGTTCGGGTTGACATTGGTGTATTGGATTGCCGATGCGACTTCTTTGGCATCGTTAAAGTTGATCATGAATGTGCCTTTCTCTGATGAAAATCGTTGGGATCAACGAGGATATTGCGGGCTATTCCTTGTTTGCCCCGGCCATCATTCCCGCGACGAGCGCTCTCTGGTTAAAAAGGAAGAGAACGAGAACGGGTACGACCGCAAGTACCGTGGCCAACGCGAGTTCAGGTCTGAAGATCGACAGACCGGAAGCTCCGACCGTTGGGTTGAACGCCGGCGTGGAGGTCAGCAAGTTGTTCAGCCCAACCGTCACCGGGTAGGACTTTGTCGATGGCAACATGACAAACGGGAGGAAGTAGTTGTTCCAGGATGTAGTGAACGAAAAGAATGAAACCAAGGCGATCGATGGTTTTCCTAACGGTAATGCGATCTTCCGGAAGACCTGCCACTCAGTGCATCCATCGATCCGTGCCGAATCAAGAATTGATCGGGGAAGATTGGTCGAGTAGTAGATGAACACGAGGTTCACGCCAAACGGATACATTGCCAGAGGCAAAATCACCGAGAGCGGGGTTCCGGCGGTTCCGAGCATCTTTGCCTCGAGATACAGCGGGAGAACAAGGACTGCATTGGGCATCATCATGACAATCATCGTGATCATCAGGATGAGTTTGCGCCCACGGAACTTCATGACTGCCAGCGCATATCCAGCAAAGAGACAGGTGATGACCGCGAATATCATGGCGATTCCCGCGTAGAGAATCGAGTTTCCAATCCATCGCCAGATAATGCCGTCCTGGTAGGCCATGAGATTTGACCAAGAGGTGACCAGCGCATTCCAGGAACCGGGGTTCAACCAAAACTCATGCACCAATTGTTGGTCAGATTTAAGCGGCGCCTGGAACAACCAAAGAACTGGCGTAATGAAGAACAGCATGAAGCCGAGGACGATCATCCACCAGAATGCACTTCCAACACATCGTGGAATGTGATCATTCGACGGATGCCATTCTGCTGTACGACGAGTTGACATACCGTTACTCCACTTCGAAGAGCTTGATCTTGCGAATGACAATGATCGCGACGATCAACGAAATGATCAGGAGGATCATGTTGAGTGCTGCCGCCGAATTAAAGTCGGCATAGTGGAACGCGTAGACCAGTGAAAGCTGGTTTGGTGACCACGATTCGGAAACTCCACCGAATGTCGCCGACGCAAGCAGCTGAGGTTCGACGAAGAGCTGGGTACCTGTGGCAAATGACATGATGAGCATGTACGCGATCCACTTCAAGATCATTGGAACTTGGATTCGTGTTGCGGTGGTGAACATTCCTGCCCCATCAACTCGAGCTGCTTCAATAACCTCGTGAGGGATTCCGTTGAGTGCGCCATACATGATGATGATCCATCCACCCGCTCCGCTCCAGAAAGCGATGACCGCAAAGATCCAAGGCAACTTGTCAGGCCCAACGGATTGAGCGAAGGACTCGATCCCTATGGAATTCAGGAACGAACTCACGGGAGAAACCGACGGGTCGAGCATGAACATCCACACAAGAGTTGAAGCGGCTCCCGCCAATGCTCCGGGAATGTAGTAAACAAACCTCGCAATCTTCGAGAAATGCTGGAAAGCCTGATGCGTCAGGAGGGCCAGGAGGACGACAAGGATCAGGAGTGATGACAGCCAGATGACAACATAGATTCCAACGTTCTTCATGGATGTGAGGAACCTGTAGTCGTTGACCACCTGAATGAAGTTGTCCAGGAAAGCGAATGAACCATCCGGATGCGAAAGGGACAGGAGGAATGCGTAGACTACCGGGACGATTCCGTAAATGACCAAGAGGATCACATACGGTGCCACGAAGAGATACGGCACAACCCCCATTCCTTTTTCTTTCTTCACATGCCGGTGGCTTTGAGAAGCAAAGGGGGTAGGCATCGTTTACTCAACTACCTTGTAGCCCGTGGCCTCCGCCTTATTGCGCATTTCTTCTTGGAATGCTGGCAGAGTGTCTTTGAGGCTTGAGCCTTCAAGCAGTCGCGTCACCACTTTATCCGCCCACGGCGTGTACCAGGAATACGAGGTGTACGCCCATCCGTCCCACACCTTAGCGGCGGCATTCTCGAAAGCCTCCGATGGGTCGTTGACGTAGAACTTCCGATCGCGTAAATTCTTCAGCCAGGCCTTTGCTGCCTCAGTATTTGCCGGATATCCAGGAGCTGTCCCCTGCGTCTTCTCAGAAGTTGTCACCCACGACACGAAATCGACTGCCTTGTCTTGAACCTGAGAATGTCGGGAGACAATCCACAGGCCTCCACCGACATTTCCGGTGGTTTCAGTACCATCTTTCCAGGTCAGTGCCGGAGCTACTCCCCAGGTACCCGGAGTCTGCTCCAGCGCTGCTCCCTTCTCCAGGAGGGCACCACCGTACCAGTTTGGACCGATGAGCATGAGCATCTTGTCTTTGTAGGTGTTTGCGAAGGACGAGGAGAAGACCGTGTCGGTTGAAACGGATCCATTGGCAATCAGGGGATCGATGAGTTCCTGAACTCTTGTGCACTTTGGGTCTGTCAAGTCGATGCGAACCTGACGATCACCCTCGTTGGCATTAGCTGGGCATTGGCTGGCCCACAGGTAGATGTCGGTCGCCCAGTTATCCCCAATTGTTCCGATGATATATCCGGGATGCTCGGCCGCGACCTTTTCTCCCAGTTCACCCCATTCTTCCCAAGTTTTCGGAACCTCGTATCCAAACTCTTTGAACAGTGCGTCGTTATACCAGGTGACATTCATTGCCAGGTCGTTGCGCAAGCAGTAGATTTTGTCATCTACTGTGCAGGGAACTAGTGCCCCTTTCGCAAAAGAGTCTTTCACAGAATCTTCCAGCTTTTCCGTAATATCGAGTGGGAAAGCGTATCGGTCCTGAGTCATCCACGACATTTCTTGAGGTTGCGTGGAGAAGACAACATCCGGCCATCCCTCTCCAGACTGGTTAAACAGGCTAATTTTCGTCTGTAGCGTGGTTGCTCCATTCGCATTTCCATCGTATGTTTCGATCACAACGTTGGCATCCGGATGGGCTTCCTTATAGGCCTCTGCCATCGGTTGCCGAGTTGAATCAACCCACACCGTCAGCGGTTGGGATGCATCCTGTTCAACTTCCTTCCCGGATTCGTTGGTACTGTTGGCGCCTCCCGGACTCGCACATGCCGCGAGAGAAAAGGTCAGAAATGCTGTTGTCACAATCGGTATTGTGCGGCTCACTGCTGTGGTTCTCATGATGCTGTTCATCCAATCTGCGCTCCATCGCGCGTGTGAAGTGAAAGTCGACCATCATTTGGCCGATAGGGATTAATTGATGGTATTCAAGGTGTGAGTGTGAAGGTGATACCCGATTGAGTTGGGCATCACCCCGGTGGAACCGTTATTTCTCAATGGAGATTGCGTTTTGGAGAAGGACGGTTGTATTATTTTCTCCGGGTTCCAGGCGGACGAGTCCGGCCTGCTGGTCGATGCTGCCGGCTGTTGCAGATACGATGTTGTTCGTGAAAGCTGGGAGATTGAAAAGGACATCTCCCTCAGGAGTGTCTCCCCAGAGTTCCAGCTGGATTTCCGTACCCGCAGACGTGATTCTGAAATTCACTATCTTTCCGTTATTGATGTTGACGTTCGCCCACTCAATGACATCTCCGGGTTTGAGCCACCGGTCAGGGATACCACGACCAATGATCACGGTTCCATCAACAGTAACCGATACGCAGGATTGCAGGGTTGACTGCTTCGTAAATGAGGTGCCCCATGACTCATAGTTTCCGTAGGACTCCTGCGGAAGATACATACCTGGCCACTGACCTTCGCCTTTGAATTCAAATGCCTCGGACCATTGGTTCGGTGCGCACTGATTCTCGTAGAGAAACTCGACATTTCCCAGGCTCTGAGTCCGATGTTCATCCGAAAATAGGCACTGAACCCCCGCTGCCGCGTTGTATGTCGATCCATATGTCACGTGTCCCCACCACGCACCCCACGACCCTTCGGGAATAACTCGCCGATCGCGTTCGCTCAGAGACCACGTGATCGAAGCGTCGAAGTAGTCTTTCCACGTTCCACCGAGATGACACCCTTTGAGGCGTGCGCCCCAGGGGAATGTTGAAAGAGCACCGGCATAGGGCACCCAGGCGTAGAAGGATCCTCGGGTGTAGCGCTTGAACGAGACGTCATCGAAGGCACCCCAGTAGTAGTCTGTTCCACGCCGTTTCATCATGGAGTCAAGGCACCGATTGACAGCATCGTTAATCGATTCCATTTCCTTTTGCGCCCAGGTTGCTCGGTCAAGTTGTCCCATCGTTTCGCAGATGTACGTATATGCCTGCAATCCGTGAAGAGCTGCCCAGTTATCGCAGAGGAGGAAATCACCGTCTTCCGCCCAATTCTCAAAGTCTTCACCCTTGCGAATGAGTCCGCGATGTTCCTCATCATCCCATTCACGACAGTCGTGGAGGTTTTTCGCCCATCTGTGGAGGATATCCATGACTTCATCAGTGAAGTAATCCGTGTTCCCTGTGTTTTGGAGGTATTGAGCATAGGGAAGGATCCACTTTCCGATGGTATCCATGTAGTTAAGGTTTCCCCAGTCGGAAATGTCGGACGAATTGAGGACCTGATAGTAGCTGGACTCAAGAATTGCCAAGCCTAACTCGTAATCACCCTCGCGAATGAACTGATCAACATAGTTTGGAACATCGTGTGGGAATGTCCGGTCATAGCTTTCAAGACGCCCCGGATTTGGTGCGCCAGCTCGGATTTCCCGATCCCCATTTGGTGTGTCGGTGATCAGACCCCAGAGCTGAATCTGGATTGCTTTGTACATGTTCGCAACGCCTTGATTCGGCAATGTCACAGGATGGGCGAGTTGGGCGATTCGCTCATCATTTTCCTTGCAGAGTCGCGCGTACTCTTGCGAGAACCGGCCCTGATTTGCGAGCTGCTCAAAATCCAGGGACCTCCCTGCTGCATGGGCAACAAATTCAATTTCGATCGTCTTGCCCGATTCGATGGCGACAGAGAACATCATGTCGAAATTTGAGGACTCGGTTGGCTGGATCGACAGTGGGACCATGAGTTTCGGCGAGGAGTTCACCGCGAGCTTCATCTCGAGGGTGGTGTCGGAACGATTTGTCATCTGAACGCTTGAATGTACAACGGTCGATGTTCTGTCCATCGTACGAATCGAAAAGTGTTGGATTCGCATATGGATACAGTTCGCATCCCACTCGGAAATAGGTGACGGCTGATATCCGTCAGCCAGGTACCACGAGATCTCTTGCTTTCGATTTGGAGTGCGTTCGTTCGGAGGGAATGCAGTCCCATCAATGATCGGGACAAATAGGACAACCGCGCCCAGGCCCGGCCCAACACCACCACCCATGAGCCCCCAGGACTTCGGGTGATCACCTTCGGTTCCGAAATGAACCCACTTAAGTAAATCCGGCAGGTAGGGCATCTGGGCATATCCATTGACTCCATCAGCGGAAATCACGGGACCGTGCAGATTGGTCGGCTCGGATAGAGCCAGCGCGTCGAGGGTGGGAACCTGTGCCTCCATTGAAAACTCCTCACCATTGAAGGTCTTCTTGGCATCCACGTCGATGCCTGTGTCAACAGGCTCATCATAGACATAGAGATTATATTTGCACAAGTGACTACAGTAGTCATTCTGTTGCTCTATTGTCATAACTAGGACGCCCGCCTCGTGTCGAACATGACTGCCGTCTCGAAGCAAGTCGAAGCGCGACGCTAATTGCGCCTGTTTGACAGGACCTGCCAGAATCGCGTTAGCTTCTTTGCGACAAGACGCGAGCCGCTTGTAAGTGAGGCGTGGACAGTGTTGAGTGGCGCCTAGTCAGCGTCAGGTAGCACTGAAATCACGTCGAAGTCTATGAACAGACGACCCGGCTGGGAATGACTTCTCCCGTAAGGCACAGCGGCTCTTCGGGAGTCCAGTGGAGCATCGCGCACGGCGACCGGGATAAGCAAGCCGGACAAAATACCCCCCGTCTCCGGACAGTTCACTCTGTCTGGAGACCCTCATGGGAACGTACTCCTCCGCGTCCGAGCGGACGCGTTACCTCACGCTCCAAGAAATCGTCGCTGAAGGTTTCGGGGCATACTCCACTCTCCGTTCATGGATCGCCCAGGACAAACTGCCCGCATTCAAAACGGGCAAGCGCGTGAAGGTCCTCCGCGAGGCCCTCGTCGACGCTGCGCCGCGTCTGAGCGATGAGCAGATCGCCCGCCTCCGCTTTGCTCCCGGAGGTACGCGATGATAAGTCAATGAGAACGAATGAGCCCCGGCACTGCCGCTGGGGACAGCACTGGGGCCACCGACTTCGGGCTATGCGACGTATTTTGTTAGTTTTGTTTTATTCGTTGATGGCTGTGGGGTTGCTTGGTGACTAGGTGAGTTTGTGCCAGGTGATGACTTGTCCCTATTGGAGTCGGTGGGTTTGGTTGGCTTCTTTTTCTCGTTGTGCAGCTTGGCCGTCAGGGTTTCGGATTTGGGTGTCGGTTGGCATGGTTGCCACCAACAGGGCGGGCGATTGAGGGTATGGGGTGTGCTGGTAGCGCAACCACATCCGGTGGGATACACCCGACAAGCGTCTCCCAAGCCGTACATGTCTCGAGCGTGTCGGATTGTTTGTGTAAGTGGTCAATCGGGAAGAAATGAGGATTGGCTATGTATGTGGCTGGTGTTGCGGGGAATGAGTCGGAGGCTCGTTGGCTTTGTCGTGAGCTGATTGGTGATGGTTTTCTTGACCAGCTTGTGAGATCGACGTCTGATCGTGGGCTCTGGCTGACGGGTGAGGGAGGTTTTTCCCGAGTTGGTTAAAGCTGTCCTCGAGCGGAGGGGTGAAGGCCGAGCTGACCGAGCACCTGGGTTATGACAAGCACGAGGCGACAGGTCGTGGCAGTGGGGACTCTCGTAACGGGACAACACCGAAAACGATCAAGACCGAGGTCGGACCGGTCAGGATTGATCAGCCCCGGGACCGGGCTGGCACGTTCTTCCTACCTTGTTGCGCCCGGCCAGCGCCGCCTCGGGGGCCTGGATGACATGATTATCTCCTTATATGCCGGGGGAATGACGATCCGGGAGATCCAACACCACTGAGAGGCCACGGTCGGTACCGAGATCTCCCACGAGACGATCTCGAATATCACTGATGCTGTCTTGGAGGAGATCATCGCCTGGCAGGCACGACCACTGGAAGAGTTTTATCCGGTCATGTTCATGGACGCGATTCGTCAAGATCAAGGACCACAACAGGGTCGCTTCCAAAGCTGCTCACATCGCGATCGGGGTGGATCTCGACGGTGTCAAACATGTGCTCGGGATCTGGGTCCAGGCCAGCGAAGGAGCGAAAATTCTGGGCCGGAGTCTGTGCCGAGCTTGCCAACCGCGGCGTGGGTGACGTCCTTATCATCGTCTGTGACGGGCTGAGTGGGTTTCCTGAAGCGATCAATGCGACCTGGTCCAGGGCAGTGGTCCAGACCTGTGTGGTGCACTTGATCCGGGCCTCGATGAGGTTCGTCGCCTACGGATCGTAAACCCCTCGCCGCGGCTCTGCGACCGATCTATACCGCGGTCAACGAAGACACCGCCCTCTAAGGCACTGGACGCGTTTGAAACCTCTGCCTGGGCAGCGAAGTATCCAGCTGCGGTTGCCACCTGGAAGAACGCCAGGGGAGCCGGTTTATTCCGTTCTTGGCGTTGGCCAGCCACCCGAAAAGCTATCTACACCACGAACTCAATCGAGTCACTGAACTATCAACTTCGTAAGATCACGAAGAACCGGGGCCATTTCCCCTCTGACACGGCCGCAGTCAAACTCTTATGGCTAGCAATTCACGAACATCGAAGACAAACGCCCACGCGAACGAGCCAAGGAAGCAGGCCTTCCCAAAGGCAGTCCACGTAAAGCACCCGGCAAACCGTCCTCGGCGAACTTGCCCTCCACTACCCCAACCGATTCCCCACCACATAAACCCACCACTTACACAAAAAACTTGACAAGCTCTCAGCTTTTGGCAAGCGTCTCACTAACCGCACGACGCAGATTCTTCTGACCGTTCTTCAACGCCAACTCCAAGGGCTCATCCGGGTCACCAACCTTGACGATCCTTGCAACACCAATTTCCAAGAGGTTTTCTGAACCGTCCTTAATGCGACCACCGAAAATCATTGAAGGCACACTGTTCGCCCGAGCAATCAGGGCAACACCTGCTGGTGTCTTACCGTCAATGGTCTGGGAATCAACTGAACCTTCACCCGTGAACACCCAATCAGCATCTTTGACCTTCGCATCAAGCTCAACCGCATCGGCGACAAGGTCGACCCCAGGCTTGAGTTGGGCCCCTAGGAACGCTCTAAGAGCAAATCCCAGACCTCCAGCTGCTCCCGAACCCTCCATCATCGCAACATCACCGCAGCCAGACACTTGCGCAAAGTGCTTGAGGATCTGATCAAACTCGGGAATTTGTTCTTTCGTCATGCCCTTTTGTGGGCCGAATACTGCTGAAGCTCCCTTTGGTCCGTAGAGAGGATTAGTGACATCGCATGCAACTTGAACCTCAACTCCTTCAAGCAGTTCGTCCACAGCCGACGTATCGATGCGGGCAACCTTGGCTAGGTCGGTCAGGTAGGGAGTGAGTTCGGCCTCGTCCTCGTCAAAAAAGCGGGCACCCAGCTCGTGCAACATGCCGATCCCTGCATCATTGGTGGCTGAGCCACCGATGCCAATGAGCAGGGTTTTGCCGCCGCGTTCGACAGCGTTGCGGATGATCATCCCAAGTCCGCGGGTGTTTGACCGGGCAACGTCCCGTTCCTCGGGAGCGACAAGTTCAATACCGGCGCACGAGGCAACGTCGAGGACTGCGCTACCATCTGCCAGAGCATATTCGGATGTGATCGGCCGGCCGAGGGCGTCCACGGAGTTGGTTGTCACGGTGTCGACTCCCCATGCTGCGGCGACTGCCTGGATGAATCCTTCTCCGCCGTCAGACATGGGCACGAGAACACATTCGGCATCGGGGTAGACATCGCGGACTCCACGGGCCATGGCTTCGGCAGCTTCCTGCGCGGTCATGTTCTCTTTGAAGGAGTCAGGGGCGAGAACAAACTTCATTGGTAAGCTCCACTTCATCGTGTCAACTATTTTCAATATCGCCGTGATTTTCTCAGACAGTCATGTCACAGAGGAACGGCAGCCCATCTACCGCAGGAGGATGGCACACGGGCTGCCGCTCCTAGTTCATAGCTCTAACTGACAACCAGGAAGAGCGCGCTTGTGACAAGGAAACCGACGATCGAGACGGCTGTTGTCAGAACGGTCCAGGTACGCAGTCCTTGTGATACCGAAAGACCGAGGTAACGAGTGACGATCCAGAATCCAGAATCATTGATGTGAGAGCAGATCAAGCCGCCAAAACCGACAGCAATCGTGACGAGAGCGGTTTGATTCGCACTGTAGTTGCCAGCTTGCACTGCGGGAAGGATCAATCCCGCTGCCGTCAGGATCGCAACCGATGCGGAACCCTGAGCGATACGGAGCGCCGCTGCGATGACGAAGCCCGCGAGGATGGTGGGCATGCCAATACTGGTCAGCACATCAGAGAATGCCGTACCAATACCTGTTTCAACGAGGACGCTGGCGAATACTCCGCCTGCGCCAGTCACAAAAATTACGACCGCGACAGAGTCCAGAGCAGAGTCAGCAACCTTTGAAATAACATTCTTTTTCCATTTGGTGATCTTCATAATGAGCACATAGGCAACCAGAACTCCGACTAAGAGTGCAGTTGCGGGCTTGCCAACAAAAGTCGCAATCGGTGCCAGCGGCGAATCCTCAGGCAGGTTCATCACCATGATGGACCCAGCCATAATCATCAGAATGGGTAAAACAATGACGAAGATGGTTGTCGGGGCGCCAGGAACGCGCCCGCCCTCACCAAGGCTGAACTGTGAAGCTCCTTCACTCTTTGTGGAGTCTGCAGGAGACGGAACAAGTTCAATGGAATTGAAGTTGATGAATTGGAGCGCGAAGTAGCCGACGACTGTGACGATGAGAGCGATTACGAGCGCCCAAATCGTCATGAGGCCCGCGTCTGCTTCGAGCGCTGCTGCTGCAGCGACGGGTCCAGGATGTGGCGGGATGATCGTGTGAAGCGTTGCCATTGCAACACACACGGGGAATGCGATCGACAGTGGGTTTGTCTTTGCATTTCTGGCGAAGGCGAAGATTAGTGGTGTCAGAATGATAAAACCAACGTCAAAGAAGACTGGGATTCCGAGGATGAATGCGGCGGCAGTTACCGCCATTACGACACGTTTGGCGCCAAGCTTTTCAGTAAATGTTCGAGCCATGCGATCAGCGGCTCCAGAGACCTCGACTAGTCGACCAAGGATTGAACCGAGGCCGACGACGATTGCCACAGACCCCAGAGTTTTCCCCATGCCGCCGATCATGACATCGACGATGTCAGCCAGAGAGATTCCGGTTACCAGGGCTGTACCCATGGCAACAAGGAGCAAGGAGACGTAAGCAGGAACGTCGAGGAGGATGACAAGTACGAGCAAAACCGCGATGGCGACAGCTGCGATGATCAACAGTGTCAGAGCACTCATGAGCTTTCACCTTCCTTTCTTTCAAGAGCCTCATCCGAGGCTGCAGGCCGCGACTTCCGCAATTGCGCGAGTGCGGAAGATCTAAGAGTGGTGTGCACCTATGCCGACGAGTTGGCAGCAGTGCTGTACAGGCTTGGATTCGTAGATTTCTCAGCCTTTTGAAGCTCAGGGCTTCCTTTCCCCTCGCTTTATGCAGGATTCGGATCCCGTGCGTCGCTGCACGAGAGCGTCATGGAGCAGCGTGAGCTCCAATGGAAGAGAACCATATCAGATGCATTGCACATGATGCATCACTGTGTTAACTTAGCCATAGCAAGAACAGTGCAGTTCCTGGCGAACTTTCCACCACCAGTCAACAGCAAGAGAAACGGCAGATCATAGGTAACTTCGTCGCCGACGCCTCACTCCGTGCGATGAATTCAGACTTGGAAGGAGTGCCGCCGTCAGCGGCGAGAAGTGACATGCAAGAGAACAATGAATTCCTAAAGTGGATGACTGCGAACACCGACAGCATCTATTGGCACGACAGCGCAATTGTCGACGAACTGGAAGTCGCCATCGGCAATGGAGCCAAAGGCGTCACCACGAATCCGTTCTTGGTTGCCTCGACAATTAACGCCCGACCCGACTACTGGGCTCCCTACCTAGCTGACATTCCGGACGATCTGGAGGGCACAGAAAAGGTTGAGGCTTTCGTTAAACGAGTCACTCTGCACATCAAAGATATTCTGGACCAAGTCTACGATGAACACGACGTTCGAACGGGTCGCCTGTGCGCTCAGACTAATCCAAACACGACCGGCAACTACGACGAAATCCTGAATCAAGCTATGCGTTATGCTCAATGGGATCCCAAGCGAGTTTGCCTCAAAGTTCCTGCGACTAGGTCCGGGATCATGGCCGCGGAGGAGCTCTCTGCCAAGGGCTACAATGTCGTCGTCACCGTCTCATTCACAGTCCCCCAGGTCCTTGCAGCTGGGGCTGCCCTTCAGAGAGGGATTGAACGCGCACGCGAAGACAGCATCGAACCTGGCCTAAACTGCGCGGTGTTGATGGTCGGACGACTTGATGATTATCTGCGCGACGTCGCTCAAGACACATCCGATGTTGTCACCGAATCCGACATTATTCAGTCCGGTACTGCGTGTATCAAGAAGGCCTACACGATCTTCAACGAACGCGGCTACGAGGCCTTTCTCATGCCAGCGGGTTGCCGCGGTGCCTATCACATCACCGAACTGGCAGGTGCAAAGATGGTGATGTCGATTGCTCCGAAGATTGCAGACGAGTTAGCCAAATTTGAAGGCCCCTTCAAAGAACGAATCAATGTTCCCGTTGACCAAGATGTCATTGATCGCCTTCTAACTATGCCCGAGTTCGTCAAGGCATATAACGAGGACGGCATGACGCCTGAACAGTTCATCACTTTTGGTTCAACCAACCGTACAACAGATCAGTTCATCAATGACGGCTGGGGAGTGCTCCTCGCTCACAAGGTTGGTGACAAATGAGCCAGATGCGTTTCAGCAACAAAGTCTGCATCGTTACAGGATCTGCACGAGGCCTCGGGAAAGCTATGGCCGAACGCCTAGCTTCCGAGGGGGGCATCATGGTTCTGGCCGATGTTGATGGTGAATTCCTCGATGAGACTGTGAAACAGTTCCAAATTAAGGGATACCAGGCTGAGGGCTACATCATCGATCTGACGAACGTCAGTGAAATCGATCAGATGATCGATTACATTGCACAAAAGTATGGTCGTATCGACGTACTGGTCAACAACGCCGGTATGCAGATCCGCAAGTGGGCCACCGAATTCCCAGAAGAGGAATTCGACTTCCTTATGGATCTCAATCTCAAGGCTTACTTCTTCGCAACACGAGCCGCCGCTCGCTACTTCAAAAAGCAAGGCTATGGAGCTGTGGTGTGCACTTCGTCCGGGAATTCAATACGTCCCGCCTCCAAGCGTTCACCCTACGCGATTTCTAAGGCAGCCGTTAACGGTCTCGCACAGGCACTTGGTAACGAACTTGGCCGGTTTGGTATCCGCATCAACGCAGTCGCACCAGGCTATGTCATGACTGACATGGTCAAACAGGGGATTAAGGAAGGAATTATCGACATTGACGCTATCATGTCAGTCCTTCCGATGAAACGACTGCTTGAGCCGTCAGAAATCGCCTCTGCAGTAGCGTTCTTAGCATCCAGTGACGCTTCGGGTATTAATGGACAAACCTTGTTTGTCGACGCCGGCTGGTCCGCGAACGGCCTACCAGAGTCCAAAGACTTGGAGTGAACTCTCACTCCTGACTATTTTCACGAACTCACGAATGGAGTAATCACAATGAAGGTTGGTTTTATCGGACTCGGCATCATGGGTCGTCCTATGGCAAAGAATGTCCTCAAGGCAGGCCATGAAGTCTTCTGCTTCGATTTCAACGAGGCCGCCGTTGAGGACGTCGTGGCGTCGGGCGCAACAGCTGTTAAGTCAGGAAAGGCAGCAGCAGAGGCAGCTGATGTCGTCATCACCATGCTTCCCAACGGACCCAATGTTCTGGCCGCGTTATCGGGGGATAACGGAATTGCGGCAGGTTTGTCTGAAGGCAAGATCTTTGTCGATATGTCTTCCATCGCCCCGGGTGTTTCTCGCCAAGCTGGTCAACTTGTTGAAGCCACGGGAGCAAAGATGATCGATGCACCTGTTTCCGGAGGTGAACCAGGCGCGATTGCCGGAACAATCGCCATCATGGTGGGTGGGGAAGAGGATGTTTTCGAGTCCGTCAAGGATCTTCTACTCACGATGGGTAAGTCCGCAACATATGTCGGTCCTCTCGGAGCCGGCAATATCGCGAAACTTGCAAACCAGTCCATTGTCGCAGTCAACATCGCTGTCCTCGCAGAAGCGCTTGTACTCGCGCAAAAGTCTGGCGTGGATCCTGCGTCCGTCGTTGAAGCGATCCGGGGCGGTCTAGCAGGTTCTGCGGTCATGGAACAGAAGGCTACAAAGATGCTCACTCAGGAGTTTTCTCCCGGTTTCCGCATCAATCTGCACATCAAAGACCTCAACAATGCCTTGACCACCGCCGCTGAAGAAGACGCTTTTATGCCGTTGACCGCAGTCGTGCGCCAGCACATGTCATCGCTTGAAGCGCAAGGATTCGCAGGAGAGGATCACTCGAGCCTCCTGAGGATCGTTCAGCAACTCAGCAACACCGTACTGGGCGAAGACTGCTAGATCAATGCGGGGGCACAGATCTTCTCTATGCCCCCGCACCCTTTCCTCGGACAGAAAGCGAGCGAACGATGACGTTCAGATACGGAATCCAAGTCTCCCTTGAAGAGCTACCAACACGTATGCCCGTAGTTCTGCGGGGAAGTTTCGAAGAGGTCACCGACACTGCGGCCGAATTGGGATATGACGGCATTGAGTTCTACCTCCATAGCCCCCGTGAGCACGACGGCGCCCTATATAAGAAGAAAGCAGCTGACAAGGGACTGGGATTCTCCAGCATCTGTACCGGACTTGAGCTGCTTTATAACGGTTTGGGATTAACTGTCGATTCGGTCGACATACGCAAGAGAGCCGTAGAGCGTTTAAAAGAACACCTCGATCTGGCCAATGAACTCGATTGTTCAGTAGTTATTGGGACAATGCGCGGCAATATCCCGCACCCCAACAAAGCCCAGATTACTCGTCAACGTCTCGTCGATGCTTTAGGTGAGTTGGCTGATCATGCCGATTCAACTGGAGGTCAGATCGTCGTAGAAAATATCCTCCAGTACATTTCGAACTGGTTGAACACGCTCGATGAGGTCGGCAATTTCCTCGAGGAGGTCAATCGCCCAAACGTATCCATGCACATCGACACTCACTCCATGCACATGGAAGAAACAGATCCCTTCGCCGCGATACGACGGTGGGCTGACCGTATTGGCTACGTTCATTTCTCTGACGCAAACCGCGCATACCCTGGCGGAGGATGCATCGACTTCATGAGCTACTATCACGCGCTCTTCGATGCTGGATACAGCGGTTGGATCACAATCGAATCCCAGCCTTTCCCTACAGGCCGCGACTGTGCGCAACGTGGTATCCAATACCTGAAGAACGTTGAAGCTGCAGCACGCATCGAGCTCCTCCCCGTCCTCGATAAGTCCTCTATCCGATTCTGATTCGGCCAATAGGAGACGTCATGCCTGATATGACTGGCAAAAAGCGGTGACTATCGGCGCAGCCCAGGGTATCGGCGAAGCGATCACTTCATGGACTCACACTTTGGTACTGAGGTGCAGCAGCTGATTTGCGAGGAGACAAAGTTCATGAAGTTACAGAATTCATCTGCGGTGAAGGCGGCGAGGCAATCAGCATTCACACAAATGTCGCCGATAACAATGGTCTTCGTGAGTGATTGACCTCAATTTCCAAAATATTTGCTGGAATTGATATCATTGTCAATTACATGGGAATTCTCTGCACAACATCGGTCAAAAACATGGATCGAACGGAAAATAGAACTGCGTGCTCAACGTAAATCTTCCCGGATGACGCTTTGCAGAACAGTCTGCCTTGCCCTATCTGAAAGAGTCAAAGATAGCACGAATTATCTACACCTCCTCACTCGCTGGGCGAAATAGTGGCATCGAGAGCGTGATGTGTTTATGCCGCAGTAAAAGGTGGTATCAACACGACTACCCACGACATGGCACGTTATTTGGCGAAGCACGGTGTCATCGTGAATACAGTGTGTCCAACAACGACATATACAGCAATTCTGGATGGTTACGCCCCTGAACGCATTGAACACCAAGCAAAATAGATTTTGCTGGGAAAGCTTGGGCCGCCATCAGAAGTTGCTGATGCCGTATGTTATCTCGCCTCTGATGAGGGAGCGTTTACAACGGGGACACTGTTGATGTTAACGGAGGCACCTACTTTGGACAGGCATGGACTGCCCACGGAACTTAGCCATCGGCCGACCTCACCCCTATGAGAGGTCTATTCTCAAGATATGCTGCGATCACAAGCAAAGATTTTCTCGCTATCCGGAGGTAACGACGTGGTGAACACACCGTCGGCATTGCAGCGGGGTACTCTCGCTGAACAGATTCAGTCGATCCTCATCGACCGTATTATGGCTGGAGAGTACAACCCCGGAGACTTCTTACGCACCCGAACTCTTGCGGAAGAGTTCGGAGTATCGACTACCCCGGTTCGGGAAGCTCTAACAATGCTCGAGTCCGTCAAACTTGTGTCCCGACACGCCCATGTTGGTTTTGAGGTCCGAAATCCGCCCAATTTATATGAGATGGACCAGATCATGATGGCACGACGACTCTTTGAACCAGTGGCGGCTGAGCTTGCGTGTATACAGGGACCCAGCGTTGTCACTGGCGTCCGCGCAGCATATGAGGAGCAGGAACGAACCGGTCATACGAAGACAATGGATGATTACTTGGCGTTTATGCACGCTGATGACGCATTCCATCGAGCGATTTGGGAAGGAACCGGCAATCCTTATATCGCGGAAATGCTCGAGATTCTGGGCGGAGTAATCCATCGCTGGAGGCGCTTTACCCCAGGGCTCATTGTCGATCGCGACGTAGCAGTGGCAGAGCATGAAGCAATTTTGTTGGCACTTGAATCCGGAGACTCACAAGCTGCCTCTGCCGCCATGCTTGACCACATCGACCACCAGAGGGCTCGAATTCACCAACAAGTTGGTTCAAATAACGCCCATTAGTACTCCGAAATCACATTGTAGGAGGACACCGTGGTGATCAGTCCGCGTTACCAGAGGCAAACAGATGTCACCATTTCGTCTACCTGCGCGGTTGAGCCGACCCTTCTTGACGTCGACATCGACTCGACGTCACTTGGATCCTGCATCTTTGATGCGAAAGGCCGCACTGTATCTGGAACATCGCACTAAGTAGCACACAACTTTCACATCAGCGCTCACCGCTCGTAGCACTGTAGGTTGAGATTTAATTGTCTCTCATTGCGTTAAGACCATTGATGCGTCTTCGCAGGCACTGAAAAGTCGAAAAGTCTTGGGAGTCACCCAAAATGATTTTACATCATCTCTGATCTGTGTTGGGCAAACGGCCAAGTTATCGATCCCAGCTACACCTACACAGATGCCCAATCAGCACACCACATCTGCGAAGCCTACGAAGTGGGCTAGATGAGAGGGTTTTCATCAAGGTGTAGGCACCCGACTTTACCCTTCGTACAACCTTCCAAGAATCCGCTGGCTTCAAGACAGACCACCGCAGCATTTCGTCCAAACTACCCATTTGAGTCTATTACTAGTCGATGCATAGAGCCTGTTTCAGGCGCTCCGTTGTCAGGTTTGCTTAACCGGTCCAATGGAGATTATTCACCTGAGCATTTGGAACACCTTGAGTTTCCTGGAGATACTTTTACAAAACTGATGGAACCCACAGATCACTTTCAGTCTGAGTTAGGTTCTTTTTGATAGCGCACCCGCAAATAACAGAAGTGAAACGCTTTGCTTCCATTCCTGATCAATATGCGTCCAACTGGGCTGCCGGCACCATTGAAAAAATCTGATGGTAATACCTGCGTTATATCTAGAGTGGTCCGAGCAGTAATCTCAAGCGTTCCAGAATCAACACCGTCGGGGCTGTAGACATTCCAGGACCAAATACTCAAACACTCTTGGGTAGACCCGCGATACAGGCCGACTGTTGTCCTGGTTGAAAGATAATATCAACGATACTGAGTATCTCAGACCTCGCCAACTTGTTTTATTCAGCACCTCAAGACAAAACCCTAATTGACTCTCTCACTCCTGACAGGAGAACACTCAACAGGCTGAGATAGGCCTGCAATAACAACGTTTTTCACATTACAATGTCATGACAATCGCGGACTAGTAGAGAGCTGCGGATGAAGCTCTCGCACTCTTCTATCGTCAAATCTTTAGCGAATTCACCCGGATCGATATTAAAATTGGCTGTATACTGGATTCTGACGGTATGTGGCACCCTTATCCACGGGCGTCACATATTCTTTCTAACTGTTTGGAATTGCTGCTCATCACCATCGTTGGTGAACGGAGCTCGATCAGAGGGGCAGCGCTTGTGACCTTAAACTCCCTACCGGTGGTTGCAATTCTAACGTGATTGAGATTCTATCGAACGAGAAACCCAAAATGACGATTTTCCGACTATTATTGGCAGTGCTTGCAATGATTTAATTCCCTCTATTCATTTTCGTAATTTCGTAAAACGAGGAAAACCGTGTGTCCCGGCGAGAAGCCAAGGTCACACGGTTTCCCATGAGGTGATTTGCTCTAGGTCATTAGCCCATCGGAATGATGTAGGAACCGATAATCACCAACACGATCGCGCACAGTGAAGAAACAAACTGGGGCAGGGTGTAAACCTTGAGACCACCGGTGATGGAAAATCCAGGAATCTTCGCAGTGACCCAGAAACCCGAGTCGTTGATATGTCCGACCGACAGCGCTCCAGCAAGGCAAGCAGCTGCGACCCATACGGGATGGATACCAATGGTTGGGGCAAGGGAAGCGAAGATCGTCATCGTAGTAATCGATGCCACCGTTCCAGAGCCGACTGCAACGCGGAAAACCATACCTACGAAGTAGCAGGCGAGCAGACCAACGAAATGCCCGCCACCCAAGCCAGCAACAGCTTCGGAAATCAGATCGGAGACACCACCAGCCTTGATGAGCGCGCCGAATGCGCCACCAGCACCGGTGATCATCAAGACTATACCTGCGGACTCGATTGCCTTATTCGACGAGGCTTCCATCTCACGACGTGACATATCAGTAGAAGCCACCAAGTAGGCAATAAGAGTACCGATAAGCAAAGCGACGGTCTTGTCGGAGATAAATGCGGCCCACACTGGAAGCTCGTCGACCTTTGCACCCCAAACCGTACCTATCAGAATAAGGATAAGTGGGGTCGCGATCGGCAGAAGGGCCAGCCAGAAGTTAGGCTCCTTGTCTTCTCCGGGGATCGCCTGAAGAGACGGTTCTTCTGTGACGTCCACTTCGGGTTTCCATACCTTTGGCAGAATCCACGAGTAAATCGTGACACCCGCGATGACTGCGACGAGTCCGACTGTTCCACCGATAGCAACCATGTAGCCGACTGAGAATCCCATAATGTCACCTGCTGCAAGCGGGTTAGGCGTTGGCGGGACTAATGTGTGCGCTGCGCCTGCACCCATCGCAACCGCACCGATTGCCAGTGGCATCGGCTTTCCGGCCTCTCGTGCGATAGCGATTGCGAGCGGAACCAGGATAACGAACGTGACATCGAAGAATACAGGAATCGCCAGGACGAAGGCAGCAAATGCAATCCCATACATCGCGAAGCGCTCAGACACAAGATTGACCAGCGTGCGTGCAATGACTTTGGCACCGCCAGAGTCACTCATGAGCTGTCCAAGAATGATGCCAAACCCAACCGAAAGTCCGAGGCTGGTCATCAAACCGCCGAAACCCTCCGTCGCGGTCGTCGCGATATCCAAAGCAGGCATTTGCAACATGAATCCGAGAAGAATTGTGCCGATAATAAGCGACACTGCCGGGTGTAGCTTCACCCATAGAATCAAGGTGACGATGATGACGATTGACACCGTCAACCACAGGAGATTGATCATGATGGTCCTCCTCCATCCCACTCGGGATGAGTAATGGGGGAAAATTCGTCGGCTGGTGCCGACGAACTGTGATTGATGCGTTCTCGGATGACAGCTGGAACGTGTTCCGAGAGGCGTGACAGTTTGAGCTTGGCTCTTCTAACATCGGTGTCAGAGGAACTGTCAGGAGCATGTGACATTCTCTTCGCGCATCGTTGCACTACCGAGGCAGTCAATTCTGAAGATTGAATGTTGTACAAGGTGGCCCAGCACTTCTCCAGCGCAATGCTAGGCCGCCTTGGAATACGGGGGACTTATTGATTCGTTTGAGCTCTCGTTATTACAGGGTTCTGAGCTGATCCCATGCAGCAGAGAATCCTCCAAGTGTCATGACCGTCGCACCGAAGTCATCAAATTCCTCAACTGTGAGTCCATCGAGCGCGTAGGCACGTTTGAAGTCGGGAATCGCATTAAGGACTCGCTCGATACTCTCTTGGTTAAGAGGATTGTGAATACCGATTTCACGAGGGATGCCTTCCTTTTCATCCCACTCGAGGAGGGCATTTTGGATCTTGGGATGGATAGTTGCTTCGAAGGGTGCACCCGCAAGAAGTGTGACTTGGCGAGGAGTACGGAACGCCGCAGGCATGAGTTTAGGAGCATTCGGACGATCTTTGAGCGCGTCGATCAGTCGACGTGCGACAGCAAGTACCGCCTCTTCTAAGTCCTCTGTAGCAAGGCCAAGTTTTTCTTTTTCATTGACCGATGTGAGGTAGTCCTGAAGGCGCCCCATAACAAAAGCCGAGGTTGAGGGTGCAGGAGCAATGCCTGCGGCTCGGGCTCGTTCGCACCCACGTTCGTATGCATCGGCAGCAGCCATGATCTGAGACGCGGAAACACAAACCGTGGCGGTTGTGGGGATCCCTCGTGCAGCTAGTTCTTCGAGGACGCGAATACCGGCGCACGTTCCAGGAATCTTGACCATCACGTTACGACCAAATTCGCTTATGCGAAGGCCTTGTTCTAATTGCTTGTCATAGTCACCCGCCGCGCTCGGCTGGACCTGACAGCGAACATATCCATCACTACCGCCTGATGCTTCAAACATCGGCTTAAAACGGCGCGCAAGAGGACGTACAACGCGTCCGATCAGTTCAAGGACGCGTTCGTCGCCTTCAAGGGTTTCATCGACGGTTTCAACCGGATCGAGGTCCTGGAGATTAGTGGTCGTAAGAGCCTCGTATGAGAGCGGAGCATTCGTGGTGACACCAATGGCCCCATTTTCAAGGGCGCGAGTTACAGTGGTCGTGAGAGCGGAATCGTTGCAGAAGCGACTAGGCGTATTTTCAGCCATCCATGCGAGATAGTTTTGGGACATTGTTGTACCTCCTTGTATAGCGGTGGTTGTTGGAGTTGAGTGAGTATCAGCGTCAGCCGAAATACATGCCGCCGTTAACGTCGAGAACAGCTCCGGTGGTGAATCCGGCATAGGGACTCGCGAAATATGCGACGGCAGCAGCGATCTCGTTAACCTCTCCTAAGCGGCCAACGGGTATTGCGGAGCGGATAGCAGTCATTTGCTCCTCGGTGAATTGCGCAGCCATTTCCGTGTTCGTTGTGCCCGGAGCAACGGCATTTACGGTGACTCCCATGCGAGCGACCTTGCCGGCGTAGTGTCGCGTTAATCCGATCATGCCTGCTTTTGAGGCGGCGTAAGACGGGCCTACCGAAACACCTCCGTTGCGACCAGCAAGCGACACTATGTTCACTATGCGTCCGTATCTCGTTTTAACCATGTCGGGTAGTACCGCCTGCGTCATGAATTGAGTTCCAGTGAGGTTGACGGCGAGAACCCGATTCCATTCCTCGAAGGTCGTTTGTTCCCACGGCGTATTCGAAACAATCCCAGCATTGTTGACCAGAACAGAGATGTGGCCGTGGTTCTCAATGATGTGGGTGACACCATCATGAACGGAACTGGGATCAGTCACGTCAATGCTGATAGCTGCGGCCTCGTAGCCGTCGTCAATGAATCTGTCGGCCGTTGCTTGGGCAAGATCTTCATTGACGTCAGCAATGAAGATCCGCATACCGTCCATAGCAAGACGTTCGGAAACTATGCGGCCAATACCGCGAGCGGCACCCGTTACAAGTGCTAAACGGATTTCATTCATGAGGGCTTGCCTTCCGACAACCACGCATCCTTGCGTGTCGGTAGTCACATTAGCGGATGAGACATCAAGTTGTCTACATCATCGATTATATATTTTGCATCACAAATCGCAAGGGGGTTGCCCTGCACAAGAGCTAGAGGGTTACTGCTCCTCGTTTCGCAAGCGAGCAATGAGCTGCTCGATATGGCCAGTCATCGCTTCCCTAGATGCATGCTCATCTCCCGCAACGATGGCATCAAAAATCATTCGATGTTCGGCTAATGAGTCTTTCGCGTCCGTCACCACACGATCTTTGAAATGGCGCCAACGCTGCACATTCCCTCCCAAAACATCTGCAGATTGCATGAGGAAACGGTTGCCAGCACCTGCATGGATGATCCGATGGAAGTCTTGGTCTGCTCGCATGAAGGCGCGGCTCTCATCGGGATTGCTCAGTGAAAGATTGGCAACTTGGTCGGCAATGGTCTGCTCTAGCGCCTGATGAAAATCAGGGTCCGTATTCAGGCAAGCCAAACGAGCAGCTTCTGGCTCAAGTAGCAATCTGACACTCATCAGGTCATGCAGCTCTTTTTCGGACAGTTTTGGAGCAGTCCGATACCCCTTGTAGCTATGCCTGACGACCAGCCCGAGGCCTTCCATGCGAGCTAGCGCTTCTCTTACGGGCGTCGCAGAAACCCCCAGCACCTCAGCAAGCGCTTCAATTCGAATGGGTTGATCATCAGCAAGGACACCTTGAATCATCATGTCGACCAAGGCCTCCTGCACCTGCTCGGTCAGCCCATGTCGCTTAGCGGCATACGTCTTGCCTGACAGAAGTGCAGGGGTGTTTGGCATATTCAGGACTCCTCTGGGTGGGTCAGCCCACGGCATGTGGGTAACGATTGAGTCTTTCCAGTCCAAGTTTAGTCTGCGAATTACGCATATCACGACCATGCTTGCACCACGGTTTTCTCAACTCGTACTCCGAGAGAGTGTTCCAAGTACCATCGGGCACTCAACGCACACTCCAAAGAATTGGCAATGACGGGGTTTACTCGGCCTCGGTCATAGACCGCCATCCGTCGTAACCTGAATCAACGATTGGACACAGCGCAGTACATCAGAGCCTGTGAGTCCATCACCAGCACAGTGAAAGCACCTACCAAATCAAATTTAGGAAGCTAAAGCTTTCTACTTCGACACAGGAAACCGCTGCGAGACAAATATTTTTAAGGTTAACGGAACCGATACAATCGGTATAGAATGAAATTCCATCTTCAGTTGTTTCACCGAAGAATAACAGGTGACCATTGTCAACTAGAAGCTTTAGAATATCTGCATCGGTTCGTTCCATGAGCTTATCGAATTCAGCATGGTCTGCGCCCAGTCCCCAATCTACGTTAAGCCGAGCAACAGCTCATCAACCATGTGTTGAAGGAGTATCTGGGGTCGTTCACGGAGTGAGCGGCCCTTGCTTTTGCCAGAACGTCGTATAGGCCCACAACCAACACAATACGTCGCGTAGCCCGAATTCTTTCAGTGTGACGTTTTTGTCTCGCAATCGTCATCGTGTCAGCCCATCTGCCCAGAGGCGCCGAGGACGAGTTCAAGGATGTCTCCGGAAGTGCTCAGATAATAAGAAGCGACGCGCGTGAGCGACGCGAGCCCCAAGGGTTCGGACGCCTCGGTTCACGGGCAGCGCTCAGCGACGAAAGCCAAAACCGCGATCGCGCCTTTCTTCGACAGAGGCTCGTTGCCGTTACCGCACTTGGGCGACTGAATGCATCGGGGACATCCCTCCTCGCAGTCACATGACTCAATGGCGCGGAGGGTGGTCGTCACCCACTCGGGGGCATGGTGAAAACCCGTGGCACTGTGTCCAGCACCCCCGCGGTATGCGTCATGAACGAACACCGTCGGCGTTCCCGTATCGTCGTGGAGAGCCGTTGACAGTCCACCCAAATCCCACCTGTCACACGTTGCAATCAGCGGCAGAATACCGATCATCGCGTGTTCAGCGGCGTGCAAAGCCCCGGGAACATCTTCGGCACTCAATCCAATCGCAGCCACAGCTCCCGCGTTGAGCTGGAACCACGCGGACTTTGTCGGCAGAGTCCGCGTCGGCAGCGACAGCTCAACGTTTCGGATGAATTCCAGTCCGGGAAGACGTAGCAGATCAAAATCCGTCACCCGCGTTGAGACATCCACCGCTCCAAAGGACCACGTCACGAGGCGGTCATCACTGGTCCACGTGCGTTCCACCCCGGTGATCTCCACCGATACGTGCTGCTTTGCCCGAGTTCGCAAAGGTGTGCGCACCCGTTCAACGACGGCGACTCTCTGTGCGTCCCCCGGTCCACGCGGACGGGGAATGAACGAGGACGAGGCGGCGTTCCCGGCCTTGTTCATGGGGGAAAACGGCGGCGACGCGGAACCGGCCTGGCTATCGGGGCGCACCCACGCAGAAGGCGACTGCTCGCTGACGGGCACCCACGCAGAAGGCGACTGGTCTCCGACAGGCACCCACGCAGAAGGCGACTGCTCCCCGACGGGCACCGGCGCGGATTCCATAAGGGACGACAGCGACAGCACGTGGAAGGTTTGACCCTGGTGAACATAGACCGCGTCAGGAAAGACATGAGCATCCGCGGAAGCGTCGTCGATTGTCCCAATGACCTGACCTGTGCGAACGTCAACGATCTGCACATCCCCGGCACTCCCACGCAGCTCCGTGAGATCGCTGGGACGCTCCCGACGCGTCGCATCCCAGAACCATCCTGACGGTCGCCGACGCAGATATCCCTCGATTGTCAGCTGATCAGCGAGGACGGGGAAGTCGTTGCCGAAGTAGGCGGTGTCGCAGACACGAGTGGAGGCGTGTGCGTTCTCGTCAGTGATGAGGGGGAGTTCCGCGGCGGCCGCACATAAATGGGGAGCGAGGACCCACGGATTCGACGGGTCGATGACGGCTGCTTCGACGTCGCCAAGAACTTCGTCGGGATGATGAACGAGGTAGGTATCCAGTGGGTTATCCGATGCGATGAGCACGGAAACACCGCGCTGCCCGGCCCGCCCCGCGCGACCCATTTGTTGAAAAAGTGAGGCACGCGTGCCCGGCCAGCCCGCCGTGATCGTTGCGTCGAGACCCGAAATGTCTAACCCCATCTCAAGGGCCGACGTTGTTGCCAGGGCGCGAATCTCACCGGAACGTAGGTCCTTTTCCAGGGCACGACGCTCCTCGGGGAGCAGCCCGCCTCGGTATGCTCTGACTCGTCCCGCCAGGGGAGACCCGCGCGAACTCAGGCGCTCACGAACTTGCTGTGCCACTGTTTCTGCTCCGCTTCGCGAACGCACGAAGGTCAGTAGGCGCCCGCCGTGTTCCATGAATGCCGTCATCAGCCTGGCCGATTCTGTCTGCGCCGACAACCGCCGCGTTGGAGCTTCAAGGACCACGTCTTCACCGGCAACCGCGCGGAGAAACTGGGAAATATCAACGTCCGTGTCATCGGCAACGAGGGTCCCCTGCCACAGGACCAGCGTGTGAGGCGCAGCGGGGGAACCGTCGTTGGATATGGCGCGCACGGGCCGGCCAATCATCTGAGCCCCCACCGCCGCCGGGTCACGGACAGTCGCTGACAGCATGATGATCTGGGGAGATGCACCGAGGTAGTGGCAGATTCGCAGGAGGCGACGCATGACGAGGGCGATGTGGGATCCCGTGACTCCGCGCCAATTGTGCACCTCGTCGAGGACGATGTAGCGCAGTGATGCGAGGAAACGCGTCCATCGCTCGTGTGAGGGCAGCATGACAAAGTGAAGAAAGTCCGGGTTTGATAGCAAAATGTCAGCGTTTGCCCGCGCCCATTCCTTTGCTTCGCGGGGAGTGTCCCCATCGGCGGGTGTCACTCGGACATTTCGTAACGACGGGAGGGCGTCGGCGGCGTCGGCCCCGTGAAGCATCCGGTCAAGCCCGGCGAATTGATCGGCAGCGAGGGCTTTCGTCGGAGAGATGTAGAGGCAGGTTGGTCGTCGGTGAACGTCGGAGATCCGCGCTGAATCCTCTGCGCGCGCGAGATCGGACAGGATCGGAGTCCACGCGACCAGCGATTTTCCTGATCCTGTTCCCGTGGCAACAACAACGTCCTCACCCTGATGAATCGCGTCGAGGGCATCGCGCTGATGTGACCACAGCTGGGTGACGCCGCGCCGCGCCCACGCGTCGATGGTCTCCGAAGACACCCACTCGGGCCAGGGAACGCACCGTTGGGAACGCCCCTGAAGGGTGTGGACATGAACGAGGGAATCGCTTCCCTGCGAGAGTTGCCCGAGGAGGGTGACGAGGTCGTCGGAGCCATTCCCGGGAAGTTTAGGCTCCGGTGTGCCGTCGATTCGCGAGGACGAACCCATTGACTCTCAGCGGTCCGCTGCGGAATTCGTGCCGGTCGTGGACTTCATGTAGGTGATCGCTTCGATTCCCGTGGAGATCCCGACGGAAATCGCGTCACGCAGCTGATCGTCAGAGACGCCTGCTTCCGCGTCGAGAGCGAAATCTGCGCAGACGTGGCCACGTCCGTTCTCTGTTGTTGTCGAATAGATCGTTGGGAAGTAATTCTCGCGGTTCCACTGGTCAGCGGCTGTGAAATACGTGCCATCAAGTTCCTGCGCGGGAGTGTCGACCTCCCAAATTGCGCGTACCGAGAGGAAACGACCGGCTGAATCAACGGAGAAAAGGAAGGGAATCTTGTCGAAAACGGCGCCTGCCACTCGGCCTTCGACCAGGAAGTCAATCTGGTAGCCCATTGAATGCATGAGCGCTTGAACGCGTTCGAAGGTGATGGGATAGGGGGTGGATGAGTCGTCGGGAACTGAGTAGGGCCCAGTCATGCGTGATCACCTGCTTGGGGATTTTCTGGGAACGAGGAGGAGTTCTCATCCGGCCACGTGACGAATGACGGGAGTTCGACTTCAAGATCAGCGAAGAACCCCATGATCATTGACATGGATGTCTCGAAGAAAACGTTGAGCTGTTTCTCGGTGAGTCCAGACGTTGCAATGATGTTGCATTCGGCGATGAGCCCGTAGTTCTGGCCGTCCTCGAAGGGAGCGAGATAGGCTTTCGGGCCTGTTCGGACCGAGTTGCACAGGGCGATTTGTTCGACGAGCTGGCAGTACTGGTCTTCGTTCGTTGCCACTCCGCGCCATTGAGCGCGCAGTTGAAGGACTTTCGGGTTCGTTGCGTCCCATAAATAGACGGCGTTATGGGTGGGGCACGCGAGCGCTGACTGCTCGTATTCGCCGAATTCGACGTTGCGCCCCGAAAGCATTTGTCGGAGGCGTTCAATGTCAACGGGTGCGGGTGCGGATGCTGCCACGATCGCTCTCCTTTGTCATCTGCGTGTGTATCGGTCGGGGCTCTCACTGTATCTAAGGTGGACTCGTTGGGCGCGCTGGAATTTTTCCCTGTGTGTTGTTGCGTGAGGACCACCGTCCGATATCCGCGTCCGACGTGCCACGTGACCTGCATATTTGCGCTCGATGGTGTCGACCCTGAGCGCGAGTTCATCCACGTGTGAACTTGCGCATGAATGAGGTTCCTCCGTTTTGCCCTCGCGATGTGCTCCAGTCGTGTATAGGTGACCGACCGTCAGGTGCGAATTGCGGGTGTCGTTTCTGGATCTGACGCGTCGAGAGCGCGGCCAGCGTGGATGGCAATTAATGTAGGGGGGAACTAGCAGATCACGCCGAAATGAAGGGGGAGTTCGCATGACGCGTTCACGCCCTCCGTCACCCTCCCGGCCACGGAATCAGTTCCGATCTGAGTCTCAACGCGTGCGGTCAACTTCGCCTGCACGACGAGGGCAAAGGGAGCGCGCGGTTGGCCGACCGTCCGGTATGAATCCCTCGGGTGAGTTGTCGTCGCATGTGGGCGGTGGTCAGTGGTACCGCCGCAAACTCCGGCGGCGGCTGCTGGGGGCTGGCTTGTGTGCACTCTTTGCCATCGTGGGCACCTGGATTGCTCTGTATTCGGCGTGGGGTCAATCGGTTGACACGCTCCTGATGGAGTCGGTCATGGGGTGGGGTCATCGGCTCGGTGATTTTGCGCGCCTGATGACCAGCTTGATCTCGATTCCCGTCATTGTGATCGTCGGTGGTTTTGTTGCCGTTGTGGCGGTCTTTCGTCGGCGCACCACTCTTGCTGGACGCGCTCTGGGCATGGTCCTGGCTGCGAATGTGACCACGCAGCTACTCAAAGGTGTTCTGGATCGTCCCCTGCTTGTGTCCACAGCTGACCTTCCGAATTCCCTTCCCTCCGGGCACACAACAATCGCGATGTCGCTGTGTCTGGCGTTGATCATTGTTGCCCCTGAGTGGCTCCGTGAGCCGGCTGCCTGGATCGGATGGGCGTGGGCCTCAATCATTGGGATCACGGTGATGATGCAGGGGTGGCACCGCATTGTTGACGTGCTTGTTGCTGTGGCGATCTGCGGGGTCTGGGCGTTGCTTCTGACGCCGATTGAGCGCAGGCGTCGGCATGTGCCGCGTGCTGCGCGGATCATGTGGGTCATCACGGGCGTGGCGCTGGTCCTTGGACTGTGTCTGCTCGTTGTTGCTCTGGTCGGAATTGATGTCACCTCGGTAGCGTCCCCGCGTTCACTGGGTTACGGCTTTAGAGAGTTCCTCGATTCTCAGCCGTGGCGTGCTCGGCTCCTGTCGATTGCGGCGGGCCTGTGGGTCATTGGGTTCTGCGGGGCAATCATTCACGAGGTCGATGTGCTCTGCGAGGAGTGAGATTTTTCAGAGTCTCTATCCGTGGGACGACCGTGGCTCGCGCGGTCAAAGATGTGGCGTCACCGAGAGAATATCGTGTGATTTTGCTCTCAGAATCACCGGTATTGTCGATGGTATCGATCAAATGGTGACCGCTAATGAAGTCTCACTATCCCCTCTGATTAGCCGAAATACGTGAAATCGCACGGGGGGGGGGTGCTCGTTCGATCAATTGCTTCCATCCGGTAACCATCCTTGCTATGCTGCCGAAGGTCAGACGCTTAGCGAACAATCCATTGCTGGCAACGGTTACTCATCTCGTTGCCCAGGTGTCGCTTTGATCAGATGTTTTGTCCAAGTGAGGAATGTACGTGAAACATTCACGTCGAAACCATCGAAATGGGGTCTTATGAGGTCTAGGAGAAAGACTCTGGCAGCGCTCAGTGCGCTCACTCTTCTTGCCGGCATGGGCGTGAGCTCAGGGCACGCATTTGCCGCAGATAATCCTCAGCCAGGAACGGATCGCACGGCTAACACTGCCGAAGCTCGTCCAACTCCTGAGGAAAACAATGCTCGCGTCATCGAAGCTGATGCTATCGCTAACGGCTATATTCGAAGCAATGTCGATGCGACCAATGCCGCGAACACACTCTCGGGCGGGGCATTCATCGTTGATGTTGGCCAGATAAATTCAAACCTGAATGGCTTGACGCCGGTCCCGGATGGAACTGTTGTCTACATGCAGTGGATGGATAAGGACGGATCTGTTTCGCCCGTGTATTCCGCAAAAGTCCAAAGCAAGGTTCCTGTCTATGGCGAGGCTCGTGCAGGAGGTGGATATGCGTTTGACCTCCGTGCTGGGTGGAAGGATGCGACTGGAAAGCTGCACAAGTACAAAGCTGTAGTAGGTCAGTCCTACCGTTTGTGGATCCAGGATTTCAAGACAGGTGAAGGAAACACCTTCTCGATGTTTAGACAGGCCGGCGGAATTTTCCCCGGTGTTTTCACCAATTCGCTCACGACTAGGAACAATGGTCAGTTCCTGTTCGCAGGCGTCAACGTGCAAAGGACCGCGGTATTTATGACCGTGCGGACTGACAGCGACTACATGACCGGAAAACGTGAGACGTGGAAGCACGACACCGGTAAACCCCTTTCCCAAACTGAAGCGGATACGACTACTCGGCTCAACGACTTCATCGCGGGACGCGTGTGGTTTGAGTCAGGTAACGACAACACACAGATTTATGGAACAGATGAAGCTAATGCTGTGGGGTATACCGTGGTGGCTTCTTCCCTTACCCCTGAGGGTGTCCAAGCTTATCGGGCCCAAATTGATGACCTTCCGCAGCCCGCTAAGGCTGAAGCTGTAAAGCGTCTCTTGCTTGACCATCCGGAATATATTTCGCAAACCGTTTACGGCGAAACGGACGCGGATGGTCGGTACACGCTGCGCTTCGATGAGGGCAAACTCGACGTCGGGAAGCTCTACGCATATGTGATGGATCCGAAAGGGAAAATCGTCAATGCGTACTCACCGTACACTGTTCCCGAATTCCGTGGAATCAAGACAAATGAGCCGTGGACTCCGGAGGTAAGGCCGTATGTTCGTCCTGTGCGTCATGCGATCAATGACCTGAACTTCGCCGTCGTTCCAGATACGCTGGTTTCTCTCGATGTGACGAATTATGACACGACTCATAACCCCGCCCGTCATGGTGATACGGCTCGTCTGAGCGTCAAGGGACAGACTCTGTCCCCCCTGTTCAATAAAATTGAGTGGAGGCAGGGTGACAAGGTTCTTGCAACCTGTGACAACAATGGACAGGGTCTGACAACGCTTGTCCAGGCCAATGCCTGCACCTTCACGGTGCCCGAAAATGTGCCAGACGGAGCAGCGATTACCGCCGTTCTCGTTGCGGGAAACAACGATATTGCTGCTGACTCCTTCATTGTGCTCAATGATTTGGATGGTGACCGTATTCCTGATGCCACCGATCCCGATGACACCAATGGTGGCAAAACTGATAACGATGCGAAAGACGCCGACTACCAGAATCTGACGCACGGTATCACCGTTGATGGCGAGATTATCAAGTCCAATGGTGACGATGAGGATGGGGCCATTGAGCTTCCTGAATCCTTGCGCGATGTGACTGTCACCTTGATTGCTAACAAGGAGATGACCTACACGGATCCTTTCGATCCCGACAGAACGGTCACGGTGGCCAAGGGAACGCGCTTCGAATCGGGTGATGCGGATGCGTGGCTTGGTGCCGAGGAAAAGCCGCTCGTCCGCAACTTCGGCGCGGTGTTCTTCCCCAAGGGGGAGTACACGGTGAAAATTGATGGCCTAGCTGCAAATTCCGAGTACGGAGTTGACTCCAACGGTGACCTTGTTAATGACGGTAAGATCACGATCACCGGAAAGACTCCGAACCTTTTCGTCCGTCTTTTGTCGAAGCAGACGAGGGGTAATGACCCAACGTACGTTGCCAACTCCAGCGTTCCGCAGGGCGGCTCAGTGTCAATTCCGGTTCCGACCTTCGATGATCCCAAGACCACTGACAAGGTTGAAAAGAACCCAACCCCCGAAGGGACCAGGTTCGAGAAGAACGGCGATATCACGCTGCCCAGTGGCCAGAAAGGTGACTTCCCCGGAACAATCACGGTGAATAGAGATGGCTCGATTACAGTTCATCCGAACGATAATGCGCCTGTCGGTAGCTACTCGATCCCTGTGAAGGTGACGTACAAGGACGGTTCCACCGACGAGGTGAATGTCCCAGTTGAAGTGACGAGGAAAGCTCAGATCACTGACCGGGTCACCCCGAGCTATGACAATGTTTCCGGACGACCGGGTGAGAGCGTTGATGTTCCCAACAATGGAACAGGTCTCCCGAATGGAACAACATCGACCGCTACGGCAGACAAAGGTGCCACCGCAACTGTTGATGAAAATGGCACCGTAACCGTGATGATTCCCGAGAGCGCAACGCCGGGAGACGTAATCACAGTGACTGTGAACCATACCTACCCGGATAGTTCAACCGATACGGAGACCTTTACTGTGACCGTCAGAGAGCGTACTGCTCTGAATGTTGGGACGATCTCCGATCAGTCTGTGTGGTCGGGTGATCCGATCAAGCCGGTCACCGTAACTGCCTCCGACCTGGCTGGCGCGCCGATTGACGTCACCGGAAAAGTGACAGTCGCAGGACTGCCTGCTGGCGTAACCTTCGATAGTGCGACGAATGTCATTTCGGGTGCTCCGACCACAAATGAGGACCAGGAGTACACCGTTAGTGTCACTGTGACCGATACGGTTGGAGAAGATAACGGTGAGGTCACCGATACCGAAACCTTCGTTATTCGTGTCAAGGACTCCACCAGGGATACCGATGGTGATGGCCTGACCGACAAGGATGAAGAGAAGCTCGGAACCGATCCTAAGAACCCTGACACCGATGGTGACGGTGTGAACGATGGTGACGAGGTCAAGGATGGCACTGATCCGAAGAAGGCTGACACCGATGGTGATGGTCTGAATGATGGTGAGGAGAAGAAGCTCGGAACCGATCCTAAGAACCCTGACACCGATAACGATGGTGTCAATGACGGTGATGAGGTTAGTGGGGCGAAGAATCCGTTCAAGGACGATAAGTTCGACAAGAATGGCAAGCCTGGTAACACTGATCCGAAGAACGCCGACACCGACAATGACGGTGTGAAGGATGGCGAAGAGCTCAACACCAAGGTTGATCCGACTACGGGTAAGACGGTTGACGATCCGGATGCAAAGGATCCCAAGACCAACCCGAACTCGGACGATACTGACACTGATGGTGATGGCCTGACCGACAAGGATGAAGAGAAGCTCGGAACCGACCCGAAGAACCCTGACACCGATGGTGACGGCGTGAACGATGGTGATGAGGTTAGTGGGGCGAAGAATCCGTTCAAGGACGATAAGTTCGATAAGGACGGCAAGCCGGGTAACACTGATCCGAAGAACGCCGACACCGACAATGACGGTGTGAAGGATGGTGAAGAGCTCAACACCAAGGTTGATCCGACTACGGGTAAGACGGTTGACGATCCGGATGCAAAGGATCCCAAGACCAACCCGAACTCGAAGGATACCGATGGTGACGGCGTCAGCGATAGTGACGAGAAGAAGGACGGCACTGATCCCACCAAGGCTGATACCGATGGTGACGGTGTGAATGATGGTGACGAGAAGAAGGATGGTACCGATCCGAAGAAGGCTGACACTGACGGTGATGGTCTCAATGACGGTGAAGAGAAGAAGCTCGGCACTGATCCGAAGAACCCTGACACCGATAACGATGGTGTCAACGATGGTGATGAGGTTAGTGGGGCGAAGAATCCGTTCAAGGACGATAAGTTCGATAAGGACGGCAAGCCGGGTAACACTGATCCGAAGAATCCCGACACCGACAATGACGGTGTGAAGGATGGTGAAGAGCTCAACACCAAGGTTGATCCGACTACGGGTAAGACGGTTGATGATCCGGATGCAAAGGATCCCAAGACCAACCCGAACTCGAAGGATACCGATGGTGACGGCGTCAGCGATAGTGACGAGAAGAAGGACGGTACTGATCCCACCAAGGCTGATACCGATGGTGACGGTGTGAACGATGGTGACGAGAAGAAGGATGGTACCGATCCGAAGAAGGCTGACACTGACGGTGATGGTCTCAATGACGGTGAAGAGAAGAAGCTCGGAACCGACCCGAAGAAGGTCGACACCGACGGCGACGGCATCAATGACGGTGATGAAGTCAGCGGTGATGGGAACAAGTTCGATGGTAAGCCGACTGATCCGAAGAACCCCGACACCGATGGTGACGGCGTGAACGACGGTGATGAGGTCAACCGAGTCGACGAAAACGGCAAGCCCGCTCCAACCGATCCGAACACTGCCGACACCGATGGTGACGGTGTCAGCGACGGTGACGAGAAGAAGGATGGCACTGATCCAAAGAAGGCTGACACTGACGGTGATGGTCTCAACGACGGTGAAGAGAAGAAACTCGGAACCGATCCGAAGAAGGCCGACACCGACGGTGATGGCATCAACGACGGTGACGAGGTCAGCGGGGCGAAGAATCCGTTCAAGGACGATAAGTTCGACAAGAACGGTAAGCCGGGTAACACCGATCCGAAGAACCCCGACACCGATGGTGACGGTCTGAGCGACGGTGACGAGGTGAACCGAGTTGATAAGAACGGCAAGCCCGCTCCGACTAACCCGAACAACCCCGATACCGATGGCGATGGCATCAATGACGGTGACGAGGTCAAGAACGGAACCGATCCGCTCGTTGCCAACTCGAAGGACCGTGAAGTTGCCAAGAAGCGCAAACTCGCGCACACCGGTGCAACTGCGGGTGCTGCCCTGCTCACAGCAGGTGGTCTCGCCGGTCTCGGTGCTCTGCTGGCTCGTCGACGCAAGCAGAACGACTGATGATCAGTAGATCACGCAGCTGATTCTCAGCAGATAGGTGGCCTCGGGAGAGAAATCTCCCGGGGCCACCTTTGTGTTTCTTCGTCATGGCCTCTTTGGACTTCAACCCCCTCTGTGTTCGAGCTTCGCCCTGGAGAAAACACGTGGTCACGCCAAAAACGTGACAGCGAATAGTTTCGTTGTGACGTTTGTGGTCGGAAAACCCTTGATTTTGGCTGATCTGTGCCAAAAACGTCACAATGAATAGTTTCGTTGTGACGTGAGTGGCCTAAAAACCCTCGATTTTGGCTGATTTGCGCCAAAAACGTCACAGCGAATAGATTCATTGCGACGTGAGCGTCCATGCGCAAGGGATGGAGTTGCCTAAGGGCAACATCAGAGTGAACACAGGTAGACACGAGAAGATTGACGAAGCGTCAACAGTGAGAACGTGTTGATGACCCGTAGAGCCCAACTGGGTCAAAGGTCCCGAAAAAGACTGGCGGGCGCGGAACGGTCAATTGCCTCTGGCGTGTCTCGGTGTTTGTGCGTCGAGATCACAACATCCACTAGATATAGTGGTCAGCATCCGCTCAGGGCACTAGAACTAGTGCTTCGACGGAAAATATTTGTCACCGAGTGCCCATCCGACTTGACCGCCGAAATGTGCGCTCCTCACACAATGCCATGTGCGAGGACCGCAGCGTCGTCCTCGTCAATGAATGTCGGCAAACATCACGGGTGACGTGGAAACGAACAAAGCCGAAAAGGTGAATCATGGACAACCGCGCTCTTCTCGCAGACCCTGCACCACGCTATGACGTTGATGTTATCGCGACGGTCGATGAATACCTCGACAGGTCGGACTGGCGGGTCAATGCGAATGCAAACCAGGGATATTCCCTGGGTGGACTGATCCTCAACTCGGCGGGGAAGATCATCGCGAACTACTGGTTAGAGCGGATTTACACCCCGGAGATCGGCCAGGCACACCGCGACGGCGACTACCACATCCACGACCTCGACATGTTCGCAGGATACTGCGCGGGATGGTCACTCAAACGCCTCATCCAGGAAGGATTCAACGGAGTGACGGGTGCGATCGCGTCCGCGCCACCGAAACACTTCTCATCAGCATGCGGGCAGATCGTCAACTTCCTCGGCACACTGCAAAACGAATGGGCAGGAGCGCAGGCCTTCAGTTCCTTCGACACATACATGGCGCCCTTCGTGCGGCTCGACAACATGAGCTACGAGGAGATCGTCCAAAGCCTCCAGGAACTGATCTACAACCTCAACGTCCCCAGCCGCTGGGGATCGCAGTGCCCATTCACGAACCTGACTTTCGACTGGACGTGCCCCGATGACCTCCGTGACGAATACCCGATGATCGGTGACGAGGTTGTGGACTTCACCTACGGTGATCTTCAAGAAGAAATGGACCTGATTAACCGCGCATTCATCGAAGTGATGATGGCGGGTGACGCTGACGGACGAGTCTTCACCTTCCCAATCCCGACCTACAACATCACGCCGGATTTCGACTGGGACACCCCTAACGCCGACCTCCTCTTTGAGATGACTGCGAAGTATGGGCTGCCGTATTTCCAGAACTTCATTAACTCAGACTTGGATCCCCACATGATCCGGTCGATGTGCTGCCGACTCCAGCTGGACCTGCGTGAACTGCTCAAGCGTGGCAACGGGCTCTTCGGGTCGGCAGAACTCACCGGTTCCATCGGAGTTGTCACGATGAACATGGCGCGCCTGGGCTACCTCTTTGCGGGGAACGAGGATGCACTGATCGCTCGCCTCGACGAACTCATCGACCTGGCCTCACAGTCACTGGAAAGCAAACGTGAGACGATTCAGTTCCACATGGACCACGGCCTCTTCCCCTATTCGAAGCGTTACCTGGGATCGCTGGACAACCATTTTTCAACGATCGGCGTCAACGGGATGAACGAGATGGTCCGCAACTTCTCCGGCGGCGACTATGACCTGACGGATCCTCGTGGCTTCGACATGTGCGTGCGCGTGCTCGATCACGTGCGTGACCGCATGGTGGAGCTTCAAGAATCAACAGGCCACCTCTACAACCTCGAAGCCACTCCGGCTGAGGGCACGACCTACCGCTTCGCCAAGGAAGACCGTAAGCGCTTCCCCAACATCATTCAGGCCGGGACCTCTGAGCAGCCGTACTACACGAATTCCTCGCAGCTCCCAGTGGGCTACACCGATGATCCATTCCAAGCTCTAGAGGATCAGGAAGTACTCCAGGGCAAGTACACCGGTGGCACGGTCTTGCACCTGTACATGGGTGAACGTCTGAGTTCAGGTGAGGCCTGCAAGACGATGGTGCGCCGATCGTTGACGGCCTTCAAGGTTCCCTACATCACGATCACACCGACGTTCTCGGTGTGCCCGGTCCACGGATACCTTGCGGGTGAGCATTTCACCTGTGAGAAGTGCGCGCAGGCTCACCCAGACCGCGAGCCTCAGCCCTGCGAAGTGTGGACCCGGGTGATGGGCTATTTCCGTCCCGTTCAGTCCTTCAATATCGGCAAGAAAGGCGAGTACGCCGAACGTGAGATGTTCACCGAGTCGGCTGCTGAGCGCCACGGCGAGCTGGTGTCTGCATTCGCCTCCGTCGAGGAGCGTCAGGCCCGGTCGTGAGTGAGTCACTTCCCGAGATGGACGTGCCCCGCTTAGACACGGGGGTTGCGTCGGTATCGGAATCTCAGGGGACGAGGACGAGCTCGGCCTCGTCCCCCCGGGATTTCAGTGGGCGACATGATTCCCCGGATGATCTTCAGATCGCGGGGCTCGTGGCGCTGTCAACCGTTGACTGGCCGGGGAAATTTGTTGCGTCGGTGTTCCTTCAAGGATGCCCGTGGTCATGCCCGTACTGTCATAACAGCGCAATCATTGACCCGCGGATTCCCGGAGTTGTTGCGTGGTCAGCGGTTGAAGATCTCCTGTCTCGGCGACGCGGACTCCTTGACGGTGTGGTTTTTTCCGGCGGTGAGGCCACGCGCCAGATCGCTGTGGCATCCGCGATGCGTCGGCTGCGTGAACTTGACTATGCCGTGGGTCTCCACACCGCCGGTGCCTACCCGTCGCGCCTGAGCGCTCTCCTTGACGAAGGGCTTGTTGACTGGGTGGGGATCGACATTAAGGCAACGCCCGCGAACTATTCCCAGGTGTCCGGTATTCCCGGCGACGCCTCGGGTACCCGGGCCTGGGAATCATTGGACATCCTCCTGTCTCATCCCGAGGTTGACCACGAGGTGCGCTTGACCGTGTACCCTGACGGACCAGCTGACGGGCTGGACGTGGCGCGTCGCGTCCGCGACGCGGGGGCACGGGTCTTCGCTCTCCAACAGGCACGCCAAGAGGGAACCCCTAAGGGATTTAGAGCGCAGGGCGCAGGATGGGACGATCAGGTCCGAGCGCTCGCAAACGACATCGAATCCTTAGGTTTCGACTCGTTCGTGTTCCGTCCGGGTGACTAAGCAGGCAACAAACGCCTACTTCTCGATGGGACCGAGAATGACGTTTGCCCACGCCCCGTGCAGGGATTCCTGGTCCGACGGTTGGAAAAGGCCCGCCAGAGCATCGCGGTAGAGACGAGACAACTCATGAGAGTTGTAATACGAGGATCCGCCGCATGCGCGAATTGCCTGCTCCACGGCGCGTAGAGTGGCTTCGGCTGAGGCATTCTTCGCGGCAGAAAGCTGCGGCATCCACAGGGGGCCGCGGTCAACGCCGTGCTCAATGTCATTGGCCAATTCCCGAATCTGAGGGCCAACAGCGTTCATCGCGAGCGCGGCCTCGGCAATACGCCACCGAATATCCGGGTCGTTGGCGTAGGTCGTCTGATTCTTCACGGACCGGCGAGTCTTCACATGCTCAGCGGCAACTTCGACGGCGCGTTCGCCGATTCCCTGATACGTGGCACCGAGGAGGATCTCGAAGTTAGAGAAAATACCGAAAACAACGGGATCCTTCGACGGCCCCGGATCGGTGCGCGTGAGAATCCGCGATTCGGGGGCATGCGCTCCTTCAAGGATCGTCGAATTTGACTGCGTGGCACGCATCCCAAGGGTGTCCCAATCATCCTTAATGGTGAAGCCACCGTCCTCGCGGTTAAGGATCGCGAACACAGATTGAGGTGCATCGGGGTCAGAGTCGTCGCGGCCAAATGTCAGGATCCGCGTCCATGCGGGTGCCAATGACGTAAAGATCTTCGTTCCCGTGAACGAATAGCCGCCGTCTGCGTCAGGTGTTGCCTGCGTGATTGAACCGAAAAGCACGAGGTCGTTGCCCGGTTCCGAAATGGCGAAGCCGAAAAGCTCACCCTTGGTGGCCTCCCGAAGAATGATTTCACCGCGAGGATTGCCGTGGCGCACCAGGTGTCTGCCGAGACCAACGATGATCTGATGCATGTTGATCCCCAGAGCCGTTGCGGGTGCGGCTTTCGCCAGGCGAGTTTGTTCCGCGGCAATCTCCGGCAAAGTCAAGCCAGCGCCACCGTACTGCTCAGGAACAAAGGCTGAAAGATAGCCGGCTGCACGCAGATCGTCGAGGTCGTCGCTGGGGAAAGTATTCGTGCTGTCATGTGTGGCGGCACGGGAGTGGATTCTGTCCAAAAGTTCGTCGGTCAGGAACTCCATCACAGGCCCTTTCGCGGTCAACGTTTCACGAACGCTCCGTCTGGAACGCTGACACCCACGCTAGTCGCACATGGGGCAGGATGCTCAGGAACATCCGCCAAGGAAGACCCGAGGGGGAAGTTCACGCCGAAATCAGATGCGCATAGGCCCCGTGTTCCGCTAGGTTGGTTGCGTGAGTTCTCCCAATCCTCCGATGACCCCGCGTCAACGATTTCTTGAGCAGCGACGCATGAAGCAGAACCTTGCGTTCGCGATCTCGTCTGCGGTCATGCTTGTTGCTGCGTTGCTGTCGGTGCTTGTCTTCGTGGGAATCATCCCCATTCCTTTCGGCAATGAGTTCTCGCGTGCCGTCAAGTTCGCCCAACCGGGTGACATGCCCTGTCCGGCTGAGGGCGCGCGCCCGGTTGATCCCGCATCGATCAACGTTCAAGTTCTCAATGCCACGGATCGTCAAGGAATTGCCGGTGAGGCAACGACGATGCTCACCGCAGCGGGATTCAAGCCGATGGAGCCGGGTAACTCGAATGTGGGATACCCCGGAGTTGTTGAGATCGACGCCGGTCCCCGGGCCATCAACGAGGCGTACACCGTTGCCCGTTTCTTCCCCAAATCCAAGGTGTCGTTGACCGCTGCCACCGACAAGACCGTCACGGTCGTGTTGGGGACGTTCTACACCGGTCCTTTGAGCGCCGAGGAGACGCAGAAAATCGTCGAATCAAAGTCTCCGCTCGTTGCCCCGCAGTCGTGCCTGAACCTGGATCCTGACCAGCTAGCTGATCTTGCCGAACAATCGGGAGCACAATCTGGAGCCCAATTGGGTGCTCAGTCGGGTTCGTCAAAGAAGAAGTAGTCTGCTAGCCCCGAGGCGCGCGCTCGTCCTCGTCCCCGCGCTCGTCCTCGTTCCCCGTGATGTGGTGACGGAAGAAACGTTCATTGAGACCGCCCGCGCGGATCTCCTCAAGAAGTACATCGCCGTCGGATCCGTACCACACGGGAATTTCCCTGGGAACAGACCACAGAGCATCGGGAACCATCGACTCGAAAGATCCGTGCGACATGAATTGCTCAATTTGCGAGAGTGAACGAATCGCAATTCCGGCAACATGATCGGGATATTCGCGAGCGAACTCGGCGTAAATCTCAGGGTCACGCTGACCGTCATCTCCGACCAGCAGCCACTTGACATCCGGTAGAGCCCGCGCGAGGCGACGCAACTCCCGACGCTTATGCTCGCGCCCTGACCGGAACCACCCGGTGTTTGACGGGCCAAAATCTGTCATCAGATAGCCGCCGAGCGGGTAGTCGCATCGGGCGAGGAAATCCCGCAGTGTGGGCACAACATTCCACGCGCCCGTTGACAGGTAGATCACGGGAATGTGGGTACCTTCGGGAACTCCGGGGGGCGGAACCGTTCCCATTGTTTCAAGGCTCTCCATTGCTCCGGCGAGAATGTCGGCGCGTAAAGCGGCCTGCGGAAGATTCGACGACGGCTCACGTGACAGCGCCGGCCCTTTAAGATGCCGACGTTCATCCTGTTGATCTTCGCTGCGCAGCAGTACAGCACCGGCATTCGCCATCGTTGTCAGCAGCTTCGCCATCCCTGGGACGGCTTCGCGTGAAGACACGCGATCAACAAAGGAGTGGCGCGCAGCAACCAGGAGACGCGGCAGCATCGTCACCATGACGGTGTCGTCGATGTCCGAAATAATGCCGAGCCGTTCCCTGTCGCCGATGATTCGGATGGTCACGGGAACGGGTTTTCCTGCGCGCACACGTGACGTGCGTCTGGGTTTCGTCATTGACGAGGACGAGGTGCGACCCGTGTAGGTGAACCGGGGAACCACGGTGTCGCCTTCACGTAAACCCAGGGCGTTGACATCGCCGGGGTGGAGCACCTGAATCCACGCGGTGTGCCAGCCGGCGCTCAGCCCGTGACCTGAGAGCGTGAGATCGATGTAGCCTCCGCGATCGGCAAAGGTAATAGACCGGCGATCCCCGATTGTCACCAAGACGGGTTGGCGTGGGACCTGAGCGTCAAAGAATTGACGCCATCCGCGCCTTTGGCTGAGCCAGGAGCGCTGGTCGTGTTCGCGTTCCATAACGACGCGTCCAAGAACACGTGCTTGTCGCGTGGACCCGTAGCCGCCAAATCCCACGATTCCAGCGTGGAAGCCCCAGTCTTCAAGGAGACGCGCAACGCTGCGTGACCCGAATTCTCCCAGCGAGGACACAACGGTCAGAAGCAACGAGGGGGAGTCATTGCTGTCCTTGCTGTCCGCAGCGCCGTGTTGTGTGGCCTGGCTAAGTGTTGACGGGGAACGCACGGCGCCCATTCTGCCTTATTTTCACCCGCTCATGTCAGTGCATGTTAGAGAAAACACGCGCAGGCAATGGGGGTGGTGTGAATTACCGGCGTGTGGGAGGAGCTGTTGACTTGCGGACAACGAGGTGTGGAAAGAATTTCCGATGAACAACGGGGGATTCCCTGTCGGTGGCCGCTCGCAGGAGCAGATCGGCGGCTTCCTCTCCGAGTTCTTCCATCGGTTGACGCACGGTTGTCAGTGGAACGGACAGCTGTGCGGCGAGGGCGATGTCATCGAATCCGACAATCGATACATCAGCGGGGATGCGGATATGCGCTTCCTTGAGAACGGAAATTGCTCCGAATGCGAGAAGATCGTTTGCGCAGAAAATCGCGGTAGGAAAGTCCGCGGGGAGCGGGTCTTGTCGCGATGATGTCTCCGTTTGTGCGGACGGGGAGTTTGGATCAATAAGCGGGATCGTGTGCTTTTCAAGGAGGTCGTACATGCAGGCGCGGCTGGCCCGTGCGGTGAAGTCCTCGGCCTCAAGCACCTCAAGTGACACACTTTCTTCACCGCTGCCGTTGAGGCGCTTGGTCCAGTGATGAACGGCATCCTCGACGCCGAGGAGACGTTGCCGTGCTTGGCGTACATTCGATGGCCCGTTGAGGAACACGATGCGACGGTGGCCGAGGCCGAGGAGGTGTTCGATCGCGAGGGTTGCTCCGGCACGGTCATCAATGGAGATTGCTGACATGTCAGCTGGGGTGTCGGGAGAGTCGAAGAGAACCACGGGGAGTCCGCGGCGAACGAGTTCATGGGCGACTTCAAGATCGGAATCTGCCGGGGTCAGGAGGATTCCCCGGACTGCCTGGCCAGCGAGCGCCCGCAGCAGTGTTGCCTCCGATTGAGGGTCAGCATGGGTTGATGCCAGAGACATGACGCATCCGGCTTCGTGAAGGCGGCGTTCCATTCCGGCGGCTGCTTCCATGAAGAACGGATTGGTCAAGTCGAAAACGGCGACGCCCACCAGCGGGGAAACTCCGCGCCGCAGTGCTTGGGCTGTTGGATTTGGGACGTAGCCGAGCGTGCGTATCGCGTCATTGACTCTCTGGCGAACATCTTGGCCTACAGTTCCGCGTCCGTTGATGACGTTGGATACCGTTCCGACGCTTACCCCGGCCGTGAGAGCAACATCTTTGACGCTGGGTGCCTTTGCGGATGAGCTACGTGAAGAGGCACGACGAGCAGAAACCATGTCTATCCCTTGAGATGCGAAACATAAGCTGCTTCATTCTTGCATGTGAACGCTGCACTGAGCGTGAAATACCGCTGAAGGAGGGGCGCGCCAGGGTGTGAACGCTGACAGCGGGGCCAGGCGATTGGGCTGGGCGAGCTGACAGTGAGGCTGTGCGATACGGAAAGAACGTCGGCGGTGTTTCTGTCGTAAAAACGTTTCAATTGTTCAATGAATCTTCGGATAACAACAGTGTGACGCCACGGTGATGTTGTTGACAGTATGTGCGCAAACATGCCACACTCAGTCCACTGAATCGTTTCACCCTCAATGTGGAGGTGGTCGTGTGAGACGCGATCATATTCAGCCGATCGTCTCGCTCCAACACGCAGTGAAGAAATTTGGAAACTTCGTTGCGATGGGAGACGGGTGTATTGAGCTGTATCCGGGAGAAATCCATGCTCTCGCCGGAGAAAACGGAGCTGGCAAGTCCACCCTCGTCAAGGTGCTTGCGGGTATTCACCAGCCGAACTCCGGTGAATTCCTCGTCGACGGAAAACCCGTGACTTTCCGCAGCCCAACGGAATCGAAAGCCGCTGGCATCTCCGTGATCTATCAGGAACCCACGCTTTTCCCAGACCTGACCGTTGCTGAGAACATCTACATCGGACGCCAGCCAACGAATAAGTTCGGCATGATCGACCACGCGAAGATGCGCAAGGATGCGCAAGAGCTGTTCGATCGCCTTGAAGTTGACATCGACCCGTCTCATCCCGCCGAAGGACTGTCCATCGCTGATCAGCAGATCCTAGAAATTGCGAAAGCAATTTCCTTGGACGCCAAAGTCCTCATCATGGATGAACCAACAGCCGCGCTCTCAGGGCACGAGGTCGAGCGTCTCTTCCAGATCGCAACTGCGCTTCGTGACCGCGGTGCCGCTTTGATGTTCATCTCTCATCGCATGGAAGAAATCTTTCAGCTGTGCGATCGAGTCACCATCATGCGCGACGGAAGCTACGTGTCGACCCGCATGATCAGCGAAACCAATGAGCCAGAACTCGTGCGCGACATGGTTGGTCGGAGTATCGATCAGCTCTTCCCCAAACTTGAAGCAGACATCGGCAACACCGTTCTCAAAGTTGAGGGACTGACACGTACCGGTGTTTTCCGAGATGTCTCATTCGAGGTGCGTTCCGGTGAGATCGTTGGCCTTGCCGGGCTCGTTGGGGCTGGCCGATCCGAAGTTGTCCGCGCAATCATGGGCATCGACTCAGTTGACGCTGGACGCGTCGAAGTCTTCGGTAAACCCTTGCGCCTGGGTGACACGACGGGAGCAATCAAAGCTGGCCTGGGATTCGTTCCCGAGGACCGACGCAAACAGGGACTCGTCATGGACGTCTCAGTGCTGAGAAATACAGCACTGACCCTCCGGGACCGGCTAGCGAAATGGGGCCTGATTAACTCCAGCCGCGAAGCTCGTGAAGCCATCGAATGGTCGAAGAAACTTGAGGTGAAAACCGCGAGCCAGCACGACCCCGTCTCCGCGCTGTCAGGGGGAAACCAGCAGAAAGTCGTTTTAGCGAAGTGGCTGGCCACGCATCCTCGGATCCTCATTGTTGACGAACCAACCCGAGGCATTGACGTCGGCACAAAGTCCGAGGTCCATCGCCTCCTGTCCACCCTTGCCCAGTCCGGGGTTGCCATCATCATGATTTCCTCCGAACTCCCCGAGGTTCTCGGAATGTCCGACAGGGTCCTCGTCATGTGTGAAGGCGTCATCACCGGTGAATTCTCCCGCGAAGAAGCAAATTCGGAGAACGTCATGACTGCGGCAACCGATCACGCAAAGGCGGCATCACGATGACAACCGCTTCCACTTCCGCTGCGAATAATGTGCGTCCCTCGACATCTCGTCCGAACCTGTTCAGACAGATTTTCTCGATCCGAGAAATGCCGGTCTTTGTTGCGCTCATCGCCCTCGTCCTCATCACATGGGCATTGAACCCGAGGTTCCTCACTGCGCAAGGCATCAAAGACCTCTTCCTCAACGCAACGATCGCCATGCTCATGGCCGCCGGACAATCCTTGATTATTTCCTCCGAGGGCGTTGATCTCTCCGTCGGCTCGATCCTGGGATTCTCCGCATTCTTCACGGGAATCCTTTTCGTGAACGTCCCAAATATCCCGATCATCGTTGTCTTTATCGCCGGGACTCTTCTCGGGGCGCTCCTGGGAGCGATCAACGGTCTGCTGGTGACCAAGGCGAAAGTGCCCGCGATGGTCATCACGCTCGGCACGCTCTACGTTTTCCGAGGGGCGTTGAACTGGTGGGCCGGTTCCACGCAGTACTTCGCCGGTGACCGCCCCAAATCCTTCGGTGACATGGGTGTTGCCACAGTGCTTGGCTTCCCGGTTCTGACAATCCTCGCGATTGTCGTCGTCGTCCTCGTGTCCCTCTATCAAAAGTACGCCCGTTCGGGACGCGACCTCTACGCCATCGGCTCTGACCGCGCGGCCGCCGCCGTCTACGGAATCCCCGTGGGCAAGCGAGTATTCGCGGCCTTCGTTGCAAACGGTGCGTTAGTTGGGCTCGGCGGTGTCCTCTACGCCTCGCGCTTCAACTCAGTTGGGGCAACCACCGGAACGGGAATGGAACTCGACATCGTTGCGGCCTGCGTGGTCGGTGGTGTGGCCATTACCGGCGGCGTGGGAACCGCATACGGCGCGGCTATTGGCGCTCTCCTGCTCAACACCATCACATCCGCTTTGACAGCGATCGGAGTGGACAAATTCTGGCAGCGAGCGGTTGTTGGCGTCCTCATCATCGTCGCCATCCTCGTTGACCGCGTCTCGACGATCCGTCGCCAGGATGCGCTACGTAAGAAGGGAGGGGCAGGCAAATGAGCACCCCCGATACAACGGCAGCACGGAAGAAACGCAATAAATTCCTCAAACGCGTGTGGGCATCTCGTGATACGAAGATGACGCTGATCCTCGTGGCAATCGTCATTGCCGCGCTCGTCCTCGTTCCCCGATTCGGCCAACCCCGAACCCTGACGTACCTCACCCTGGACGTGACCACAACCCTGCTGATGGCGCTGCCCATGACCCTGGTGATGATCAACGCCGATATCGACCTGTCGGTCGCGTCAACAGCCGGCCTCGTATCCGCCTCAATGGGCATGCTCATTCACGGGGGAATGCCTTTCGGGGGAGTCGTTGTCATCTGCCTGATCATCGGCATTATCTGCGGCGCGTTCAACGGATTCCTCACCGCGTACGTCGGCATCCCCGCGCTGGCGGTGACGATCGGTACACTCGCGCTTTATCGAGGGCTAGCCCTGGTGGTCATCGGTGACACGTCGATCTCCGCATTCCCCGAATGGGCAACAGCTTTCGCCACCGGATCCTTTGGTAAAACAGGTATTCCCTACGTGTCCATTCCGCTGATCCTCTTCATTGTGATCTTCTGGATCCTCCTGCATAAGACTCCATTCGGACGTGGACTCATTGCGCTTGGACACTCCAAGGAAGCTGCCCGATTCGTTGGCATCGACACGCGGCGTTCACGGATGATCGCCCTGGTGCTGTCCGGATTCATGGCAGCCGTTGCCGGCATCTTCTATACGCTGCGCTACTCCGCAGCGAAGTCGGACAACGTTGAAGGACTCGAACTCACCGTCATCGCAGCCGTTGTTTTCGGTGGCGTTTCGGTCTTCGGTGGAAAGGGGTCGATCTGGGGCAGCGTCTGCGGTGTCTTCACCGTTGGTGTCCTCAACTACGCGCTCCGTCTCAACCGCATCCCGGAGGTCGTCCTCGTGATGATTACCGGTCTGCTCCTCATTGCGTCGGTAGTGGCTCCGTCGGTGGCCACCGCCTGGAAAGAATGGCGGTCAAAACGCCAGTCAACCCCCGTGAAACCGACACAAAACCCCACAGTTGGCGCGGCACGCGCCTGAAAGGAAGACAAAGATGTCTCAGTCACGACGCAGCCTCGCAGCTGCATTCGGTGCCATGTTCCTCATGGCCTCCATGTCGCTCACCGCGTGTTCGGGCGGCGATCAGTCAGCTCCAGGATCGGATTCTGGAGACTCAAAGGCTCCGGCAGCCTCATCCGATGGTTCCTACGACGTTTCCGACGCGACGATCACTTTCATTCCCAAGCAGTTGAACAATCCGTTCTCTGACGTGACGCTCAGTGGCGGAACGAAAGCTGCCAAAGAGTTGGGATTCTCGGATCACCAGACCGTTGGCCCCCTTGAAGCGTCCTCCTCGTCGCAGGTGTCTTTCATTAACGCCGAAGTTCAGGCCGGAACAAATGTTATTGCCATCGCAGCTAACGACCCCGATGCCGTGTGCCCCGCACTCAAGGAGGCGCGTGATGCTGGGGCGAAGGTCGTCACCTTTGACTCTGATGCCGCCAAGGAGTGCCGCGATGTCTTCATCAACCAGGTGGAGTCCAAGCAGGTTGCCCTGACGATGCTGGAAATGGTGTCGGAACAGATCGGCGGTAAGGGGAACGTCGCGATTCTTTCGGCCACGGCGAATGCGACGAACCAGAACACGTGGATCAAGTACATGGAAGAAGAAATTGCTTCCAACGACAAGTACAAGGACATCACGATCGTTGCCAAGGTGTACGGCGACGACGATGACACGAAGTCCTTCCAGGAGGCCCAGGGTCTGCTTCAGTCCAACCCCGACCTCGATGCCATCGTCTCTCCGACGACGGTCGGCATTGCCGCGACCGCACGCTACCTGTCGACCTCTGAATACAAGGGCAAGGTCATGCTGACGGGTCTGGGTCTGCCCAACGAGATGCGTTCCTTTGTTGAGGATGGCACCGTCAAGGAGTTCGCCCTGTGGGATCCGGCTCAGCTGGGATACGTGGCCGCGTACGCGGGTGCTGCGTTGCAGTCTGGTGCAATCACGGGTGCTGTGGGTGACACATTCACTGCCGGTGAACTGGGCGAACGTACCGTCGAAGAGGGCGGCATCGTCGTTGTTGGCGATCCGGTTCGCTTCAACAAAGACAACATCAACAACTACGACTTCTAAGCCATTCGGATGGGTTCACAGGCATCTGGTGCAGCGTGCAGCACTGCCGTTAGAGCGCGAAGCACTGCTGTGGTCGTGAACTCGTTCGATTGGTGAAAGTCTCTCAGTTGCGGTGGTCGAGGGCGTTTCTTCGGCCACCGCAACTCATCTCGTGGAATGGATCACTTGATCTGTGAAACGATTCATTCTATAGTGATATGTACGCCGTTCCCATTCAATGACGAAGGAGGAATGATGACCCAAACCCCGAGCTTGCGTGAAACCCTTGACGGCACCGAGCAAGCCTCACCGACCCGTCAGTGCTTCCTGTTGCGCGTTCGCCCGGAAAAACTTGCCGAGTACGCGGATGTCCACCAGCGCGTATGGGAGGAGATGCGCGAGGCACTGTCGGCAAGTGGCTGGCGCAACTACTCCCTTTTCCTTGAGGAAGACACGGGAATGGTTGTGGGGTACTTCGAGTCCGATGATGTCCATGCTGCCCAGGAAGCTATGGCACGAACCGAGGTCAACACTCGATGGCAGGCAGCGATGGCCCAATACTTCCAGCCGGGTGGAGGTGGCCACGCTCAGATCCTTCCTCAGTACTTCTACCTTGAGTGACGCGCCCAGCGCCGCCGCCTCGCAGTCGCCACACTTTTCACACCTGTAAAAACTAGGAGAACACTATGGTCACCCTCAACGACCTCACCGCCGAGCAGCGTCGTCTGCTCAGCGAACAAACCATTGAGCTACCCTCGTGGGCGTTCGGTAACTCCGGGACCCGCTTCAAGGTCTACGCCACCCCGGGCACCCCGCGCAACGCCTTCGAGAAATTCGAGGACGCCGCGCAGGTCCACCAGTTCACCGGAATGACCCCGCGCGTATCGATCCACATCCCCTGGGACGAGGTCGATTCCTTTGAGGAACTCAAGGCACACGCCGAGGGCCTGGGCGTGGAGGTTGGTACCGTCAACTCCAATGTCTTCCAGGATGACGACTACAAGTTCGGGTCACTGACGAACTCTGATGAGGTTAAGCGCCGCAAAGCTATCGACGCTCACCTGCACTGCATCGATGTCATGCGCGCAACCGGATCGAAAGTTGTGAAGATCTGGCTGGGAGATGGCACGAACTACCCGGGTCAGGATTCCATTGCCGCTCGTCAGGAACGCCTGGCGGATTCCCTGCACACAATCTATGCCGAGCTTGACGATGACCACAAGCTCCTCCTCGAATACAAGTTCTTCGAGCCGGCTTTCTATCACACCGATGTTCCCGACTGGGGGACGGCCCTCAGCCACGTCCTCGCCCTGGGTGAGCGCGCGGTTGTCTGCCTCGACACCGGTCACCACGCACCGGGTACGAACATTGAATTCATCGTTGTTCAACTGCTGCGCGCCGGTCGCCTGGGAGCTTTCGACTTCAACTCCCGTTTCTACGCCGACGACGACCTCATTGTTGGCGCTGCCGACCCGTTCCAACTGTTCCGCATCATGCATGAGATCGTTGGCTTTGGTGCTCTGGACAAGAACTCGGGTGTCAACTTCATGCTTGACCAGTGCCACAACCTTGAAGCGAAGATCCCCGGTGAGATTCTCTCCGCGCTCAACGTCCAAGAGGCCACAGCGAAAGCCCTTCTCGTGGATCGCGATGCCCTGAAGAAAGCGCAGGAAGACCACGACGTCATTGGGGCGAACCAGGTTCTCATGGATGCTTTCTCCACCGACGTGCGTCCGCTCCTTCGTGAGCTTCGCGAAGACAAGGGCCTCGACCCCGATCCTTTGGCGGCATTTGCTCGCTCCGGCTACCTGGCGAAGATCGAAGCTGAGCGCGTGGGTGGTCAGCAGGCCGGCTGGGGCGCCTGAGTCCGCCCTCGCCCGGGGAAGCGTTGTCCTTTCCCGGGTTTCGCCTCAGCATCATCGTTCCCGTTCTTTCGTGGGGTTCATTAACGAGGACGGACCCGGGGTGGCCGGCATCAATTGCCGACCACCCCGGGTCGGGGCCTTGACTGACCGCACGTACTTTTACCGGAGGAAACCCCGTGTCATTTACCGTTGTTGCCATTGATCTGGGAGCCTCATCTGGGCGTGTGCTCCGTGGAGTTTTCACGGACGGATGCCTCGTCGTTGAAGAATGCTCGCGTTTCCACAACGGCCCCGTCCTCGTCCCCGTAAATGGGGTGGGCGATTACGAATGGGACATTCTTGCTTTGTGGCGAGGAATTCGCGAGGGCCTGACTGAGGCGGCGCGACGCGGACCGGTTGACGCGATCGGGATCGACTCCTGGGCGGTTGACTACGGGCTCGTGGACGATGAGGGTCGTCTCGTGGGTAACCCTGCGTCCTATCGGTCTAAACGCACAGCTAACGCCGTGAATCGCGTATTCGAGTCGATGGATGCGGATGAGTTATATCGACTCAACGGGTTGCAATTTCAACCTTTCAACACGATGTTCCAGCTCATTGCCGATAGGGACCAGGGGCGTTCGTCGCGGGGCACACGGATGCTGATGATCCCCGATTTATTGGGATATTGGCTAACGAATCGTCACGTCTGCGAGGTGACGAATGCGTCGACCACCGGGATGGTGGATCCGAGAACACGCACGTGGTCCACCGGTGTTGGTGATGTTCTTCGCTCGAACTTCGGCGTTGATACGGCCTCTCTTCTTCCTGAGCTCGTTGAACCTGGAACAATCATCGGGCCGGTCCGCGTTGAGGACATTGACCTGCGCACCCGGGAGGGGAACCCCACGCCGCTTGTTGCGGTGGGTTCCCACGACACGGCGTCCGCGGTCGTTGCGGTTCCCGCAGTCGAGGACGACTCAGCTGCTGATCTCACAGTGAAGCTCTCAGATCCCGGTTCCCCAGCGGCTTCGGCTGATCACTCCGCGCCAGCGCAGCCCACGTTTGGTTTCATTTCCTCGGGCACGTGGTCGCTTGTGGGTATGGAACTGGATGAGCCGGTTCTCTCACAGGCATCGCGTTCGGCAAATTTCACGAATGAGCTGGGCGTCGATGGGACCGTTCGCTACCTGAAGAACATCATGGGGATGTGGGTGCAGCAAGAATGTCTGCGCCAGTGGCGTTCGCAGGGAATGGCTCAGATGTCGTGGCCCGTTCTTGATGCGGAAACCGAAGCGTCGGACCCGATGCGTACCCTCTTTGATATCAACGACTCCTCGTTCTTGACTCCGGGTGACATGTGTGGCCGTATCAGTCGGTGGTGTGAAGAACACGGGGAGCCAGTGCCTCAGACGCGCGCGCAGGTTCTCCGGTCGATTACGGAATCTCTTGTTGTTGCGTATCGCCGGGCTCTGCGCGAGGCCGAATCCCTGTCGGGACGGTCGCTCGACGTGATTCACATTGTGGGTGGTGGATCAAAGAATGTGCTCCTGTGTCAGTCGACGGCTGATGCCACAGGTCGCCGCGTGATAGCGGGTCCCGTTGAGGGAACCGCCGTGGGCAATATGGTTGTTCAGCTACGCGCCGTGGGAGCCATCAGCGGTGGACTTGACGCCTTGCGTCGCGTGGTTGTTAACTCCACCGACCTCGTGCGCTACGAGCCGAGGCCGACTGAATATGAAACCTGGGAGGCGGCGGAACGCCGGGTTTTCGGGGATCGTTAAACGCCGCCTCGCAGAGTCGGATTCTTGACGATCCCACGAGGCGGCGGTGACGGTGGTTGGCCTGCGAAATAAGGCGAACTACTGTTCCTTTGCCACTGAGCGCCGGTAGGCTTCGGCCTCCCAATGCTCAATGAAGTGACGCTCGGCCTGGTTCATCACCCGGACCTTTCCGATGCGGTCTGCATCGGCTGCTACTCGCACAGCATCGAGGTACGTTGCGAGGGCATTATCCGCGCCCGAGGGTGAATCTCCGATCGCAACGACGAGGGCACCGGGAACGACTGCGATGATCGGCAGACGTTCGTGAGTCGCCTGGAACTGCTCGACCTTGTGGGAAAGTGCGGCCTCGTCCTCGTCCCCTTGAAGAACGAGGGGAAGTGAACCGGCGTAGACGATCTGGTCGGGAATGAGGGGACCCTCGGAAACGGGGCCAGCTAGGGGTCCGGTGTAATCACGCGCTAAACCTGAGTCCGAGGACGCGCTGGCCGACGCGCCCGTCACGAGGTGGAACGATTCAACAATGGCCTTTTTTTGTGTGGCACTCAGCTGAGGATGAGCAATCTCCTCGGGTTGAGGCGCTTGGTCGATCGCCCGTTGAATCCGATCGGTGAGGGAATGGACTCGCTGGGCGACGTCGTCGTACGAGGCACCAGAAACAATGATTCCGTGGTTGCCCAGCAGAACAACGCCGGGAACAGGCTTACCGGTGCGCGCGGCGTGGGCGTTGCGAGCATCCTCAACGGCGCGAGCCAACGGGACACCCGGATCCGTGTAATCCACCCACACGGCATCGTCGCCGAGGATCTCACGGGCCAGCTCCTCGCCGCGCTCGTTGCAGGTCACGGCATTGGCGGTGAGCGGATGGAGGTGAAGAACAAGCGGATCATCAATCAGCGCGTGGAAAAGAATTTCAACGGAGGGGCGTCGGCCACCGGCATCTCCGACCTGCGCTTTCTGCGCGGCAACGCGCACGGGGTCGCCGTCAACTTCGTCGTCGGAATGCAGAGCATCCAAAAGAACGTCAATACGTAGGGGAACCAGCTCCTCCTGGCGAAGCGTTGCCAGAGGAACACCGCTGGGTTTGATATGGAGGATGCCGTCGCGCTTCACGGAGGCGTTGCCGCCGCCGGCACGTGAAAACTCGGTGTCCCCGCCGATGTCATTGGCCAGACGAATGAGCTGTTGGGTGAGGTCGGACATGGATACTTTCCTTCGTCGTCGAAGTCGGTGAATCGTTTCAATATGAGGTTATGAGAAGTCGCATTCGGTGTCAATGTCCGATCTGTCCATCACCAACGATGGAGAGCTGGGCCGTTGATTCGTTTCTCCTGAACCACGAGAGTCGTTCCCCGAGGAACGGCAACCGTCGTCACCGTCTTTTCAGCCACAACCGCGATGTCGCCCGCCGGTGCGGGAATGACAGCCGCAGCCCAGTCCAGGTCCCCAAGGTCAGGACTCACGGTGAATTCTGCCCACCCGGGCACAAGCGGTCGTGTTCCCAGAAGGGTTAACGGGAGAAGCTCGGCCGGACCTGACGCCCAACCGTGGCAGAGACTCTTACCGAAAGGACGTCCATACATCTGTTCGTGAGGCTCGCCCTCGACAGGGAATTCCTCCCAGAACGTCTGAGCCCCTGCCTCAAGCATCCCTCCCCACAATTTACGCAGAATCTGCAAAGCATCACGCGCGTCGCCCCGTTCGATGAGCGAACGGAGCGCGGGTGGCTCACCACGGTCGGAAACAACCCTCAGCGTACAGGGAAGACGGACCCTTTCCCCTAGGGACAACGTGGGAGTGGTGACGGACTCATGACGAAAGGATGCTGCCTCGTCCTCGTCAAGTACCTGACCGCACGAGGCGACGAGCGAAACCGTGCCGGTACCCCGAAAACGGAAAAGCGCGCTGGATACAGGGAACATCGCGTTATCCGGATACGACACGTGACGAACTGTCTGCTGGCTTCGCGCCAACAGCGCGCGGTAGGCGCCGCGAGCGAACTGTCCGTGTGGGTAGAACCAACGGATCCGTTGGTCATCATCAGGCGTTCGGGATTGAGCTCGGACTCCCCGCGTTAACTCGAATAGGGGGAGGGGGCTCAATGATCGAATTGAATCCGGTGTGCAATCTGGTGGAAGTGAATGAGTCATGATGCGGCTGCATCAACGTGGATCACTGATACCCGTGAAGCGGTGATCGTATAGTGCCCGTGCCTGAGTGTTGTTGACGATGTTGACGCGGCTGCGCCGTTAATCGTCAACTGAGAATCCTCCGTTAGAGGCAGATCAAGCTGCGCGGTCACACCAAAGGGAACGTCGAGGGAAACCTCAAGGGAATCGTCAACCAGATGCCAATTGATCGACAACATACCGAAGTGGGTCTCGATCGAGGCCGACGCACGTGTCACAGCTGAGGAAGGGCGAGGTCCGATTCGTGTGCGCGCGTAGCCGGCCTCGATCGGTTCCATACCGGCGACGTTGCGATACACCCAATCGATCATCGCGCCGTAGGCATAGTGGTTGAAGGAAATCATCCCGTTGCCGTCGCCCTCCATGTCGCCGGCATGAATCGACCCATCCGCTTTAATGGCATCCCAGCGTTCCCACACCGTTGTTGCGCCGCGATCGACCTGATAGAGCCACGAGGGAGGGTCACGCCTCAGGAGCATCATGTATGCCTCCTCCCACTTGTTGGCGTGGCTCAGTGCAAAAAGAATTAAGGGTGTTCCAAGGAATCCGGTGGCGATCCTGCCGTGTTCGGCGCGAACATTGGTGGCAAGCGAATCGGCGAGTTCGGCTCGCTCATCGTCTGGGACAATGCGGAACTCCAGGCACATTGCGGCACCCGTCTGGGTTTCGTGCGCCTCATGTCTCCAGCGTTTCCACGTCTCAAACGCCACCCGATCTGCGAGGTCCGCGTACTCTTGTGCTTTGCGTTGATCTCCAACGAGTGCCTCTGTTTCAGCCAGAATCCGCGCGGAATGAACATAGAAAGAATTCGCGACGAACAGCGGATCAGTCTTCGCGTTCCACGGCTGGGCAGCGGGAGCATCCGGATCGAGCCAATCACCGTACTGGAAGGGTTCCTCCGGAAGAAGTGTGTGAGCATCCGCGCGAGTGCGAAGATGATCCACCCATCGGCGCATCGAGTCGAGCTGGGATATCAGGACAAGGGGCGACCCCGTTGAGATATATGTTGCCCAGGGAACGATTGTTGCGGCATCGGCCCAGCCGGCTCTGCCCATATCGTTAATCTCGTTGTTTCCCATTGAGGCGTCACCCGAGATGATGTTCGGAACAACAGAGGCAACCGATCCGTCTTCGGGCTGATCCAGTTCGAGGTCGCGCAGCCACGACATCCAGAACGCTTCCGTGTGGAACAGAGTATTTGCCGTTGCCGCGAAGGCCTGAGCGTCCCCTGTCCACCCCAGGCGCTCATCGCGCTGAGGGCAATCTGTTGGCACCGACACGAAGTTGTCGACCTGGGACCACACAACGTTTTCATGGAAACGATTGAGAGTTTGATGAGAGGTGGTCAGTGTGCCGCGTCGTTGGAGATGCGTGGAAATTGCGACAGCCGTGGCCTCTGCGATAGAGACGGGGCCGGTGACTTCTGCGTAACGGAATCCGTGGAAAGTCAATATCGGTTCAAGTTCAACTGTGCCCGATTCGCCAAGAATGTACGTATCTGTTGCTTTCGCTGTTCGTAAAGATGCTGTGTGGAGTGAGCCGTCAGCTTCCAGAATCTCTGCGTGACGCACCGTGATCCGCGCCCCGGGCTGCCCGCTGACTTTCAGACGCACCCAACCGGAAACATTCTGCTGCGCATCGAGGATCACCGGAAGAGTTGCGTCGGATACATCTCCGGACACAATGCTCATGGGGAATGTCGCGATCTCGTGCACGCCGGGCACAGGACGCGGTTCGAAGATCCTTCGATCACAGTCGATGACACAAACGGGGGCCCACTCGGTTTCGTTGAAACCTGGAAGTGACGGGTCGCCGGTGTCTTTGCGTAAATCGATCATCGTGCCGTCGTAGATAGATGCGCTTTGGATCGCACCAAAACCACCGTGCCACGTCTGGTCCGTGATGAGTGTCAGTGCCTCACCATTGGCACCTTCGATCTCGAGCTGAGCGATTGCCCCCGATTGGCTCCCATAGATTTCAGTTCGCCCCGCAAAGCCCATGCGACCTCGATACCAGCCGTCGCCTACGAGAAGGCTGATCGCGTTCTCTCCTCTTTTCAGCAGCTTCGTCACATCGTAGGTATCGACGAGTACGCGCTCGCGGTACTCCGTCCATCCGGGGGTGAGGTACGTGTCGGAAGCAGCGTGGCCGTTGAGCCTCGGGTGTACGAGGCCGAGCGCGGACACGTAGAGTCGTGCCCTCATTGGCTCGAAGTCCAGGGAAAATTCACGGCGAAGCGAGGCCGCGGGCCCCTCAACCTCGGTAGGAATACCGATGACTTGTGCGGTGAGGGAGTCTGGATCAAGTCCCCCCTCGACGATGAACGGTTCCGACCAGGGTGTCCAGCCCGCGTCGGTGGCAATGCGGACAGCATATTCACGGACTTCTCGTGCTTTCAGCTGGCCGCCGGGAGCCTCGATAGCGATGGAAACTGTGGATGCTATGGGCTGAGCAATCGTCCACTCGGCACGATGAGCACGTCGATAACGGATCTGGTAGCCGACCTGGCGTGAAGTGGCCTCTTCTGACTTAAGCGTCCACTGGAGTCGTGGCTGTTCAAGCGGTACTCCAAGGAGAGAGGGATTGAAGCGTGTACGTAGGGAGGAGACGGTTGTCATGGGATCGGGGGTGTTTTCGTTGGGAAGGGTAAACATCAGGGCACCTAATCTGATCTTGTGCTTCATTGCACCGACAGTGACCAGCGCGAGAGGCTGAGGGGTCAAACACTCTTATTAAATCGTTTCACTCCAAAAGTTGCAAGGTGAGTGGACAGTGACCGTGAAACTTTCGAGGAGAGATCAGATGAAGCAGAGAGGTTTCATGGACTAAATCCTCATAAATACTGGAATTATGCGGATCGTATCCAAACTGTTACCCCCGAATGGGTTGACGGCCTCATTGATAGTTCGTAGTATACCCAGTGTTGAAACGATTCAACTCAATTTCATGCCTTGAGTCACTCCAATGGGGGAGTGATTGGGCTATCACCTCACGGAGGACAACAGCATGAGAACTCGTCAGTCCATTGCCACGGTCACCGCAGTTGCGCTCGTGAGCGCGCTGGGGCTTTCCGCGTGCGGCACCGGTGGCTCGTCGGAAAGCGGAGCATCTGCCGACGGCGTCATCACACTCTCCATCTATATCGACTCCGACCCCTTAACATCCATTGCGCTGTGGGACTCGTTGGTCGAGAAATTCAACTCGTCTCACGACAAGATTCAGATCTCCTACGAAACTCACCCAGGAGGTTCGGAGGGAGATAACTTGGTCAAGACACGTCTTGCGACGGGTGATATGAATGACCTCTTATGGTACAACTCGGGCTCACTTCTCAAGGCGCTTCGTCCCGATGAGACATTGGTGGATCTGTCGGATCAGGAGTGGACAGACAAGGTGAACGACAACTGGAAGCAAGCAGTGTCAACGGACTCTGGTCTGTATGAACTGCCGGTTGGAACTTCGTTCGCTTTCGGGATGATCTACAACAAGGACATCTACAAGAACCTCGGCCTAAAAATTCCCCGATCCTGGGATGAGTTCATGGCCAACAACGAAAAAATCAAGGCCGCTGGAATCACTCCTGTCGTTCAGACCTACTCCGACACCTGGTCTTCTCAGATTCCCGTGCTTGGCGATGCCTACAACGTGATGGCCGCTGATCCCGATTGGGCCGATAAGTACACCGCGAACAAGGCGAAATATGTCGACGAACCCGCAATCCAAGGATTCCAGCATATGCAGGATGTCTTTGATCGGGGATACATGAACGATGACTTCGCCTCGGCCACCTACAACGATGGCATGAAAATGCTTGCCGAAGGCACAGGAGCTCACTACCCGATGCTGACGTCGAACGCTGCCGCGGCGATTGGCCAAAACTATCCGGATGCTGACTCAAAGATCGGTGTGTTTCCGATTCCCTCAGACAGCCCTGAAATCAATGGTCTGACTATTGGTACTCCAAAAGGAATGTCTATCCCCAAGTCAACGAAAGGTGACAAGCTCAAAGCTGCCATCGAAGTGCTGAATTGGCTGGCAACTCCCCAAGCGTGTGAGGCAATAGGGAGCGCAATCCCCGTTGGCGGGCCATTTGTCATCGACGGCTGCGATGTGCCTGAAGGTGCGGCCTCGCTCATTTCAGACATGACTCCGTACTTCGATGAGGGAAAGACCGGTCTTGCCCTTGAGTTCCTGTCCCCCATCAAAGGCCCATCTCTTGAACAGATCACGGTTCAGGTGGGATCTGGCATTTCCAGTGCGGCCGAAGGAGCAGCTCTTTACGACCAAGACGTTGAGAAGCAAGCTCAACAGCTTGGGCTCAAGGGCTGGTGACATGATGTGACGTCATCGTTGGGGTGGCTCTCCATGAGGAAGTCACCCCAACGATGAAACGGGAGAAAGCAATGATGGCTACTGCAACACAGAGTGCGCAGACAACAGGGCAGCTCGACGTGACCGCTGGGTCCGTGAAAAAGAAAAAACGGGGACTCGATCGCTACTACCCCCTCTACTTCCATATCCCGGCTGGCGTATTCTTCGTTGTCCTTTTCTTGATACCCACAGTCGCCTCGTTCTACTTCTCGTTGACGCGCTGGACCCTGTTCGACATGGAGTTCATCGGCCTAGACAACTTTGTCCAATTTTTCAAGGAACCCGCGCTCATCACAGGCTTCGTCAATACCTTCATCTACGCCTTCGTCACCTCTGGAACAAAGGTGATTCTTGGGCTGGCTCTCGCAGTGCTGCTCACCTCGCAGGTGTTGGGACGAAACTACCTTCGTTCTGTCGTGTTTTTCCCCGTCCTTGTGTCGACGATCGGAGTTGGCGTCACATGGAAAGTTCTTCTGGATCCTCAGGACGGTCTCGTCAACCGAGCGCTTGAGGTTGTTGGTATCCGTGGACCGGGGTGGTTAACTGATCCCCACCTCGCTCTCTTTTCAGTTGCCGGCGTTGACGTGTGGAAAGGTGTCGGTCTGGCGACGGTCATCTACATCTCCGGGATCGTTGCAATCCCAAGTGAATACGTTGAGGCAGCCAAGATGGACGGCGCGGGTTCGTGGGAAATTTTTAGAAACATCACGCTTCCGCTGTGTCGTCCCGCAACGGTCACCGTCATCATCTTGTCTCTCATTGGCGGCCTGCGTTCCTTCGACCTCATTTGGGCAATGACTCGCGGAGGCCCTGGATTCTCGTCAGACGTCATCGCTTCCGTCATCTACAAGCAGTATCAAGCAGGGTTCTACGGACTCTCAACCGCAGGGAACGTTGTGCTGTTCCTCGTCATCGCGTTGATCGTTATCCCGCTGAACATGTGGCTCAACAGAAAAGGTCAGCGATCATGAGTACCTCCCTGACCGCCCGTATGAATAACAGGTCTCGCAGGGGCGTTATTCCGGGGATCATCGCCATCCTTTTCAGCATCGTCATCTTCATCGTTCCGTTTGTCTTCATCCTGCTGACTGCCTCGAAGCCGCAAAAGGAAGCCTCACTCCTGGAGTTTTCTCTCCCGACTGAATGGCATTTTATTGAGAACTTTAAGACTGTCATCGCAACGCAGGACTACGTCCTCATCCGTGCCTTTATCAATTCATTCATCGTCACAGTGATCGCCGTTGCGATCCAGGTCGTTCTAGGTGCGATGGTCGGATACGTCCTTCAGCGACGTCAGTCGAAGTGGAACGGCATCATCAACATCTTCGTCATGATGGGGTTGATCATTCCTCCCGCTGTTGTTCCCACCATCTGGGTGCTTGAAGGGATCGGACTCTACAAGACTCTCGCGGGACTCATCGCTATTCACGTGGCCTTCGGCCTGTCGTTCTGTATCTTGCTCTTCAGAGCGTTTGTCGAAACAATCCCACGTGAGCTTGACGAGGCCGCAATTATCGATGGCGCAGGTCCATTGAAGCTCTTCTTCAGGGTGATTTTTCCGTTGCTCCGTTCAACAATTGTCACGGTGATTGTTGTGCAGGCCGTCACTGTGTTCAACGACTTCACCTACGCGCTCTACTTCCTGCCTGGCCAAGGTAACGAAACCGTTCAGCTGACGCTCTACAACTACCAATCACAAGGGCTGAATCAATGGAACTTGCTCTTTATGGACGTTCTCCTGATAACAATCCCACCGCTGATCATGTTCGTCTTCTTTAACGGTAAGATTCAGGAAGGAATGACGGCAGGAGCGGTCAAAGGCTGACGGTGTTGGAACCGGAATCGAAAAGGAGACGCGAAGGTGCTCACGCACGCAAGTGGGTCGCCGCGTTTGCGGGATGTCGCTGACCGAGCTGGAGTGTCTCTGGGTACCGCCTCTAACGTGCTGAACCATCCGGAACGAGTCTCTCAATCAACGATCGATCGAGTAAAGGCTGCGATTGACGAGCTGGGATTCGTTCGCAACGCCAATGCTAGTTCACTAGCATCTGGACGTTCGAGCTACATCGGGCTTGTTGTCATCAGCCTGGCAAATTCCATGTTCGTTGACGTTGCTCGGGGCGCTCAGGAGGCTGCTCGAAAGGCGGGACATAACCTTCTGCTGGCGGACAGCTCAGATGACTTCGATGCGCAAAGCGACAACGTTGACTCCTTCAACGAAGCCCGAGTGTCCGGGCTTCTCCTGGCTCCAGTGCGGGACTCATCCGCTCACGTGAGGCGTCTGAAAGCGCGCGATGTTCCTGTCGTGCTGATCAACTACGACCAGGAAGATCATGACCTGTGCACAGTCGGCGTCGACAATGAACAAGTTGGCTACCTCGCGGTTCAACACATGCTGGACATCGGGTGCAAGAGAATCGCTTTCATCGCCGGAGCAGATGAGGAATACCAGCCTGTTCGACTCCGGCGACGAGGCGTGCGTCGGGGAATGAAAGAGTGTGCCGGACGCGCGAGATTTGAGGAGATCATCGTTTCGGGGGTCAAAGAAATCGATGGCCACGAGAGTGCAGCGAGGATCGTGGGACGAAGCCCCGAATCGCGCCCTGATGGAATTATCTGCGTGTCAGATTCACTTGCTGCGGGACTTATTGAAGGCCTCTGCGATGCGGGTATTTCGATCCCCGAAGACATCGCGGTGATGGGATGTGATCGAAACTCTTCGGTTGCTGACTGTCGCGTTCCACTGACGAGTGTCACCATGCAGGGACATGAGATGGGAGAGGCTGCGGTCAGGCTGCTCATTGATGAGCTAGATACGGCCGTCCCTCACGTCCATCAGAAGGTTGTGCTGACTCCTCAACTTGTTATCCGGGGATCGACTGTACGCAGCTAAGGGCATTGAGGCTCTCGTTTCGAGTCCGTATTGATACGTGCCCCATCAGAGTTGGGGCATACCAGCGTGCCCTGAAAACCGGCCTCGTCCTCGTCCCTTGGGTCGAGTGAATCTCCTTCGCTGTTGGCGCGAACGAATCATCTACTCCAAGTCTGAAAGCGCGCGGGTGATGGCGTGAGCCGTGAATGGTCAATGTCAGTGAACGCTCATACTGGCTGGATGATCACCGAGTACAGATCGACTAATGAGACCGGTAACACTACACCGAAACTCTCATGCTGAATACCGCTAGTGATGCCGTTTTAGCAGTAAATCAGGGCATATATAACAACTTTGTAACATCAATGAATCGCTAGACAATTTACAATGAGACCGGTAACATCTGGGTCTAAGACAGTCGTGAGAGTAACGATGCTCCTGCGACACAGAAGTGTTCAGCACAGAAGGTGAACAACATGCTCACAGGCATTGATCCGCTACTTACGGGTGACATCCTCAAATCGCTTGACGAGATGGGGCATTCCGACACGGTTGCGATCGTTGATGGCAACTTTCCGGCCGAGCGTACGAACTCGAAGGTGATTCGCATTCCCGGTATCGGGGTCATCCCGGTGCTTAAGGCAGTGCTCTCAGTCTTGCCCCTCGATGAGGACCATCCGCCGATTCTCATGGATTCGGCAGAAGAATCGCTCCCTCCCGCTGAAAAGGACATTCTTCAGACACTCGGAGAAGCGCCCCACGTGATGGTTGGTCGCTGGGACTACTACCCCCTGGTATCGCAAGCATCTGTCGTTATCGCGACGGGAGAAACCCGTACGTGGGCGAACGTCATTCTGTCAAAGGGCCTCGTGCAGCCGTAGAGCGCACGACAAATACCGGTCAAGGAGGACCACAATGGCAAAAGAAACAACCTTCGATCTTCCTGTCGATGCCACTGCATCAGCAGTTGATTCTGTCTTCAACGAAGGGCAAGGTGTTCTGCGGCTTGCGCCGGCATGGGTGCCCCGTGCTTTCTGCACTCCGGGACGTCGACTCCGGCTCCACCCCGATGACTACTTCCCCTTTGAGAAGGGAAGAGGTGGAATCGATGAGCGATGGCTTGGATCGACAACGCGGGCTGACAACGGCCCAGGAACCGGGCCTTACGAGGGGCTGAGTCTTGCTGTGTCAGCGAACGGCGTCCTCGTTCCGCTTGATGACATCATTGACTCGTTTACGGCAGATGCGATTGGCGCACGCAGCTGGAACGAATATGGGCGTTGGGATGCCTACTCAAAGTTCTACGACAACCTGCTCCCGCTTCCCTTCCACATGCATCCAATGGACCGCGACATGCTGCCAATTGGGAAGCGAGGCAAGCCGGAAGCCTACTACTTCTCGCCTCAAATGAATAACTACCTCGGTGAGCAGTCGATCATGTACATCGGCCTTCACCCGGAAACCACGCGCGAACAACTTGAGGACCATCTGCGTCGTCATGAACGTGGCGGAGACAACCGAATCACCGACCTGTCTCAGGGATATCGTCCACAGCTCGGCAAAGGCTGGGATGTTCCGGCAGGAATCCTCCATGCACCCGCATCGATCTGCACCTACGAACCCCAGCGAGCATCGGATGTGCTCTCGATGTTTGAGTCATGGTCGAACAACATGGAAGTTTCAGCTGAGCTGCTGTGGAAAGACGTTCCACAGGAGCATTGGGGCGACTACTCAAAGCTCGTTGACATGCTGGACTGGGAGGCGAACGTCGATCCGCAATTCCACCTTAACCGCGCAACAACCCCCTACGAAACTGAATTCTCGAAAGAACACGGACGAGGACGCTTTGTTGAGAAGTGGATTGTCTACAAGTCAACGGCCTTTAGCGCCAAAGAACTCACGGTGTTCCCCGGACAGAGCGCACTCATTGAAGAAGAGGACGCCTACGGTCTGATCGCCGTGCAGGGCCACGGAACCATCGACGGTCACGAACTCTCGGCGATCACGATGGTGCGTATCAACGAACTCACACGAGACGAATACTTCGTGACATCGGCGGCAGCGCGACGAGGCGTCGTCATCACGAATGAATCTGATTCTGAACCGCTGGTCATGCTCAAGCACTACGGACCTGGAAATGTCGAACTTGGACTCTGAAAAGAATGGGATGCTGGGGGAGGCTCAGGCTAGTGCCCCCACACAAAGAGTAGGTACGCCGAGTATCGCTTCGGGAAAGTGGAACGAACCGCCGATCAACGACGGCCTTTCTCTGCGTGGAATCGTCAAAGCGTTTCCCGGAGTTAAGGCACTCAACGAGGTGGACTTCGATGTCCATTACGGTGAAGCTGTCGCACTTATTGGGGAAAACGGTGCTGGGAAATCCACGCTGATGAAAGTACTCTCCGGAGTGCATTCGCCCAATGCGGGAGAAATGTTCCTTGATGGACAGCCATACGCACCCAGCGGTCCCGCACATGCGACGGCCTGCGGAGTGGTACTTGTTCACCAGGAACTTTCGCTGCTTCCCAACCTCACAGTTGCAGAAAACATCTTCCTCGGACGTTTTCCTCAGCGCGCAGGACTTGTTCATCGCGACAAGATGAACTCGGACGCAGCTGCACTATTGGCGAGAGTTGGATTGGCAGAGCTCGCGCCAACAACTCTCACGGGCAGATGCTCCGTTGCGGTGCAGCAGCTCGTCGAAATCGCCAAAGCGCTCTCTCAGAATCCGAAGATCATCGTTTTCGATGAGCCCTCTGCATCGCTTGGGCAAGACGAAGTCGATGTGCTCTACACCATCGTTGAAGACTTGAAACGTGACGGTGTGGGAATCGTGTGGATTACGCATCGACTCATCGAGACGCACTCTGTTGCCGACACAGTGGTGACGTTAAGAGATGGCTCGCGTGTGAAATCGTGGGACACGGGAAAAGTCGACCTGGAGAGCATGGTCGCATCAATGGTTGGTCGCGATTTAACACATATCTACCCCGAACCGGTCACACCGAAATCGGAGGTGCTCCTCGAAATTCGTCAACTGAGTCGCTCGGGAGAGTTTGACAACATCTCTCTCGAACTACACCAAGGCGAAATTCTTGGAATCGCAGGTCTTGTTGGAGCGGGTAGAACTGAGTTACTCGAAACGATTGCGGGTGCACGCAAAGCCGAGAGTGGGGACATCATCCTTGATGGGCAAACTCTCGACCTTCGATCACCCCGTGATGCCATTAGACGCAAGATCGTCCTCGTCCCTGAAGACCGTAAGGGGCAGGGACTTGCTCAAAGACTGACAATCGAAGACAACATCACGTTGCCGACGCGTGCATTCCTCAGAGGAATCACACCTGTAGGAAAGCTCCGCACAACAGCGAAGAACGTGAAAGATGACGTTGATCTTCGAGGTCAACTCAATCAGCTTGCGGAAACCCTCTCGGGAGGGAATCAACAAAAAGGAGTCATCGGCAAGTGGCTTCCCCTTGCACCACGAGTATTTCTCTTTGATGAACCAACTCGGGGAATTGATGTTGGAGCACGTTCCGCGATATACACACTCATCCACCAGCTCGCTGAGCAAGGGGCTGGAGTCGTTGTCGTGAGCTCTGAACTCCCTGAAATCATGGGGATTTCTCATCGCGTCATCGTGTTGTCGAATGGGAAATTCGCAGGTGAGCTTCAGCGTGATGAGTTCTCTGAGCAAGCAATCATGCGCCTTGCCGTGAGTGAACAAATTTTGGAGGCGCAGCCATGAACACCACTACTTCACAGTCAGAAAGGGGTAACAGGTGATGGAAACCCGCAATGAGCTGAGCCTCGCAGCGGAGCACGACTCAGTAAAGAAACCCCGAGTCAAACGATCACTACCGACATTTTTTGGACCGCTCGTCGCCCTCGTCCTCCTGATGGTCTTTCTTTCGTTCTTATCACCGAATTTCTTGACGATCAGCAACATTTTCAACATTGGTCAACAAGTCGCAATCCTCGGTGTTCTTGCAATCGGTGGAACAGCGGTAATTATCCTCGGAGGGATCGACCTCTCCGTGGGGTCTGTTCTTGCCTTGTCCGGGGCTTTTGTTGGGGTTCTCCACATCAACATGGGGATCAGTGTCTGGGTTGCGGCTCTGAGCGCCATTGTCGTTGGACTTCTCTGCGGCGTGGTCAACGGGGGACTGATTGTCTGGGGGAAACTCCCCCCATTCATCGCCACTCTTGCCATGATGTCCGTGGCCAGAGGCCTTGCGCTCGTCGTTCTTGAAGGACGCCCGCTCTCTGGGTATCCCAAAGGATTCAGGAACCTCACAACCTTCTACATCGGTGGGTGGCTACCAACATCGGTCATCATCGCTGTTGTCTTGATGATCCTCGGAGGTTTGTATTTCGCATTCATGCCTTCAGGACGGTCGTTATTTGCTGTAGGTGCAGGCTACGAGGTCTCACGATTGTCAGGCGTTCCCGTCAAACGACTCACCGTTGCGGTCTACGCATGTGCGGGAGTTCTTGCAGCCATCGGGGGAATCATGATGACATCGAGGTTGGGATCTGCCCAGCCCACAGCAGGAACCGGGATTGAACTCGATGTGATTGCTGCCGTCGTCATCGGAGGTGCGAGCCTCACAGGCGGTTATGGGTCCATCGCCGGAACCGCGGTTGGCGTCTTGATCATCGGTGTCCTACGTAACGGGCTCAACCTACTTAATGTGTCGTCCTTCTGGCAGCAGGTTGTCATTGGCGCGGTCATTGCGCTCGCTGTTCTCGTGGAAAACGCACGTCAAAGCCAGGAAGCAAAAGCGCGAACGAAGTCGTAAACGCGCAGCGCGAGGTGTCGTCCATACGAAATCTCGAACGTTCATCACAGAAAACCCAACTCTTTACATCATGATCAAGGAGGATCATCATGAAATCGTTGAAACATGCACTCGTTGCATTGGCTGGAGTAGCAGCTCTCGTACTTGCCGGATGTGGATCGGGAGAGCCGATCACGGGCGGCAGTGACTCAGGATCAGACGGAGATCACGACTCCAAGGAGATCACGATCGGCTTCGCCATATCCACCCTACAGAATCCGTTCTTTGTCTCAATGAAGGAAGGCGTTGACGAAGCGGCGAAAAAACTGGGGATCAATCTGAAGTTTGCTGATGCTTCGGACGATGCGAACACTCAGTCAAATGACGTTCTGAACTTCATCACCGAAGGCGTTGATGTTGCCGTGCTGAACGCGACGGATGGGGAGGCTATTGCATCTTCAGTTGAGGCGCTGAACAAGGCAGGAATTCCCGTGATCACAGTCGACCGAACGTCCGAGGGCGGCGAGATTGTTGCTCATATCGGAACTGATAACGTCACCGCCGGTGAAGTAACGGCGAAAGCCTTTTTTGAGGCGCTTGGAGGAAAAGGCAAGGTCGCAATTCTTGAAGGAGTTCCCGGTGCGTCATCGGCAATCGATCGTGGAACAGGTTTCGACAACGTCCTCGCTGATTTCCCCGATATCAGTATCGTCGCGAAACAGACAGCAAATTATCAGCGTTCGGAGGGACTGACTGTTGCCCAGAACATCCTTCAAGCAAATCCTGACCTTGTTGGCTTCCTCTCGATGAACGATGAAATGGCACTGGGGGCTGTTGAAGCGATTAACGCAGCAGGTAAGGCAGGAAAGGTCAAGACCATCGGTATCGATGGTGGAGCTGATGCCGTGAAGGCAGTGTGTGACGGTTCGCTTGTTGCCACGGTTGCTCAGCAGTCGAAGGTCATGGGCTCACAGTCCATTGAGCAGGCAGTCAAGGTCGCAAAAGGCGAGAAAATTGAGAAACTTCAGCCCGTCGATGTTGTCGTCATCGATTCGTCGAACTGTAAAGACTACCTCTGAGACCGAGTGAAGACGAGGAGAAAGAACATGCAAAACTACGAAGAAAGCCGGGCACGGCTCGTTGAACGCTTCGAAACAGCTAAGCGAGAAACGCCAGAGAAGTTTAAGAATCGTCTGAATCTGTCGTGGTCCAACTGGGGATTTGGTTTAGAGACACTTGAGCAAACAGCGTCACGACTTCAGAAAGCTGGATTGTCCTTCATCGAACTTCATGGGAACCACTACGGTGACTCCTTGGGGTATGACGTTGCAGAAACTCAGAAGATTCTTGCTGACCACGGCTTAACGACCGCCGGAGTCTGCGGAATGTTCTCAGAGGACAACGACCTGGCATCAAATGCCCCGATCGCTCAACAGCGGGCGCTTGACTACATTCGTCGGGAACTTGAATTTTGTCAGGCAATGGGCGGCTCGTATTTGCTCATTGTTCCCGCAGCTGTCGGTAGGGCCACGGAGTATGACGCCTACGAGTTTGAGAGATCAGTTGCGGCGCTTAGAAGCGTTGCAGATGAGTTTGAGCCTCATGGAGTCAAAGGAGCGATTGAGCCGATTCGCGCCGATGAGACAACTCTTGTACATACGGTCAAGGATGCCGAACGCTACATCGAGGCTGTCGGAAGCCCAGGTGTTCAGCACATCAACGGCGATGTCTACCACATGCAATCAAGCGAATGGAACATTGCTGAAGCGATCCTGAGCGCAGGTGATCGTTTGGTGAATATCCACATGGCTGACTCGAATCGACTGGCGTTGGGTTCGGGATCAATGGACATTGATGCCATCATCATGGCCTTGTATCTCATTGGACACAATGCTCCAGGACGATACGTCACACCTGAGCCTTTGGGTGCAGGTTCCAGTCCGTATGCCGCTCGCAATGGAAAAACCGATCCGGTGATCTTGGACGCACTGGTGTGTGATTCGATTGAATACTTCCGTCACAGGGAGGAGGCCCTCCTCGCGTAGGAAAACATCCACGTAGGAAAACATCGAGGAGAAACACGTCAGGCCCAGCAATTTTCTCACCGGCGCGCCACGCATCTGCCGCTGGGGGAATTTTGCTGGATCAATAGAAGGAAGCGTTGGGGTGTCCCGGTCTACCAGACACCCCAACGCCCTTTTGTCGGGGTAGAAACATTACAATGCAAGAGAACGGTACCTGTTTCATGCTCATCAGCGATTATGGAGTTTGATGGAAACTTGTGATGGGCATTCTGAATAGAGAAACGTGGGGAAAGACGTGGGTGTGGGCCGAAAACTGGGCGCTCCAACAATTCGTGATGTCGCGCGGCTTGCACAGGTGTCGCCGCAAACTGTTTCACGGGTGTTGAACAACCCGGAAATGGTGAAGAAATCAACCGCGGATGCCGTACAGCGAAGCATTGAAACACTGGGCTACAGGCCGAGCCAGGCTGCGCGAATGCTCGCAACGAATCGTTCCGGTGCTATCGGCGTCATTGATACGGGATCCGAGGTGCTCGGTCAGCTTCTTCTTGTGTCATCAATTGAAAGTGCAGCTCGATCGGCCGATCTTTCTCCCCGAGTAGTTGTCACGGGCGAAGGCACGATCCCGGATTTCACTGCGGCATTTCAGCTGCTTCGAGATGAAATGATCGAAGGGCTCATTGTTCTATGTAACACAACCCTTCACGTGCGTGAGGCACTGCGTGTTTCTGCAACGATCCCAACGGTCCTCGTGGCCAACGATGAACCCGCCGTCACAGGGATCTCGACGGTGTCGGCAAACCAGCGTCAAGGTGCAGCAGATGTTATTGATCACCTCCGTCGTTACGGTCAACGCATGGCGATGATCACCGGACCATCAGGTTGGGTGGATTCAGATTCCCGTCTCCAGGTGTGGAAGGAAAATGCTCCGCTGCCAAATACGCGACTGCTACGTGCGGGCGACTGGAGTTCCCGCTCGGGATTCGACGCAATGCTCTCTCTCCTCGACGAGGGTGTCGACTCGGTTTTTGCGTGCAATGACTACATGGCAATGGGTGCGATTTGGGCGTGCGTCAGCCGCGGTTTACGCATTCCAGAGGACATCGCGATCTGTGGTTTCGATGATGTTCCAGGGGTTGATCATTACAATCCGCCGATCACCACGGTTCGTCAACCTTTTGCAGAACTCGGTCGCGAGGCTGTGCGGCTGCTCATCGACCTGATTCACGGCGAATCCAGTACCTCGGTTGTTTTGCCGACGCAGCTCGTTGTTCGGCGCACCGCGTAGCAGAGTTAGTCGAGGGAAGGCAGGGGTGCTTCCTCCGTGGATCGCTTGAGTGTGCGCAGGCCAATAAGCATGAGAAGCACCATGACCCACGCGGCTCCAACCATGACAACGTAGCCGCCGTGAGCGTCGGTGGCATCGATGGCGGGACCGGCCAAAGCGGAGCCCACGGAAATCCCCAGATTGAGGGACGTTGACATCCACGTGAGACCCTCGGTCAGCTGAGATGCAGGCACGACCTTCGCGATAATCATGTTGACGTTCGTCATCGTGGGGGCACAGGCAATACCGGTGACGACCATAGCGATCGCCATAGCGAGGATGCTGTGGGCCAGAAGATACGTGGTGACACCAACGGCCATAGCGAAAACACCGAAGCCGAAGAGCTTCCACAGTGGCTGAACCCATGTCCGGGCACCATAAATGAGGGCGGACGTCAGCGACCCAATGGAAAAGACCGCCAGAAGAACACCGGACATCGCGGGAGCCCCCAGCTGCTCGGCGAAGGCAACTGCGGAGACGTCATTGGCTCCGAACATTGTGCCCGCACCGATGTACGTCAGTGCGAGGACAATCACCGCAGGTCGGCGAATAACGGACGCGTGGGCCACGTCGGGATCGTGAGGAACGGGCGTGGGTTCGGAACTGCGCTGTGCAAAGAACCCGATGCTCCCGATAGTTAAGAAAGCAATAGACAGGGCGATACCTGTTCCCGGGTGGATCGTTGTTCCCAGTACCGTCGACAGGACGGGACCCAGGATGTAGACGAGTTCATCCATTGCCGCCTCGAAGGCATAGGCGGTTGTCAACTGCTTGGGTTCGTCAACGACTGTGGCCCAGCGTGATCGCACGAGCGCTCCGGGTGACCCCCAGGTTGCCCCGGCAAGGGCGGCGAGGACGAAAAGCATCCATTCGGGAGCATGAAGAACCGCGCACGTAAGCAACCCGGCTGTTGAAAGCGTCGAGATCGTTAACGCCGGTCCCATGACTTTGAGCTGGCCGTGTCGATCAACAAGCCTCGCCAGGGTGGGGGCAACGCACGCGAGAGCGATAATGTTGACGGCTGAGACGGCGCCTGCCAGGGTGTAGTTCCCGTATTCCACGCGCACGAGAAGAATGATCGAAATCCCCATCATTGACATGGGGAGTCGAAGGATGAGGCCGGCCAGAGAAAACCGCCAGGCCCTTTTCAAGCGGAGAATCTCAGCGTAGGTCGACAGCACCCGGGAATCGTATCAATTGCGGGCCTGAGGAAGCACGAGGTGGGGAGGAGATCCCGGTCGCTTTCTCTTCTGGGCGGGTAGTTGGCCAGACAGCGCCGCCGCGCAGGGTCCGAAGACACATTCGCGCACGGGTGGAAGGCGAGGACAAATCGACTCAGCGCAGGCATCCTATTCGGTGACGTTAAAGACCCCGCGCAGCCCTTTCTCAGCCAGGCTCATCGCATGGTTAACAAACGGGTAGTGCCCAGCTTCCAGCGGGGTGAATTCAACGAAACCACCCTCAGCGGCTTGGAGTGAGAGGACCTGCGCCGCGCCGCCTCCTCGTCCACGTTCCTGGATCAGGTAGTCACCTTCGCGCCACACAGTGTCGAACTGGGTCCCAACAACGTGGAAGGAGATCGGCAGATTCGGTCCGGCGTCAAGCACCCACACGCGGATCCTGTCGCCGACTTTCACGTTGATGGGATGCGCGGAGTACTGGAAGGGGATGCCATTAAATGCCGTCGCGTCGGGGATCATCGCGGCGAGTTTGTTAGCGTCCGCCGTTTCTCCGTTGGCCCCGAGATATGTTTCAGCCGCGATCATCACGTATTCGTGGTCAACGGGGTCCAAGTCGGAGGGGTCAATAACAACGGCGCCGTACATTCCGTTCGCAATGTGCATGGACATCGGGGGAGTGCCACAGTGATACAGCCAGATCCCGGCGTTGTGTGCAACGAATTCATAGGTCAGGGTTTCACCGGGTTCAATGGAGCGCATATTGGCGTCGGGGGAGACAAGTCCGGCGTGGAAGTCGATGGAGTGACTCATCGTTCCCTTATTCACCAGGGTGATACGGAATGTGTCACCGATTTTCCCGTGAAGCGTAGGGCCAGGACTTGTTTCGTTAAACGTCCATGTCTCCTGCGTCAGCGTGTCCGTGATCTTGTCTGTGTGCTCAGTGATGGTGAAGGTGTATTTATGGACGTCACCATTGGGGATGGGAGAAAGCGTCGGGTCGCGCGGCTCACGGGTCTTCGCGTGGGTGAGTAGGTCGTGAGTGTTGACTGACGAGGACGAGGCCGCGTGCCCCAAATGACCGGTGTGCCCGGCAGAATCCGAGGTTTTCGCTTCGCCATTTGCGTTGTCGCCCTCGATGCCGGTTGCGATGATGTTCAGAACCATCCCCATCTGTCGGTGCCCGGGCAGAGAACACCAGCCCTCAATATGTGAGGACACAATGCCGACGTCAAGCGTTGTTGATTCCCCCGGTGCCAGCGACCCCGATTCCACGGCGTTTTCCAAGACCAGGTCGTGACGTTGATCCCCCGTGTTCGTGAAGGTGATGATCAGGGAGTTCCCCGCAGGAACCTCAATGCGTGAAGGAGTGAAGGACATGCCGTCGACACCGACCGTGACTCTCGTGGTTTCTCCCGTCGGAGTCACGTGTGCGGAAGCAGTCGCCTCGTGGGTCTGATTCATTGACGAGGACGAGGCCGCCCCCGGTGCTCCCGGGTTTGAGAGGATCACGGCGACAACTAACGCGAGGACGGTGACCAGTCCCATGACGGCGACGGCGGTCCGGGACAGCGGTGAGTGCGTATCGGAAGCGGGGGACTTCATGGCGTGCGTTCCTTTCGGTCCTGGGACGATGTCGTGTCAGATGTCGCGGTGTCACGAGTCGTGCCTGGAGGGGATTGCGGGTCCGATGGGGACAGGGTGAGGGCGTGTGACGTGCGGTGAATTTCCGGTGGAGGTGCGGGGAAAGCCGGAGTCACCAACGATGCTTTTGCTCGTATCTGAGCAATACCGGCACGCGCAAGAAGAACGACATCTGCCAGATAGGCTCCAAGGACCACCAGCCACATGACGAGGACGAGCGCCGAAAATCCCCACCCGGTGATCACCGAGCCCGGATGCCCCTGGGCTGTCGTCACTGCTGGTGTCTGGGGGAGGGCCGCAACGAAAGCCAGAAGCGCGAGGGCGCTTTGACGCGTGGCCAAACGCCACGGAGAAAGGACCTCGATGCACGCAATCCCCGTTCGGACCACGCTGGGTCCACCCCCGATCACGACGGGCATGAGATAGCTCAGAGCTCCGATGAATACCTGGCCTGCGCCGCCGGCACCGATGAGGGGAAGCCATGTGATCGTCAAGGTCCGCAGCGCTGTGGTATCGGGATGAACCAGGGCGCCAACGGCAACCGCAATCAGCCCTACCAGCAGCCACATAACACCGGCACATATCGCGTGAGACGCATATTCTGACGGACCTTTGCGCGCGGCGCTGCGAGCCAGCGGGAAAGCCACGCCAACACCGGCAGCCAGTGCAACAATGACAAGGCCCCAGCCAATGACCGCCGTCTGGCCTAGGAGAGCTCCGACGATTGCGATGAGCAGCCCCGCGACCCACGCGGGCAGTGCCTGCGTGGACAAAGGAACTGCCTGGGAATCAATACGGGTCCGCAAAGCCGTGGGGCCCAAAGTGACCAACGTGCCCCCGATCGTCAGACCCACCCAGCCAACAACACCGGAGAGGGCGTGAGCGACCGTGAGGGAATCTCTAACTCCGACCAACCAATCGGGCGCATTCGGGTCAAGCATCGCAACGGCAACGAAACCCGCAAGGCAGGCCGCGCACACAAGGAAAGCACTCGCGGCGATGTAGAACCGCAAGATGACGGCGAAACGTGAGCGAAGTCGTCCTCGTCCACTGAGGATGAGAGCCAAACCATGCCAACTGGCAACCAACGCAACCACGGTGGCTCCCGCGACAACTCCCGGCCAGAAACCCACCCACATGCACGCGATCAACGCGACTAATGCGACGTTGAAGGACACGATCCGAACAGTGTTGTCGCGACCCGAATGACGCTCGCCCGGGGGCAGATGCAGAAGGGTCCGCGTGAAGTACCAGGACCATTGGAAAATTCCGTTCGTCAGCACACCGAGGGTCACCAGATGAATTGTTGTCCACAGGGGCTGAGGGAGGAGTCCTTTACCGATGATGGTGACAACCGCGGCGAGGAGAGCCCCGCACAGCCACACGCTAGTGAGCCGGTCGGTGCGCGGAAGACGGGTGCGCCCGCCCCCGCGCTGCGGGGTGCGCATTTCAGGGGCGCGCATGTTCACGGAGTCACCCCAGTTGTCGCGCTTCGCGTCTTCTCAGCCTTGTTGCGGCGCGCGCCGAGAATCGTCAGAGTCAGCGTTGAGGCAACAAAGACGAGGACGGCAACAACCGAGAGGCTCCCACCCAGGCGCCACAGTCCATCTGCTTCGCGTGCTCCGGCAAGAAGACGCAGCAGGAGACCGACCTCGAGGAATACCAGGGGAATCCACATCATCGGGTGGTAGGGAACGTCGCGGCGAGCCACCGCGGGAATAATCACCGGGGCATGAGCCATGACCATTGACAGGATGAAACCGATTGTCACCGCGTGGACGATCGCGTCGTAAGCGTACCCATCGAAAATCGGGGGATGGATCACCCAGAGAATCGTTGGAACCATCGCCCATGCGTAGCCCATGAGCATTGCTGCTGCGGCGAAACGTGGAACCCCTGGGATGCGGATCGTTTTGCGAGCGACATCGTGCCAGGCGACATCAGCCGCGAGGACACCCAAAGTGATGCCGAGCATGGGATATCCATAGATGGGAACAACCAGCGAGAGGATGAGCGCAAAAATGAGGAGGCATACTTCCGTGGTGATGCGTTGCTCTGTGGAGCCCGAAAGAAAGCCGAGACGAGCCAGTTCCAGTCTCTCCCCGATGATCGTCACCACGAGAAACATCAGCCACCACGGCATAATCGCCGGAATCTCCAGGCCCCTACCCCACAGGAGAACCCCAACAAGTCCGATGACGGCACCCAGACCTTGGATGAGGACGGCAGAGGATTTCTGACGTTTCCTCCACACGTGAACGTAGATCGCAACGAGCATCGCCAACGCGCCGGTCCACAGCAGACCGGGGAGCAAGCGTGCTGCCTGAAAACCACCGAGGTGAGCAGTCAGGTAGCGAGGGATCGGAAGCTGAACGAGGACGCGCTCAACTGCGGGGAAGGAAGCGAGGACGATCGTGACAGCACCGGCAAGCCCGCTGAGCAGCGGAGCCGCATACGCCCACAGCCGACCCCGTCCTAACTGGTGCTGAGAATTGCGCGAAGCTCCGGTACCAGCGTCCCGTCCAATCGCGACAGCGCGTTCCAGACAGATCGCCGTGCCAAGGAATCCGTAGATCATGAGGATCCCGTGAACCGAACCCAATGTCACGGAAGAAACGGGGGCCACACCGCCGAGTCGGACGAGCGCCGCGTCCAGGCCAGCAAGAAGCGAAATACCTGCGAAGAGGAGTAAAAGGAGACGCCCCAGCGGTAAACGAGGGGTCGCGCCGGTTCGATGTGAAGAGGATGGGCCGTGGGGTTGTCCACCTGGCAACTGTGGAGCGTTCACGGATCGGTCGGCGGGGCCCGGCATCGGTCGGATTTCCCTTTCACGCAGGTGGCAGCAGGACGCGAATTAAGCTAGTCGGTGACTGAGGAAAATCCAAGACTTTGCGAGAAAATGTGAGCCTTCCGGTTCTGGCGCGGGAGAACGTGCGTGAAGACGAGGCCGCGCTCGCCCTCGTCAATAAAAATAATGAACGAGGACGAGCGCGAACTGTGAGACGTGCGGTGGGGCCGACTAGCTCAGAGCGTCGGACACCAAAGCCTTTGCTGCCTCCTGGACTTCTGCGAGATGATCGCCGCCCTTAAAGGACTCGCCGTAAATCTTGTACACGTCCTCGGTGCCCGACGGGCGGGCAGCGAACCACGCGAACTCCGTGGTCACCTTCAGACCGCCGATCGGCGCATCATTACCCGGAGCGCGGACGAGCTTGGCAATAATCGGATCTCCAGCGAGCTCAGTGGCAGACACATCCTCAGGGGACAGGGCCGCGAGCTTCGCCTTCTGCTCGCGATTCGCCGGCGCGTCAATACGGGCATATGCGGACGCTCCGAAACGGTCAACCTGCTCCCTGTGGAGCTGCGAGGGGGTTTTCCCAGTGACCGCGAGGATTTCCGAAGCGAGCAACGCAAGAATGATGCCGTCCTTGTCGGTTGACCACACGGTCCCGTCTTTACGCAGGAAAGACGCTCCCGCGGATTCCTCGCCACCGAAACCGACACTGCCGTCGAGGAGACCCGGAACGAAGAACTTAAAGCCGACAGGCACCTCAACAAGGGTGCGGCCCATCGCCCCGACAACCCGGTCGATGAGGGCAGACGACACCAGCGTCTTACCGACCGCTGCCTGGTCGCTCCACTGGGGGCGATGCGTGAACAGATATTCAATGGCAACGGCGAGGAAATGATTCGGATTCATCAACCCATCCGGCGTGACGATGCCGTGGCGATCCGAATCCGCGTCGTTGCCCGTGGCAATGTCATACGGGGTGTTGCCGTCCGCGTCCGGAGTCATCGCCTCACGCAGCGACGCCATCGCATACGGCGAGGAGCAATCCATGCGGATCTTCCCATCCCAGTCCAGCGTCATGAACGGCCATGCCGGGTCCACAACCGGGTTGACGACCGTCAAATCCAAGCCGTAGCGTTCGGCAATCGCCGCCCAGTAGTCAACGGACGCGCCCCCCAGGGGGTCGGCGCCAATGCGGACACCGGCGTTGCGGATCGCTTCCATGTCGATGACGGTGTCCAACTGATCAACGTAATACTTCAGGTAGTTGAATTCTTGGATGCTTGGGCTGTCCAGCAGTGAGGACCCGATGATTCGTGGGACACGATGCCAGCCTTCCTCAAGGATTTCATTTGCTCGCGCAGCAATCCACCCGGTTGCATCAGAATCAGCGGGGCCGCCGTGAGGAGGGTTGTACTTGAAACCGCCATCGCGGGGAGGATTATGCGAGGGCGTGACCACGATGCCGTCTGCCAGTCCGGGGCCTTGTGTGCGAAGCGCACCGGGAGCGCCGTTCGCCCCAAGAATCGCCACGGACACCGCGGGCGTCGGAGTGTAGGAGCCACGCGAATCGATGCGCGTATCAACCCCGGCGGCAGCTAATACTTCGAGTGCTGTCCGCCACGCGGGTTCTGACAGAGCGTGCGTGTCGCGACCGATGAACAACGGGCCGTCAATGCCCTGGCTCTTACGGTACTCAATGATTGCCGCGGTGATCGCAACAATGTGGGCTTCGTTGAATTTTCCATCTAACGATGAGCCGCGGTGACCGGAGGTACCGAAAGCGACGCGTTGGTCCACGTTTGTTGGATCCGGTTCTACGTCGTAATAGGCCGAAATAACGTCGTCAATGTCAATGAGGTCTTCAGGTAAGGCAACGGTGCCAGCTCTTTCATGCATGTATCCAGTGTCGCACGTATGTGCACACTTCTTGGGGTGTTCCCGACCGTTGGACGGGAACATCTGTACTGGTGATCGCGGGTGCGCGTGATGTGGCGAGTGATGGGAAGCCGGCCTCGTCCTCGTCAATGAGAACCACCGGAACGCGGCAACATGTACGAGGAAGGGCGTGGATGCGGGATCCCTTGGAAGGCAAGATGACGTGCGCATATGCGAGGAAGGTGATCGTGGATGGGGACGTCCGTGTTGTGGGACCACCGACTCCCACAAATGCGCTGAGACCAGCTACGCTATGTAGCATAGATCACTGCTGATCACCGTCGATCGTGCAGTCAAGTATTCATCACTCATTGTCAGGAGAACTTTCGTGGGCTGGTTTGACTCCGTTGAGCACAATCGCTGGCTGTCTGCACAGATGCAGGCCCTGATCAGAGAGGCCGAAGGCGCAATTGTTCCTACGGGTTTCGCGCATCTCAACGACCAGGGTGAGCCGGATCCTGCGCGCAGCATTGACCTGGCTGTCACCGCGCGTATGCTCTACGTCTTCTCACTGGGTGTCCTCATGGGACTGCCCGGGTCACGTCGCTATGCCGACCACGCCGTCAAAGCGCTGCGCAACTACTTCACCGATCCCGTCAACGGTGGCATGTGGACTTCCATTACACCCGAACCCACCGATGATGGACACGGTCAACCGTGGGATCAAGATGGGCGCGGTAAATCCCAGTACCACAACGCCTACGTCATCCTCGGCCTGGCTGCTGCTGTCGTTGCCGACCGCCCCGGAGCCTATGAACTTCTCGCTGCTGTCCTGCACGACCAGGAACGCCACTGGCTCGAAGGAACCGGCCTCGTGCGCGACCAATACGACGAAGCCTTCACTGAGGCACTGCCCGTGCGCAGCCTGGGGACGCTCCTGCACACCGCCGAGGCTTACTTGGCGGCGGCCGAAGCAACAACTGACCCCGTGTGGCTTGAACGCGCTGAAATCATGGCGTCCTATGCGTATCAGATCGGTTCGGAACGCAACTGGCGTCTGCCCGAGTACTACGACGAAACCTGGGAGCCGCTGAGCGAGCCGCCGACCGGGATGATTGACCAGCGTCGCATTTACCACGGCACGGTCACCGGACACGCACTCCAATGGGTTCACATCGCTTTGCAGATCCGCGCCGGCCTGCGATCCCTGGGACGTTCCCAGCCCGCGTACCTCATGGAAATGGCACAGGAACTCTTCGAGCGCACCCGCGTTGACGGCTGGCGTCGTACCGACGGTAACCCCGGATTTGCCACCGGAATCGATGCCGATGGTGAACCCCTCGACGGCGAGGACGAACACCAACAGTGGGTTGTCTGCGAAGGCGTGTACGCCGCGGCGGCCGTGCGGCGAGCAATGCTTGACGACGGCGCCTCCGCTGGCGAGGTCGAACACTACGAGCACTGCTACCGCTCATTTCTTGACTTCATTAATGACTACCTCATTACCCAACCCGGGCGATGGGCACGACGTCTCGATGCTCACAACCAGCCGCTCGACCGGGCGAAAGCCTCGCGATGGGATGTCTACCACGCCGTTCAAGCAACCCTTGCTGTTCGCGTGCCGCTGTGGCCGCCGATCGCGCCCGCACTTTCGCGTGGTCTGCTGGATAAACCGGAGGAAGCACCCAAAGACAAGAAATCCTGGAACTTCTTCGGTAGTCGGGCCTGAGCGGACTCTGGCTTACTGTCGGGGAGTCGTCTCTTTGGCTGCTTTAGGGCTCTTTGGCTGTTTTCGCGGGGGGGGGTGAACTGGGCTCCGAGGGTTTTCCTGTCGGAGAGTTTCCTTGTCCTGCCTCTGCTGTCTGGGAAGGGCTTGCTAGGAAGGGCTTGAGGTTGTCGGTCAACGCGAGGCTGGCGACCTCGCCACCCGGCTTCCGTTTCCGCGGTTTTCCCGCGGTGAAGAGCAGATGTGTGATGAACTTGGGTGGTCGTCCTCGTCAATGAATTCAACGAAACGCCAGACTTTCGGGTACGATCAGGTAGTCCGGAGGGCTGACCGAGCGGCCGAAGGTGACGGTCTTGAAAACCGTTGTGTCAGCGATGGCACCGGGGGTTCGAATCCCTCGCCCTCCGCCAACTGGCTGAATTTCGCGGAAAACGGAATGTCTGAGCTGCGACTTCGTCGCCGGTTGAGGAGACGTGCCCGAGTGGCCGAAGGGGGCTCCCTGCTAAGGAGTTAATCGCGTTGCGCGATTCAGGGGTTCGAATCCCCTCGTCTCCGCGTGCGGAACCCCGTGATCGTTGAGATCGCGGGGTTTTCTGTTTGGTCGTATAAGCCCGAATCTGGTGAGGGATGAATGCAGGAGAAACATCGGCTCCGACGTGAGGCAAAGCGAAGTCGCGCCGAGGCGGAAGCGCAACTTGCCTGGACTCCGCCTCCGCGGTCCTCACTTGTTAAAGCTGAGCCGGTCTTTCTCCAGCCGATTGATTGCGATCCGACAGTGATCTTGGAGATCCGTAGGTGGTACCTGGGTGGTCAACTTGCAGATTTCTACATGGAAATTCGTCAGGAAGATTGGGACCAGGGACGTCGGATCAAGAAGATTGGGACCAGGGACGTCGGATCAAGAAGATAGCTTCCGCTGACTGCCTCAATCATGGGTGCATCCACTTGCATGATGAGATTCGGTATCCGAAGCATGGGCAATTCGAGCCCTTTCAGCCGCTACGACAGATAGAAGACGTGAGCCGCAACTACGATCGATCCATTGATGCGCTTATTGACTATGCTGATAGTCTGATGCGAAGAGAGGAAGGGTAACGGCGATGACAGTTGATGACCGTCGGAAAGAATTCACTAAGACCATCCTCAAATCGTTGGCAGAGCATCCGAGAAATTTTCCCGTCGTGAATGATCTGGGTAGGCAGTTCGTCGTGACGGCGCTCGGTGAAGAACCCATGAAGGTACTTTTTGACCGAGTGAAAGCGGCCGGCGGGTATGCCAACGTTTTCGTTCTCACCAGAGGTAAGACGGTTCTCCTCCCATTCACTCGTCAAGAGGGTGCATTTTCTCGAGGCGGGGAGACTGAGTTGTCTATGCCGTACGACGCTGATTCCACAGTGGACATGTTTCTTGACTATCTAGATCAGCATCCAGAAGGCACCTTGCTCATGCTCGCAGGTCCTCAGCATCGTCCGACGATCGCGAAGCTGAAAGAAGATGTGACTGTCTAGGAGCTGGATTTCGATACTTTTAACCGCCCCGTCTCCCTGCACGTGAATGTCAGGGAGCGGGGCGGTTGAGTTTTAGGATCATCGGGTTAAACAAGACGGCGTTCGGGGACACCCATTCGGGGTGCCACCGAACGCCATAGATGCGATTACCGAGTCACGCGCCCATGTCAGGCGTCATGAGGGTTATAGGTCAAAATATCGGTACGGGTCGAGCGTGTCCGCGTGAATGAGGCGCGTGTTGCTTGGGATGGCGCGAATGAGGGCCGACATAGGTCCAAACGGTTGAGAACCGAATTTTCCGCGTAATCTCGTCAGGTGGTCAGAGTCACTGTCGAACGCTATTGACATGAACTTTCCAACGTTACCGACTAAGCTACTCAAGCGGGCCGTGTCGGTCGTGCCCTCGGCTACGATAACGGTGGGGTGAGGAACCCCAAATTCTCCCTGAAGAATGGGATGAGTAGTCGTCTAGTAGAAGAAGTGAATAGAAATTTGGTTTGGTGAAAGAAGTGGAAATTAGTGCTCGTATTTATTGACGACTCAGGTGATGCTGGGGTCAAATTTAACCGCGGGTCCTCAGAATACCTCGTCCTGGCTTCGTGCATCTTTCCTACAGAAGCTGATTATTTGGCGCTTAAAGGGGTGCTTGAGAATGCTCCAGACTACCTGAAAAGAAAAAATGGTGAGTTCAAGCACTCAAAAATGAAAGAAGCACACCGCGAAGAGTTCTTCAGACTCGTCTCAGAGAATAAATTTTCCGTCCGCGTCATCATCGTTGACAAGCGCATTTTGACAAGTGACTTCCTGAAGTCCAATGGGTCAACCATGAAGGCTTACTTTATTAAACAACTTTTGACACATACCTGGGGCACTATAAAGGATGCAACCATTGTTATTGATGGGGCTGATTTACGGGCTTTCCACGGAATCAGGACGACGAAATATCTGATGGAACGTGTGAATCGCAACGGAGAGAATGTTGCCAAAGAAATTGTGTGTCGGGATTCAAAAGTCGACATCGGCCTTCAGCTGGCTGACATGGTGGCTGGCACCGTAATGTCGTGCTTCCAAGGAAAAATAAGTATTCACTCGAGTAATAGGGCTGCACAGGTAAGAAATCGTGCACGTCGGCCGACTGGGACCTGGTGGAAGTTTGATAACAGGAGGTAGCCCTATCCATGAGCTTGTCATGGAACGCCACCATACGGAAACTGTTCGGGCTACCTCGTCCCCTAAGTCTAGCGATGAGCGCCCGCCCAAGCAAGTGATGCTCGCCATGCGTTGAAGACTATGTGTTGAGTTCGCAGCAATGATTCATGCTTCAAGTATGCGGAGTCTAGAGCCCGTGCTGCTTGATCATCCGACGATAATGTCGATGTTGCCCACCCCGTCTCCCTGCACGTGAATGTCAGGGAGACGGGGCGGTTGAGTTTCAGGATCATCGGGTTAAACAAGATGGCGTTCGGGGACACCCATTCGGGGTGCCACCGAACGCCGTAGATGCGACTACCGGGTCACGCGCCCATGTCAGGCATCATGACGACGACGCATGATCGCTGTTCCTGCCGCCATCGAAGCCATAGCGATGACAGCTATGCCTCCCACAGCAGCACCAGTCTTCCCGAGTTACGACATTTTAGTGCGGAATTTTGGGGTTGGTGATGGTGTTGACGAGTTGTTGGACGTCTGGGGGTAGTGGTGTGGCGGCGTGGATGGTGGTGGTGTTGAGTGTTAGTTCGAAGGTTCGGTACTTTTTGAGGGTTCGTACGACGCGTTTAATGCTTTTACCTGTGGCTGTTTCTATCATCTGGCTGATTGCTAGGGCGGCCATGACGATGTTGAGGTGAGCGTTGATTGAATCTTGGGTGCGGGCGTAGATCGGGCGGGCTTTAAGATCAGATTTGGACATTCTGAACGACTTTTCAATGTTGAGCAGATGCCGGTAGGCAGCGAGCACTTGCGGTGCTGGCATCGATGTCAGTGTTGTTTCGTAACCTTTAATCCCAGCTAAAGCCCTATGTTTAGCGGCCAATTCGTAGTTGATCTTCTTGCTTGGGGCTTTCAGATCGACGTAGCGATTACGTTTGATCGCTACTTTGCCTTCTACCGCACGGGCAGCCTTGGCGAGTTGCTCATCGATACCGCGCAACGTTCGCCGGGCCCGGTCGTAGGAGTAGTGAAAGTGGATAATGGAGTTCGGCTTACCTGATAGGGCTTGACGCCCGTCAATATAGCAGACTGTGACCATATTTGCCCGTGGGGATAGTCGGTACCGGGGTGATCACGTTTCCACTGTGCAATAACCTCAGGCATGCGGGAGACCTTCGTTGAGAGTATGTAGTCCAACCCAGCCTCAACGAGTGCAGTTTTATTCTCAGCCGAAAACATTCCCGCGTCAGCAACAACAGTGATCTGATCGATGTTGTAGGCAGCCTGAAAAGCCCGGATCATCGGCAGCATCGTACGCGTTTCAGCTTGATTTCCTTCGTAAGCCCCAATATGCAGCGGAAAACCAGTGGCATCGGTGAGCAGACCAACAAGGATTTGGGGTTCAACCCGACGTTCTTTAGAAAACCCTGACTTACGCAACTCATCGGGCGTATCAGTCTCAAAGTACAGTGTAGTAACGTCGTACAAAATGAAACTACCCGCACCAATGCTGGCATGAGAAGCCAACGCCTGGCTTAACACCTCACGAAAAGCCTCGGTAGCAAAGTGAGGCAAGTGACGCTGGATAGTGCGATAACTTACACAGGACACACCAACCTCAGCCAGCGTTTCAATCGAGTCCAACTTCGAGCCCGGCGCAATGATACGAGCACGCACCAAATCCGCAAAGACCCGGTCACCTCCAGTAACAACATCCAAACCCAGTCGCTGGTAGCAGGTATCAATACACTCCAGCAGTACCCCAGCCTTCTGCGAACTCACCGGCAGCGGATGATCCTTTCGAGCCAATACCTGAAGCTTCCCACTCTCCACCCAGACCTAAATCGAGCACAAGCTGATCGCCATCAATAAAACGCTGAGCCTGAGCTTTAAGCAGTGCCAACTCACTATCGTCATGAGCAGAACCAATATGCTTCATCGTCTTTCTACCCGCGTGTTCCTCCAACACCACCTGCACAGCAGTAGCACCCGAAGCGGTAGTAACAGTACGGATATACGGACTCACAAACATCACACTACAACCCACCCCCCCTTAGTGCGGAAAAACCCACCACCCAAAACCCAAAACCCCAGACCAACACATCAAAAGTTAACCCGATCACACACCCATGTCGTAAGTCGGGTTTCAGGATCATCGGGTTAAACAAGATGGCGTTCGGGGACACCCATTCGGGGTGCCACCGAACGCCGTAGATGCGCCTACCGAGTCATGCGCCCATGTCAGGCGTCATGACGACGACGCATGATCGCTGTTCCTGCCGCCATCGAAGCCATAGCGATGACAGCTATGCCTCCCACAGCAGCACCAGTCTTTGCGAGCTTGCCCTTCTTTCCAGAGGAAGACTTCTCAGGTTTTCCAGCGGAAACTTTCTCAGGCTGGTCGACGGTCACAGTCAAGGTGTCAAGCACCTCGCCATTTCCGTCTTTCACTGTCACGACAATCGTGTCGCCGGGTTTGGCGTTGTCCTTTGGTGTGACGGTGATGGAGCCGTCCTCGTTGAGCGTGGCTGTGCCTGGGCCTTCGACCTCGATGGTTGTGCCGTCTTTGACAGTCCCACCTGTGTTCGGGATGGTGACGGATTTATCTGGTGTCGAGGACGAGTCGTCCCAGCGTGGGCTTTCAACAAATGCAAGCGCGGCCTCGTACGTCTGAACGATGTTGCCAGAGTCGCTGCCATTGACGTATCCACCATTGTTGGCGGTAGCGGTGTCATAGGTCAGCTTGAGATCGCCGAGAGGGAAAGTCCCCTCATGAGCTGAGGTCAGTCCAGCCAGGGAAACTGTCGTGCTCTTGCCCTGAGCGAGTGCGGGAATCTTCACCGTGACCTGGTGCTGTGGTTTACACGTGCCGAATCGGCTGGAAACTCTGTCTGCGTATCGGTTGACTCTCATCGTTTCCCTCGATAATATGAGGTAAACAGCCCCTGCCGTTGACCCTCCGCTGATCAGGAGAGTGCCGATGACAGGGGCGTTCTTCTCAAGGAATGCAATGATGCACGATACGGTAACTGCAATTATTGTTGACGGTGGTTTTTATCGTCGTCGAGCGAAGCGATTGTTTGGTAAAAAATCTCCTCATGATCGCGCAGATGAACTTCTGGAATATTGTAGGAGGCACATTAAGAGATCGAGTTCACGCTTGTATCGAATCTTCTATTACGACTGTGAACCCTCTCAGAAAGTTATCTTTCATCCTCTCCTGCAAAAGCAAATAAATCTGGCAAAGACTCCCGAATTTAGCTGGATGACTGAATTTTTAAGGGCTTTAACAAAGAAGAGGAAGGTTGCGCTTAGGCGAGGTGAGGAACTGGAAACTCAGCAGGGATATCAATTATCTTCCTCTGCCTTGAAGAAGCTTTGCAGTAAGACTATTGGAGTTGATGATCTTACTGAGAGTGATTTTACGCTGGATATCACTCAAAAAGGGGTTGATATGCGTATTGGATTGGATATCGCTTCGCTCGCGAAGAATCGGATCGTCAATCAGATTGTCATGATTTCAGGTGATAGTGATTTTGTTCCTGCCGCAAAACATGCACGTCGTGAGGGGATTGACTTCGTGCTCGATCCGATGTGGGCAACGATCAGTGATAGCTTGAATGAACATATTGATGGCATACGAGTCTGCGTAAGACCCGAACCGCGAAACCTCGGTGATCCGTTGCATATAAATAATCAGATCAACGGCGTTGAAGATGAGTTGAGTGATTTGGGCGTTGAAGATGAGTTGAGTGATTTGGGCGCTGAGGATGAGTTGAGTGATTTGGATGGGATTCTCGAATAGCGTCAGAAGGATCCTGGGGTCCCGGTCGGCCTGCAATTCACGTTGCCAATGTGTGCCGCCACCAACCAGGCGGCGGTCACATCCCCTCACTCCTCCTCGAACTCAGAGAATTCGAACTTCAACGTCGTGGCATTTTCTTTGATCGTTCGCATTTCGTGTTGGCTAAAACCGTCGGATTTTGTCGCGTCGATGTCAATTTTGACGGTGACAGAGTCACCGAATCGAATCAGTATGTCAATGATTTCTTGAGAGATGCTAACTGCGCTTCGCGCGAACCGGGTACCGTCGATTGATGCGGTACCAAAGAAACGTGTCTTCGGCTGTTCCACCGGTATAGGCATGGGGGTGATACCGATAGGGCCGGAGGCTGTCCCAAGTGTTGTCGAAGCGCGCCCGAGATAGTCATCATCCGCAGAGAACCCAGTAAGTTCATTTCCGCTGGATTGAGCGTGACCACTGATTTCCACGGTGCTCTGCTGGGAGCCCTGTTCCTGGAGGCGCTTTTCATCTTCGAGATGCTGTTGCTGGGCGCGGACGTAGTCAACCAGTAGTGTGTTGTCGCTGACTTGAATCTGTGCGTTCGCGTCTGGTGGGATGATCAGAGAGGTGTATCGCTTGGTGTCCGGGCTTTTACCGCCCGCGATGGCAAACTGCTCACCGGACATCAATACCCTGTCTGCGGCGCCAAGAATTGCCTGATCAAGGACCTGTCTCGTAGACAACCTGGGCATGTAGGGATACTTTGTGAAGATATCCCACAGGGATTTGACGCTGATTTCCTCTTGAGTGGTCCACAGTGCACCCAACTGCTCATGAAGGATTTGTCCCAGCATTTCGGGACCAAGGATTGTGATGATTTCTTCTTGATTGCACATCGCTGTGCTCACACGGTCCGTGATGGTGTGTCCGCCGGAGTCGGGGATCCGCATCTGGTCGATGATGAAAGCATCTTGAGGATCCGGTTGAGTGGGATAGAGAGCCCAGATGAAGGTGTTGCGGATGTTATCAGTGATGCTCTGGCCGTACTGCTTCAGCTGACTCTTCGCGTCCTCCAGCTGCTGGGACGTCAGATTCAGGGACTTCTCGCGTTCGATAATCATCTTCCATGCAAGATAGTTCCGCGTTGCACCCTCAAGGGTCTCTAATTCGCTAGTTCCAGATGCCACAAAGATCAGGGAGTTACGGTGTGTGCGCGGGGCGCTGCCTTTGTTTTCGACGAAGTCACGAACCCATTCTTGTGCACCTGATTGGGATCCGGCCTTCTTCGACGTGCCGAATTTGGGAGGAACAATGACCAGACGAACTTCGTCGGTATCTGGGACATCGGCGGAGCTTTGGGGCGCGATATGGACACGTCCGAAAACGGAGTTCGGGCGTTCAGCGTTCTGTAACCGCTGAGTGATTTCGTTCCACACTACGCCAGGGTCTTCGCGGAGACGATCAGCGTGTTCGCGAGCAGTCTTCATGAGTGATGGCTTGGTGTCGAACCAGTACATGCCTTGATCGGCATAGAAATAGGTGGAGTTCTGGGCGAGCAATTCCAGGGCGCCACCAAAGTCGGCAAGGGTGTCGCCGGGAAGTGCCGTCCCTAACCATACGTACTGCTTATCTAGGCCTTTACGTGCGGACCCGCTTCTCGGCGCTGAACCAATGAAGATTGTCCGGGCGATGCGCTTGGCAATGGATCTGTGCCCTAGGTGCGGTCGGGTTGCGTCAAGGGAGTATGGGGTAGACGTGGGGCCGTCAACGTCGGAGTCGATGATGGCCTTCCACGAGTCTTCCAGGTACTGCGTCAGGTCGGTACTCACTGAAGTTGCGGCCAACGGCACAGTCGCCGGCATGATCAGCGGTGACTGGTCGTTGGATGCCCATAGCTCATGGACGATTGCGGACATAAGTTTGAGAACACCGCGTGTCCGTTGGAACCGTTCCAACGTTGACCAATCCTCGTAGAACCGATCAAGCAATTCGGGGTGGAGTGGGTACGAGGCTTTGATTCGGGCCTCATAGTCCGAGTTCGGGGTCGCGGCGCTGGAAGGGAAGAGGCTGGTGTTATTGCGGTAGAGGTCGACGAAGGTGCGTGCAATAGTCGATATGGTGCGCATGGCGTCGGCATCTGGCGTTTGGAAGAGACGACGCCGAACGATCTCGAAGGATTCGTCCTTGGACGATGGGCGCCATTGATTGGCGACGCGTCGAGTCACGTTCTGTAATCGTTCCAAAGCCTTTCGACCGTTGTTTCCGCCGACTTCTAAATCGTTGCTTCCTCCGGAGCCGTCGCTGTCGGAAGCAGGAATTGAGATGACAACCATCGCTCCGGGGATTTCGGCAACGGTCTCAGTCAGCAGCTGCGCGAACGTGAACTGGGTGTCGAAAGTGCCTCCGCACGCGTCGTCGTTCCCAACAAGGTCTCGCGCGTACGCAACCCATTCGTCAATGAGGATCAGTGCGGGGGCGTATCTCTTGAGAAGTGTCTTGAGGTCCTCGCCGGGGCTCATGCGGCTTTTATCGGAAGAAGCAATAATGTCGTAGGCTTCGCGTCCGCCCAGCTGCCACGCGAGTTCTCCCCAGATCGTATTGACCGCTGTTCCATCCTCTTTGATTGAGGGTGCACCGGCTTTGAGGTATGTGCCAACTAGCGCCACCCGGCGTACGCCAAGCGTTGAGAGGTCAGGACTTCCATTTTCACTGACAAGTTCTCCAATCTCTTCAGGGAGATCGTCGGCAGGGATCCCACTAAAGAGGTGGTAGAGCGCGAGCATCGAATGAGTTTTACCGCCGCCAAAGTTTGTTTGTAGGTTGATGACGGGACTGGCGTTCATCGATCCATTGAGTCGTTGGAGTGCACGCGAAAGTAGGTCCCTGAGTCCTTCGGTCAGGTAGGTGCGGTTGAAGAATTCAACAGGGTCGGAATACTCGGCTGAGAGAGATTCCCCGGTGTGGACAGAGTGGAGGTTCGCGGCGAACTCGGCGGCGGTGAAGTTTCCGCGTGCAACGTCGTCGTGCGGTCGGATGAGGGTACGCCACGCGGGCAGTCCAGTTGTTACATCCGATGAGAATCGCGCCTGCTTCTTCTGATCCTGGGTTTGCTTTTCGTAGACCGTTCGTTGCAGGTCTTCGATCATTTTGTGTACCGTCTCGGCGGACTCGGTGGCATTGACGGCCTGTAGCAGGAGTTTCGCGGTGTCCAGTGCACGGCGTGTTTCGTCGGAGCTGAACCGTTCCCCGTGCGCCCACTTGTTGCGCACGTCAACCAGTTCAGTGGCAAATCCTTGCTGGACCCGGTTGAGGTGGTCCTTGAATTGTTTTCCGAAGATCTGTATGGCTTTGAGCAGGGTCTGGGGATCGTCCTTCGAATGGCTCTTCACAATGCCGTAGCGGTAGGCATCCTCTTGCGCCCACACCTCGTTCCAATTCTCACCTTTGTATCCGGTCATGACCTCATCAACGAGGTCATAGAGTCCCTCAGCTAACAGATCGATCGCTTTGCCGATACGTTCGCGATTGTTCAGTGCCACGATGTTGTCCTTACGTGCAGGTCTTTGCTGTTGTGTGAGCTTTTCTGGATGACGGTGGATGATTAACGAGGACGACTCCGCTTTTCCCCGGGTGACAGTTCCCGTGGTGGCGTCACTACCTTGGGGGTGGGGGACCGCAGGTTTAGATTTCTAGGGAGCTTTGGGTTTCTGGGAATTCAGCCGAGTAACTGTGGGATTGTCGTTGGAGGTCTCCCCACGAGCTGATGAGCGAGTTGAACAGCAGGGCGTCTTCTCCGTCACCCTTCTTTTCTGCTTCGTGGAACAGGAGGAACCCCAGTTCCTTCACAGCGTCTACGCTGACTCGCTGGCGGACGCGGGGGAGTAATTCAGCGACAGTTTCAGTGCCGTGATGTTTGAGGAGGGCGGCGAGGCGGATGACGGCCTCCCAGATGCTCACGTGTTCGTCGCGTTCGATCTGCCACATGCCATTAAGTTCTGTGGGGGACAGCAGACGGGTTTTCCCGGCGGCGGCCTCGAGGATGCCACCGCGTTCCAATGCGCCCAGGCTAGTGTCACTCGAACGCGCCAGCTGGTCGGCTAGCCCGGAATTGTCGGAGGACCAGCCGTTTTGCCGATACCACTTGATGGCGAATCGAGTCTCTGGGTCAAAGTCACTTTCCTGTTCGCCCAAGACTTCGTCGAGAGTGTGGTTGATGAGCATCAGGGCATCTTTGACGCTCATGGTGTTTCCAGCTGCGTCACGGACCCGTGAATATCGTGAGAACACGGAGATTCCTGGACCGATGGCTGCTTGAGCCAGGTCGACGGGCTGGACATTGCCCTGAAGCATTGTACGTAGTGCTTCAGGCAGTTCAGATTTGAGTTGGGAGACGAACTGACTCTTCGAGATGATGCGCGCGTCCTGACTTCTGGGTCGGCAGGCTAGGACGATTGAGGAGGCGAGTGCGTTTGTTCCGCGTGCAAGCATGCGGTTTGTCAATTCTGAACGCATTGGCCACGTTGCGGTAACCTCCCAGCCCGCGGCGATGAGGCCATCAAGCAGGGTATGCCAGCCCGTTGAGGCTGTACCGGAGTCTCGCGTGTCCTGTTGCTTATATGCGTAGTACACCGTCATCGGAATCTCCCGGTTCGCCTGGCCGCGGATGCGGGCGAACACGGAGTTAAAGCCGTCGATGAAGAATTCGGCGGCACCGTCCTTCCCGTCGTGACGATAAGGGTTGGCCACCAGTTCTTCAGCCTTAGGTGTGAGCATTGTTGAGACCGTTGACGGCAGGATATTTCGCAAAGAGCGGCGTAGCCAGACGTAGAAGAAGTCGGAGAGATCCGAGTATCCGATATTGTCGTAGTACGGCGGATCCGTCGAGATAACGACGTCGCTGTAGTCGCGGGTTGCAGCATCCGCCTGGGTGACCAGGCCACGAGGAGAGGCCGGGAGGTTATCGACGACCTTTGCAACCCATGTGATCTGACCGTAGAAGTTTCCAGAGGATCTGGAGAAGAGATTGGTCTCGGCAAAGTCCCACACCATAGGGATCGCCTGTCGCCCAAAAACATTTCTCAATGTGTCTCGGCCAGCGTGCCAACTACAAAGGTTAGATGAGTAATCGGTTGTTCGACTGACCGCCAGGGCGAGGTAAGTGGCCACGGTGTCGGCGTAGGCGTGAGCACCGATACCGCCGTCCTCTAAACGCTCACCCGCGGACATTCCCGCAGCTAGCGCATCATGGAAGATCTTCTCGCGGGTTTCGCTCACAAGATCACTGAGCGTTGTCAACGCAACAAGCTGCCGATCAGTGAACAGATCAGCGAATGTTGTGAGTCCGTAGTTGGGGGTCTTAAAATCGCGCGGATTTCTTGCCAGCGAGCTATCTGGAATTTCTGTTGGACGGAGAATCTCTGCGGTGTTGAAATGAGTACTATTCGGTGAAATGTACACTCGGCCTCTAGTTCCCTCAGCAACGATCGCAATGAGGTGAGCCCCCATACGCCCAGCTTTTCCCTCACTTCGTATGTAAGTAAAAGGGATTGGTGTTCCATCGGCGATGGAGACGGCTCCACGTCGATTGATTGTGCCCTCTGCGTCACCTGTGGGGCCTTCAGCGTTGTTGCGAACGGTGTATTGGATCTGGCCGTTAACGACCTGTGCTTCAACCCAGGCTTCTTTGCCTTTCTTCTTGCTCAGCCACCACGAGCTGACCAGAGGAACTTCGATGGGGTTCGCAGGGTTTGGGTTGATAACTGTACGCGCCCATTTCCACGCGATAACTGTGCGTTCAGTTCCGCTGGAGTCTGTGACCGTAGGGTAGAGATGACCGATGCGACGGTATGCCTCATCGCGCATCCACCGGCCATAGCGACGGATGTCTTCGGCTAGGCCGCTTGCCTTCGGCCAGTTGGCACCCTGAAGTTTTGACTCAGGGAATACTGGTGCATTACCTGCGAGGGGGGGGGGGAGCTCTATCAATGCCTTGGAAATAAGGACCGCGAGGGGGTTGAGATCACTGCCTTCGGCGTGCAAGCCAAGACGTTGGGCTTCCAGCGGAATTGACCCACCTCCGGTAAAGGGATCGAGGACGGACGGTACGGTCTCGCCCGTTGACTTGAGGATCTCACGGCGAGCCTCAGCGAGAATTACGGGATCGTTACTGTTTTCCCAGATGACCATCCGCTTCATCAGGTCGTGCAGGCGGGCGCGTTCCCGGTCCTGATCTTCAGTCGTTGGAAACTCCTCGGGACGCGACGATGGGTCGTCAACAAGCTGAGCAAAGAGCACGGCTCGGGAAGTCGACAACGGTTTACGGGACCAGTACAGGTGGAGTGTCGATGGATGTCCGTGGCGAATCGACTTCTCACGCGCTGACGCCTCATTAATGGCATCAAGAGGGATCGAGACTTCGATGAGCTTCTTCTTCGAGGCGGTTGTCATGGGTAAAGTCTCCTCCATCACAGGTTGTTCCCGCAAAACTGTCCGCGGGAAGGAGAGACGTAGTGAATGTCTGTGCCGTATGGCGATTAGATAAAACGAATATGATATTCCCACTTTTCACGCACAACCCTAGAGCCTAATGAACACGCCAAAAACGGCGTTATTCCAACGAAAACACGCTGACAGCCAATACGCATGGGGACGCACACAGACGCACCGAAAAGCATACATTGGCACCCAAAACGTTACTTTTTACGTTATACCTGAGGGCATAAAAAGAGAGGCCCGACGACCACCCGCACAGGGGTAGGCGCAGGGCCACGCGGAGCGTCTAAAACCGGTTAGACGTTGAGGAGTTTCTTGGACGCTTCGTAGACAACTTGACGTCCGATGTCGTCGATCTGTTCTGGTGTCATGTCCCGCCAGTCAGAAAGCGTCAGCTCGTACACGAACTCTAATGTTTCGCCGTCTTCTGTCAGGCGTGGAACTTCCACGGATAGCAGGTCTTCGTCGTCGTCGCCGCTGCGTTGAAGACTGACGGATACATCGCGCTTCGGGTCGATGAGCTTCCCGAACTTGTGTAACAAGTTGTCTGTTTCGATCAGCATTGCGTCGAACTTCTTCAGGTCTACACTTGGCATTGTTGGTGTCCCCCTTCATGGAAACATGGGTGAAAAAAGTTTTGACTCACCCTACCCGCCGTCCGCAGGCAGGCAGGTGTTCAACGGTCGATTCTGCGCATCTCCTCTCTCATGAACCTATCTCTCATCTTCTGTATTGAAGAATGTTCGCGTGGATCTGCACCCCGGTTCCAGTAGTCGTCCCACAGTTCATTGAAGGAGCGCGTTGACTGCGAAACATCGACGCGAGCAAAAGCGTCTGCCACGTAGTGCACCCGATCCGAATCGGAGCCTGATCGTGAAACCTCAACGAGAGCCAAACGGTGACGAATCCCCTGAGTCTGAGCAAATAGCACCTCATTTGCCGTCACTGTAAACGTCGGTGCCCCCTCGATCCGTCCCTTAACTTCAATGAAGAACACCCGACCCTGAGAGTCGACTGAGCGAACATCGAACCCCGGATTATTCGCAGGCATTTCTTCTGGTACACGGCCCAGCGTGCGTTCCGTTGCAAGAACTGCGTCGACCGCCCTCCGTTCAACCTGGCGACGAGCTTCAGCAGACACTCCAAACAGCGGGCTGTGGTTGGGGGAACCATTGGCAGAATTGGTGAGCATCGATGCTGGAATGACCAATGCCACGCCTCGGATGACCGCAGGAAGGATAGACAACGTCCGGTCCGCATCCAGCTGTAGCATGCGATGCTCCAAACGCTTCTCCAAACACTTCGCTCGGTCGTTCGCACGCTTGACCTCGTGAGGATCCACTTTCCCCTGATGAACCGCGTCAGTCAGACGCAGGCTCTCCAAGCTCCAAAAGTTGATCTCTGCTTCCAAACGACGACGAACCTCCGCCTTCGTGCGATCCAACTCTGCCGAACGTGTCTCTTCCAGCTCACGCTTACGAGGGAGTGCTCCGACGGAATACGCCCATCCGCGAAGGTCTTTCTCATGGTCTTTGCTCAGCCATTCTGAATCAACTACTCGAGGAAGAAGGTGAGCCTCGTCCTCGTCAATACGATCAAACTCAAGATAGGGGGGAACATGCGACACAGAAATGTTCCCCGAATGGGAGAGAAATGCAAAGTCGAAGTGACGTGACGCTGTCAGACCCTGTGACGTCATAATGGACTGCTCCAATGCAAAGAGCAATGCTGGTGAATCAATGGGAGCTGGCCGACGATCCACCAGGACCGTGCCTCGCCGCAGTGTCTTCCCCAGATCCTCAATCGTGACATCAATCAGCGCAGACAACAACGGATGCCCTGGAGCAATGAGTGAGGCATCGGGTAGGCCGTCAACGCGTACGCGATGTGGAACAAAAGTCACCCGCTCGTAGCGTTCCGGAATTGGCGACAAGCGATTGAGACGGAAACCTGCCTGTATAAGGCGACGCGGAACACGAGTCAGCTCAAAACGGCCGCTCTCGCGAGAACGAATCTGCCCACCTAAACGTGCGAAGGCCTGGCGGAAGAAAGCCTCGATATAGCCTGGTTGTAGACGGCGTTCGCGGGCGCGCTCCATGCGGGCACGAACCTGCTCAAGATTCAACGAACTGAAAAGCTCCGGGTGTAGAGCACGCTGAGAAACTAGCTCGTCCAATCCCTCGCTCACGCTGGAATCAATGACCTCAAATAAGCGGTCCCTCACCTGTGGATCATCACCAAAACGGATCGCTTCCACCAGCAAATCCCGAAGCGAGTGATCACGAAACGCTCCTTGCTCGCCCAAGACATTGAATAACTTTCCTCGAAACGCCTTTTCTTGAGTGTCGATCTTCGTCAAGAGTCGACCAAACACATCGCTCTCGCGAGTGTCGTCCGCAAGCAGATTCCAGAGATGACAGACCTCGCGTTGACCGATGCGGTGGATCCGTCCAAAACGCTGCTCAATCCTGTTGGGATTCCACGGCAGGTCGTAATTGACCATGAGGTGTGCGCGCTGAAGGTTCAGTCCTTCGCCCGCAGCATCCGTTGCCAAAAGAACGACCGTGCGCGGATCATGAGTGAACGCCTCACGGACAGCTTTGCGTTCCGTGCGGCTTGTGCCTCCGTGGATCGTCAACACGGCCTCCGGGTGGCCTAACCATGTTGAGATCTTCTCGCGGAGGTATTCCAGCGTGTCGCGATGCTCAGTGAACACGATGATCTTACGGGGCTCGCCGTCACGCTGACTGAGAATGCGCTGGTCGAAAATCTCGCGAAGCTGCACCCACTTCGTGTCTTCTCCGCTAGAACGAACTCTGCGGGCGTTGTCAATGAGGTCATCTAAGATGGAAATTTCCGCCTGCAACTCTGGAATTGTCTGAGCTGCCGTTGCCGAATCAACGACATCTTCAATACGTTCTTCGTGAGATGAACGTTCCTCATCTGTCAGCTCGTCAAAATCAACCAGGTCAAAGAGATGATCCCAATTGCCGGGTTCGTCCTCGTCCCCCGAAGAAAAACGATGAGGTTTACTGAAGGGATCGCCGGACAATGTCACCATGTCGGAAGCTATGGTGTGGAATTCGGACAGTCGACGGCTGAGACGATCGCGGCGACGCTCCAAGGATCGCAGGATTGCTTCGGGGCTTGAGGCAAGACGACGCTGGAGAACCGTCAACGCGAAACCGACAGTATTCCCGCGTTTCTTGTCGCCATTGCGGGAGATTCGATCGGCGCGTCCCATTTCTTTACGGACATAATTCGTTACTTGTTCATACAGGTCACGCTCGTTGTCACTCAAGGTAAAGTGCATCGTGTACGCCTTACGCATGGGGAACAAGGGTTTACCCTCAAACGTCAGCAGATCTTCCTTGACCATCCGGCGTATCAGACCGTTTGTGTTGCGTGAGTGATCAAGCTCGCGGTACTGGCCTTCAAAGCGGTCGTGATCAAGTAACGACATGAAGACCTGAAAATCCTCCTCCTTACCCGAATGAGGTGTTGCCGTCATGAGAAGGAAATTTCGTGCGGATTCGGATAACAGCCGCCCTAGAGTGAAACGCTTCGTCTCCTGGATGCCAGAGAAAAGAGTTGAATGATGAGCGGTCATTCGGTGAGCCTCGTCGATGACCGCGACATCCCATTCAACGGCACCGAGAAGTTCCATGAGGTCAAAATTTCGGGCAACCTGGTCCATCCGGATGATTAGGCGGGGATGTTGCTCGAAAGGGTTCATGTCCAGTGAATCCGAGAGCATTTCGCGGCCAAAAACCTCGAAACGCAGATCGAACTTCTCCAACAATTCTTCGCGCCACTGTTCAACGAGCCCTCCGGGGGCGACAATAATCACCCGCTCGCAATCGCCCCGAAGAATGAGTTCTTTAATGTAGAGACCGGCCATCACGGTCTTACCTGCACCCGGATCATCTGCCAAAAGAAAACGGAGTGGTACCCGCGGAAGAAGCTCCTCATAGACCGCACGGATCTGATGCGGAAGGGGATCAATGTGGGAGCTATTGATCGCGATCATTGGATCGTATAGCGCTGCGTATTTGATCCGTAGAGCTTCCGCGGCGAGACGGAAATCATCGGCATCGGCATCGAACTCTGGGTGGTCTATAGTCGGTGGTGCCAGGCTGAAGTTATCGATGTCGTCTCGGTTGAAAATTCGCGTTGTGGGGGTCCCTGTGGAGTCCTTGAGTGTCACCTCAACAACATCTTCCGCCAAGGAATTGACAGCGAGGATTTCCGCGATTTCGTTCGGGAGGATTCCCTGGATGCGGGCACCAAGAACAAGATGTGGATGCTGGGTAAGCGGCTTCGGCATGGCGTTCCTTCAAGCGGTGGGTAACACGTCAGGATATATGTTTTTGTCGATGAGGACGTCCACTCACCTCTCTTTGCCTGGAATCTCCAGTCGAAAGACCCACAGAGTTCCGGATCGGTGCCACAAATGCCAGTGGAGGCACGTAGGGTTGGATCGTGAGCACAGCCCTGTACCGCAGATACCGCCCCGACACCTTCGACCAGGTGATCGGGCAAGACCACGTCACCCAACCGTTACGCGCGGCCTTGAGCGCGAACCGGGTAACTCACGCGTACCTATTTTCAGGGCCGCGTGGTTGTGGAAAGACAACGTCGGCGCGCATCCTTGCCCGTTGTCTCAACTGCGCTCAAGGACCAACGGATACTCCGTGCGGCACGTGCGAGTCGTGCGTTGAGTTGGCGAACGGGGGTCCTGGATCCCTGGATGTTGTCGAGATCGACGCGGCCTCGCACGGCGGTGTTGACGATGCCCGCGAATTACGTGAGCGCGCGGCCTTCGCTCCGATTCGTGACCGCTACAAAATTTTCATCATCGACGAAGCGCACATGGTGACGAACCAGGGCTTCAATGCTCTGCTGAAAATCGTTGAGGAACCGCCAGAGCACGTGAAATTCGTCTTCGCAACAACGGAACCTGACCGGGTCATCGGAACCATTCGCTCGCGGACACACCACTATCCGTTCCGTTTGGTTCCGCCGGACGTTTTGGCTCCCTACCTCCAGGAGCTGTGCGAAAAAGAGCAGATTGCCGTTGATCAGGGTGTGATTAACCTGGTGATGCGTGCGGGCGGAGGTTCAGTACGTGACACGTTGTCCGTCCTCGACCAGCTGATGGCAGGCGTATCCGACGGACACCTGACTTACCACACAGCGATCGCACTGCTTGGATACACGGACACCGAGCTACTGGATGAAACGGTTGACGCCCTCGCCGGCGGAGACGGAGCCGCTGCCTTCCGCGTCGTTGAACGCATGGTGGATTCCGGTCACGAACCCCGACGTTTTGCGGAGGACTTCCTTCAGCGCTTACGTGACCTACTCATCGTCTCCGTTGCAGGTGACGGTGCAGCAGACGTGCTCAGCGGTGTTCCCGTTGATCAGTTCGAGCGTATGCAGCGTCAGGCGAAGAATTGGGGAAGTCGTGCGCTGTCGAGGGCCGCGGACTTGACGGACGAGGCTCTGCGGACAATGGCCGGAGCAACCTCGCCCAGGCTGCAACTTGAACTACTCATCGGTCGAATCCTTGTTCCCCTTGGCGGGGCGCAGGTCGGTCACGTGAATGCCCAGGGTGTTGCTCAGGGTGGTGTGCCCGGTGGTGTTGGTATTCACGGTGGCGGTGCCCCCAACGAGCGTGATCAGGCTCGTTTCGCCGGGGGAGGCCAGAGTGGGGGCCGCGGTCCGCGAGGTCTCGAAGCGCTTGCGGCATATCAGCAGTCCCAGGGGCAGAATCGGCCTGCGTCGAGTCCGCAATCGGCAGTATCCGAGGTCGCACCTGCTCAGACGGTGTCAAGCGCGCCCGTAGCGGAAGGAATGTCAACGCCGGCACCTGCACCCGCTCAGCCGCAGAATTTTACACCCGCGTCCACGCCGACACGTGGGCCCGAACCTGCTGATTCAGCTTTGCGCAATCGTGAGAATTCCGCGTCACACCAGGGTGAGGCACCCTCCGATAATCGACGTGAACAGCCGCGTCAGCCCGTTCAGTCCGCCCCTGCTGAGGCGAATGCGTGGGCTGATGTGCAACCGCGAACCCCCGGGTCCCAGGATGGGCATGACGATGCTCAACCCAGCCAGCCCGCATCTGGGCGGATCCAGAATTCGTCCGCGTCGAGTCCGCAGTCGGTGGCAGCAGAGAATACTCCGGCGCGCCCGCAGCCGGAGCAGCCGGGCACTCAGTCCACTCATCCGGACAGTCAGCGGGAAGCCAATACTGGCCAAGGTCGGCCAATACCCCCAGACTCTCAGACCGAGGCCGGGCATACGCCTGGCACGGGCCGCGACGCCGACATGCTGCGCAATCGTTGGGGCGAAGTCGTTGAACGCCTGAGTTCAATGAACCGTGTGACATGGACGCAGGTCAGCGGTAACGGACAGCTCGGAGCAGTTGACGGATCAACCGTTGTGATCCTCTTCCCCAGTCAGGGTTTTGTTGCTCAGTTCATGAGCCGAGGTCGCTTCCAAGACGTTGAACGCGCAATTCAGGATGTCCTTGGCCTGAACGTGTCGGTGACGGCCCAGGTTGGACAGGCTGCGGGTGGCCCCGCGGTTTCGGCTCCCACAGCGGACGCATCCCGTGATCAGACTAAGACGGGTCCTCGCCACGAGTTCCACACCGGCCCGCGCACCGACGACCAGGGATGGGTCTCGGAGCCGCCCCCTTTTGAGAAAGCCTCAGCGGAGGCACACTCTGAGGAATCCGAGCCGCACGAACAGTTCCAGCGGGCGAATGCTGATGTATCCGAGGAATTGACGGCCCACGATACAGCCCAGGTTTCGGCCCGAGATGAACTGCCTGCCAACACAGATCAGGTGGCAGCGGATCATGTGGCAACCGATTCCGTGAGCGCGTCTGCCACTTCGATCCCCTCTGCCACATCGAAGGAGTCTTCGGGGGACGAGGACGACGCGTCGTATTCTTCGCCAGTTCAGGATGTGTCCGCTGCATCGACCACGGTTGAATCTCTACCCGCTGAGCCTCAAGCCGCTGAGTCTTCGCAGGACCCATCGGAACCCTTCCACTACCCCGAACCCGGCGAAACGCCCAGGGATACGCGGGGTGAAAAGAAGCCGGCCTCGTCCTCGTCAATGAGATATGCACCGGAACCTGACGTGGCCAGACAGGCGATGAGCAGCTGGGAGGAAGCGGTTGCGATCCCCGGCGGCGAGGGGCGGGTTGTTTTCGACGAAGCAGACTCTCCCGCGGTGTCGAACCAGCACACGTCTCCTCACGGGCGCGCAGAATCCGAACAACCGCCTGCTCCGGAACACCAGCTGACGTCAGAGCACCAATCCGCGCCGGAACAACAGGGCGCCCCTGAGGAACAACCCACTCCCGACCGGCGTGCCGTCATCGCGGAAGTTCAGGCGCAGATGCGCGAGAGGACGCAGCACGCACCGCAAGAAACACAAGAAACACAGGTCATTGACGACGACACCGCATCATTTGACGACGAAGACCTGGAAACGTCAACGAATTTCGGATTGTCGGCGGTGCTCGATATCCTCGGAGGCAAAGTGGTCGAGGAAGTGTACGACGAGGGAAAGAATTAAGGCATGTACGAGGGTGCACTCCAAAACCTCATTGATGAGTTCGGTCGGTTGCCTGGGATCGGCCCGAAATCAGCGCAACGCATGGCACTATTTGTGCTTGATTCAGATCCTGAGGATGTCTCCCGCTTGGTCGAGGCTATCGGAGCCGTGCGATCCCGTGTTCACCACTGTGAAATCTGTGGGAACCTCACCGAGGAAGATCAGTGCTCAATTTGCCGGGATGTGCGGCGTGATCCATCGGTGATCTGTGTTGTCCAGGAACCCAAGGACATTCAGGCGATTGAGGCAGCACGCGTGTTCCGGGGACGCTATCACGTGCTCGGAGGTGTTATCGATCCCATTCATGGGATCGGTCCCGAACAGCTCCGCATTGGGCAGCTCCTTGGTCGCCTCCACGATGGAGACGTCACCGAGGTGATTCTCGCAACGAACCCGAATGTTGAAGGAGAAGCAACAGCCGCCTACCTTGCGCGAACGCTTCAGACGATCGGGGTTGCAACGTCTCGGCTTGCGATGGGGCTACCGATGGGTGGAGACCTGGAGTATGCGGACTCGGTGACGCTTGGACGTGCGCTTGAGGGGCGTAGGTCGCTGTAGTTCGGCGCGGCCCTCGAATGCGCCCAGACCTAGGCGTGGGCAAGAGTCCGGGTTCTTGTCCGGCTCAACCTGATACTGGGCTCCCCCAAACGCAGGCGCCGACAGAGTCCAGAACCCAGCAAGACTCCCGAACCCCGCAAGACCCCTGCAAATACCTCGGCTTTACCCCAGTAACACTCGGTCGGACAGCCCCGCTGTGGATTTACCGCGCAGGTGGTCGAACTCGGCGAGCAGTGAGTCAACGGTCGCGTTCTTCTTATCCTCGCCGGCCAGCTCAAACATGATGCGGCCTTCGTGCATCATGATCAGGCGATTGCCCATGCTCAGTGCCTGTTCCATGTTGTGCGTGACCATGAGGGTCGTCAGATGTTGGCGTTCCACGGCCTGCTCAGTGAGCCGGGTAATAAGTGCAGCACGTGCGGGGTCAAGCGCAGCGGTGTGTTCATCCAGCAGAAGAACCTTCGGGTCGGAGAACGTTGCCATCGTCAGGGATAATGCCTGACGCTGACCACCTGAAAGCAGTCCGACCTTCGCTGTCAGTCGATTCTCCAACCCCTGTTCAAGCGGGGCGAGGACCTTGCGAAAATGTTCACGCCGCTTGTGAGTGAGCGCGAACCCAAGGGAGCGGCGTCGTCCTCGTGACCATGCCAGAGCAAGATTTTCTTCGATTGTCAGGTGCGGAGCAGTTCCAGCCATCGGATCTTGGAACACTCGGGACACGTAGCGTGCCGTTGTGTAGTCAGGCATGTGCGTCGTGTCAACTCCGTCGATGGTGATGCGCCCGAGGTTTGCCTCGTAACGACCAGACACAACGTTAAGCAGAGTGGACTTGCCGGCACCATTGGACCCGATGATTGTCACGAAGTCACCGGGGTCTAGGTGAAGCGACACGTTCGCCAATGCGACGCGTTCGTTGACGGTGCCTTGGAAGAAGGTCTTAGTTACCGCTTCGATGTCGAGCATCACAGCACCACCTTGTCGTTGTCGCGTTCCTCGGGAGTGTGGGTGATGTCGGGCTCGGGAGGCAGAGTGCGTGCCCGGCGGCGCTCGCGGATCTTTGCGAGGAATCCGAAGCGAGGGAGCATGAGCGCGAGGAACACAATGATCGCGCTGATGAGTTTCATGTCGTTGGCTTCAAGGAATTCGATGCCGAGAGCCAGCTGAATGATCACTCGGTAAATGATGGAACCGAGGACAACGAAGAGCGAGGTCACCCAAACTCCGCGAGACCCGATGAGGGCTGTTCCGATGATGACGGATGCCAGGCCCGCGACGATGAGTCCGATTCCCATCGAGATGTCTGCGAATCCCTGATATTGGGCCACGAGCGCTCCCGACAGTGCGACGAGGCCGTTGGACAGTGCGAGCCCGAAAACTTTCATCGTCCCGGTTCCTACGCCTTGGGCGCGAGCCATGCCTTCGTTGTCGCCGGTGGCGCGCATTCCCAGTCCGATCTGCGTGGAGAGGAACCAGTTGAAGCATGTTGTGACGACCGCGAGGAGCACGGAAAAAATGAGGATCGACACCCACGAGCCCAGGAGTCCATTGGCGCGAAGCCCCGACAGTGTGGTGTCTACTCCGCGCAGCAGAGGGACGTTTGCTTTGCCGAGGATTCTTAAGTTGATGGAGTAGAGGCCGATCTGCGTGAGAATCCCAGCCAGAAGCGGGTGGATTCCCGCGTTGACGTGAAGCACCCCGGTGATTGTCCCTGCGATGCATCCGCCGAGGAATCCGCAGAATGTTGCCAGGAACGGGTTCTGCCCAGCCGTGATCATGACGGCTGCGATTGCGGCGCCCGTGGTGAACGACGAATCGACCGTTAAGTCGGCGATGTCGAGCACTCGGAACGTCAGATAGACCCCTAGCGCCATCAGGCCGTAGATCAATCCAAGATCAAGAGCAGTGAGCACGGTGAGTCCTTTATCGGTGAGGTGAGTATGTCGTGGTGTCGGGTACTTCGGTGTCAGGTGGGGTGAGTTGGGCGTATGTTCTGGCGGCGTCGCCCTCGTCGCTCCTATTGACGAGGACGACGCCGCACCTCAGTCTGTTCGCTTCGCGTTATTCCGGGGTTGGGCCTAAGAGGAAGCGAAGCGGTAGTTGCCTTAGTGGACGAGAGTTGCCGCTGCCTTCAGATCCTCTGGGATTGTCAGACCGATGGCTTGCGCGGTTGTTTCGTTGATCGTCAATTCAGTCTTTTCCTGTGCCTCGACGGGAGTGGAGGCCGGATCGGCGCCCTTGGTGAGGATCCTGATCGCCATTTCCCCTGTCTGTCGACCCAGGGTGAAGTAGTCGATTCCGTAGGTGGCAAGTGCTCCGTCTTTCACGGACTCAGCTTCGCCTGAAATCAATGGGATCTTCGCGGTTTCTGTTGCTTGGACAACGGAGGCGAGGGCGGAAACGACGGTGTTGTCGGTGGGGACGTAGATCGCGTCGACCTTCTTCGCCAGGTCCTCGGCGGCCTGCTGGACTTCAGCGGAGTTCGTTACCGTTGTTTCAACGACGGTCAGGCCGTTTTCCTTCGCAGCTTTCTTCGCGAGATCTACTTGGACTTCGGAGTTGACTTCGCCTGAGGAGTAGATGATGCCGACAGATGCGGCATCGGGGGCAAACTTCTTCACCAGTTCGATCTGGTCGGCAACGGGGTTCATGTCGGTTGTTCCCGTGATATTGGCTCCGGGAGCGTCGAGTGAGTCAACGAGTTGCGCGGACACGGGGTCGGTCACGGCGGTGAAGAGGATCGGGGTATCGGAGATCGCCTGGGACATGGCCTGCGCGGTGGGAGTGGCGATGGCGAGGACGAGGTCGAGGTCGTCCTCGGCAAACTTCGAGGCGATCGACGTTGCGGTTGCCTGGTCGCCCTGGGCGTTTTCTTCCGTGAACTTCACGGAGATTCCGGCCTCCTCAAAGGCTTTCTTGAATCCTTCGCGGGCAGCGTCAAGCGCGGTATGCGTGGTGATCTGGCTGATACCGATGGTGTATTCGGCGGACTTGGAGTGTGCGGAAGCCCCGGATTCTCCGGCTTGCGAGGAAGCCGAGCCTGAACCTGAGCAGCCGGCAAGGATGAGTGACGATGCGACGCCAGCAGCAATCGCCGCAATGAATGGTAAGCGTTTCACGGGAGTCCTCCACCTATGGATGTCTGTTTCTTCCCGTGACGCTAGCCCGGTCGATCGTGTGCGGACAGACGGTGACCACTTCGTGAACATCAAATGGACGTTTTTCGCTCACATTATGAGACGGATCAGATGAGTGGGGGCGTCGTCCTCGAGAACAGCGCTGCCGTAGCCGTCAAACCCTCACAGTCCCACTCACAGTCCCAGGGCAAGACGCGCACGATGACGCGCTTCGCCCGGATCTACCGCCCCAACAACCGCATCCGCAGCGGCACGACACTGATCCGCAGACACCTCAGCAATCTGTGCGCCCACACCGGCAATCGCCCCTGACGCCATCGACAGCGAGGTCACACCCATTCCGACAAGCACACACGCCAGCATCGGATCGGCGGCGGCCTCGCCACATACCCCAACGGGCTTACCCAGGCGAACCCCGGCCTCGGCAACTCGACGAATGAGGGCCAAAGGTGCCGGCTGCCAGGGATCGGCGTACTCGGCAAGATCTGGAGAAAGCCGATCCGAGGCCATCGTGTACTGCGTGAGGTCATTCGTTCCCAGCGACACAAAGTCAACGATGTCCACGAACTGATCGATGAGGATAGCTGCTGCGGGAACTTCGATCATGATTCCGGCTTTGAGATTGACACCGAACTCTTCGCAGCGCTGACGCACCAGGCTGACAAACCACCGAGCCTCGGGGATCGTCGACACCATCGGCGCCATGATCCATACCTCGGTCTGAGGATGAGCCATCGCAGCAATACTGATGGCGTCAAGCTGATTCTGGAGAACATTCGGGTGGGGCCCGGTCGTGCGGATTCCCCGAACACCCAAAGCGGGATTCGGTTCCTCGGGCAAGGTCGCGTAGGCCACGGGCTTATCCGATCCTGCGTCGAGTGTGCGGAAGACAACCTTGGAGCCTTTCCACGGTTCAATGGCGTTGGCGTAACTCACCGTCTGCTCATCGACGCTCGGCTCAATCGCGGCGTTGAGAAAAGCAAGTTCGGTGCGGAGCAAACCGACACCTTCGGCGAGCCCACTGTGCGCGGCGTTGATCGAGGTTGGAGCGTCCTGGACGTTCGCCAGAAGCTGGACGCGCACACCATCTGAGGTTGTTGCCGGTCCTGTCCATCGTGCGACCTTTTCGGCGCGCTCGCGGTCTTCGGCTACTCGAGCTCGGGCGGCGTCGTGGTCGATATCGGCGGTGATTGAGCCGTCTTTCCCATCGACGAGGACGAAGGAGCCTTCGGCAATTTCACCGAGACGACGCACGGCAACAATGCAGGGAATCCCCAGCTGACGCGAAATGATTGACGTGTGTGATGTTGGTCCGCCAAGCTGCGTGATGATTGCCTGACACAGGTGGGGATCAAGTTCGGCGGTATCTGCGGGGGAGAGGTCGTCGGCACACAGGATGAAGGGTTCTGTGGCGTTGGGAATTCCGGGTTCGGGAGTTCCTTGCAGGTGAGCGATGACGCGGTCGCGCACATCTTTGAGGTCGGTTGTGCGTTCGGCCATGACGCCCCCGGCTGTCTCGAACATGACAACGAATCGGGCGGTTGCGGCCATGACGGCCTGAACGGCGGGAATGCCTTTGCGAATGCGAGTGGAGACGTCCTTTGTCCACGCGCGGTCCGTTGCCATTGATGCGGTCATCGTCAGGACTTCGGCGGCTTGGCCGTTTGTGTGTGACGCACGGTTGAGCAGGTTGTCAGCGACAGTGTTTGCACATTCAAGGAATCGGGAGACCTCGGGTTCGCGGGCTTCCAGTGCAAGTGCGGGTGCGGTTTCGGCGGGAAGTTCGGGGCGGCGCACCCACAGAGCAGGCGCGAAGGCCGCTCCCTGAACAACGGGTGTTCCATAAATCGTGGTTGTCATGGTGAACTCCTTGCCTCACGTTGTCGGTCTGACGCATGGGGTGTCGTACGCCAACACGTCCGACACCGCTGGCGCTTGACGCGGCCCACCGGTCGTGGGGAACACTGATGGGTGTTCTCCGTTACGTCCACTCTATGAATACTTGCGCACCTTTGCTACAGGGGTGGTGAACGTTCCATCTTCGGATGAGCTGGGCGAACAAGCGTGCGCACCTTCCCGCGCCGTGTTCCGTATTGCGGTCGTATTCCACCCGGCGTGCTGGCATACCTAGGATGGATGTCGGTTTCGTACAACCTTCATCGAATGTACGAACACAGTAGGGAACGAAGTTAGGCAGGGAACGAAGTGGCGCTCATCGTTCAGAAGTATGGTGGCTCCTCCGTGGCCGATGCCGCGGCCATGAAGCGAGTTGCCCAACGCGTCGTCGAAACCCACGACGCGGGACATCAGGTTGTTGTTGTGGTTTCCGCGATGGGGGATACCACCGATGACCTGCTGGACACAGCCGCTGAAATCACGAGCAATGCTCCGGAACGTGAAATGGATATTCTCCTGTCGGCCGGTGAGCGCATCTCGATGGCACTGCTGTCGATGGCTGTGAATGAACTCGGAGTTCCCGCTCAGGCGTACACCGGTGCGCAGGCCGGTATTCGTACAGATTCACACTTCGGGCGTGCCCAAATTGTTGGCATGGTTCCCGAACGCGTTGCGCGGTCGATCCGCGGAGGTCAAGTCGCGATCGTTGCGGGCTTTCAGGGGGTCTCGAAAGACGAGGACGTGACAACGCTTGGACGTGGAGGATCAGACACAACCGCCGTTGCCCTGGCTGCGGCACTCCACGCGGATGTGTGCGAGATCTACACGGATGTTGACGGGCTCTTCTCAGCGGATCCGCGGATCGTTCCTAAGGCCCATAGGCTGCGGACGATCACGCAGGAGGAGACCCTTGAAATGGCGGCGCATGGAGCAAAAATTCTGCACTTGCGCGCCGTTGAATTCGCTCGTCGTTACGGCGTTCCTCTGCATGTGCGTTCATCGTTCTCGGAAAACAATGGAACATGGATTTCTGACGCGCCTGCACATCCGGAGCTTGAGGGAATGGTTCCCAGCGCCGCACTTGCCCACAACCAGGAGGACACTATGGAAGAACCGATTATTTCCGGTATCGCTCACGACCGTTCACAAGACAAGATCACGGTCACCGGCATTCCGAACTCCCCCGGTAAAGCTGCGCGCGTGTTCTCGATCTGCGCTGAGATCGGGGCGAACATCGACATGATTGTTCAGAACATCCCGACCGCCGATCCGACCCGTGCAAATATCACTTTCACGCTTCCCGAGGGCGATGCGAAGAAGACCCTTGCTGCCCTTGAGGCTGCGCGCGACGAATTGAATTTTCAGGATCTGCGCTATAACCCGAACATCGGCAAACTCTCCCTCGTTGGGGCGGGAATGCGCACGAACCCCGGTGTGTCGGCGAAGCTCTTCTCGGCTCTGTCCGATGCGGGGATCAACATTGATCTCATTTCGACCTCGGAAATCAGGATTTCCGTTGTGACGAAACTTGACGACCTTGATCGGGCTGTTCAGGCCGTTCACACCGCTTTTGGTCTGGATTCCACGGAATCTGAGGCCGTTGTTTACGGTGGTACTGGCCGCTAACGCCCCTGACACCACGCGGCGGCCCTGGACATGATGCCCTGGCCGACGGTGTCATCAGATCTCTCACTCACCACTGACGCAAGGAAAACCATTATGAGCGGACTTAACGTTGCAGTTGTTGGAGCGACCGGACAGGTCGGGCGCGTCATGCGAACTCTTCTTGACCAGCGTGACTTCCCTGTGAAGACCATTCGTTTCTTCTCATCGGCACGGTCAGCAGGAACGACGCTTGAATGGAAGGGACGCGACATCACTGTTGAAGATGTTGCTACCGCCGACTACTCCGGAATCGACATCGCGGTGTTCTCTGCCGGGGCCACGGCCTCGCGCGAATATGCGCCGAAGTTCGCTGCCGCTGGATCCGTTGTTGTTGACAATTCATCGGCGTGGCGCAAGGATCCGGACGTGCCGCTTGTGGTCTCCGAGGTCAATCCCGAAGACGTCGCGAACCGCCCCAAAGGCATCATTGCGAACCCGAATTGCACGACGATGGCTGCCATGCCGGTGCTGAAGCCGCTTGTCGAGGTCGCCGGTGGGCTTGAGCGACTTGTGGTGTCCTCTTACCAGGCGGTCTCCGGATCGGGAATCGCGGGCGTTCAGGAACTGGTGACTCAGACGCAGGCAGGTCTTTCTCAGGAACTTACGGGTCTTGCCCTTGACGGACGTGCCGTCACCCTTCCTGAGCCGCAGGTCTACGTTGCTCCGATTGCTTTTGACGTTGTTCCCCTTGCAGGCTCAATCGTTGATGACGGTTCGTTGGAAACCGATGAGGAACAGAAGCTGCGCAACGAATCGCGTCGGATTCTCCACATCCCCGACCTTCGCGTGTCCGGCACATGCGTGCGAGTCCCCGTTTTTACCGGGCACACCTTGACCATTCACGCTGAGTTCACCGGTGATATCACGCCGGAAAAGGCACGCGAGGTGCTTGCCGCTGCTTCGGGCGTCCGCGTTGTTGATGTGCCGACGCCTTTGGAAGCTGCCGGTCGCGATGAGGTTCTTGTGGGCCGCATCCGTCAGGATCAGGGTGTCGAAGGACAGCGTGGCCTCGTTTTGGTTGTGTCGGGCGACAACCTGCGTAAGGGTGCGGCTCTGAATGCGATCCAGGTTGCCGAGGTCGTTGCCCAGGAGCTGCTCGGCGCGTAGATCGTGAGGTTTTGGCGACCTCGGGTCATTTGGTAACCCGCTGCCCGGCGAGTGCGTGCGGGGATTCGCGAGTGTCTGATGTGCTGGTACCCGCATGAATCGCTAGCCCCCCGGGGGTGAATGCGCTCGCACCCGCATGAACCGCTAGCCCCCCTCCCCGGACAAAAACGTCACACTGAAAGAATTCGCTGTGACGTTAACGACCAAAATCTGCCGAAATATCGTCGTTTTGCGCCAAAACGTCACACTGAAAGATTTCACTGTGACGTAAAGATCCCTATGGAGATGTCGGGACATCTCAGAGAGGACAAAGGGCCGCTGAGGTATCGCACCTCAGCGGCCCGCGAAGTGGTATGAGAACTCAGCTTTGCGCAGCGTCGTGCTCGGCGATCTGCTTGCGTACATCATCCATGTCGAGGTTCTTGATCTGACCGATGAGATCCTCAAGGGCAGCTGATGGCAGTGCTCCGGACTGGCGGAACACAGCGATGCCGTCACGGAAAGCCATGAGAGTCGGGATCGATGAGATCTGCGCAGCCATTGCGAGTTCCTGTTCGGCGTCGGTGTCGATCTTGCCGAAGACGATGTCGTCGTGAGTGTTTGAGGATTCCTCAAAAATTGGACCGAATTGACGGCATGGACCGCACCATGAGGCCCAGAAGTCAACGAGGACGATCGGGTTGTCTGCGACGGTCTTTTCGAAATTGTCCTTTGTCAGCTCGATCGTTGACATGGGGTCTCTCTTTCAGTTGGCCGGATTTCCAGCGTGAACATGTGTGGGTGCGTCACCCGCGTTGAGGGTGACAGCTCGTGATGGTGATGTCCGCGAGGTGTGGACGTCACCACCGTGGGCGCGCTTCCCATATGAGTCATATGGTCAGCGACGCCGTGTTACTCCCCTCAACGATGCCGGATCAGCGTCTATTCCGCCAATGATGCGTGTTCGCCGAAATGTGGCTGGCTACACGCGATGGGTACACGCGATGGGTGGGCGTGCTTGTGGTCGACATCCCTTCCGCATCGAAACGGGTCCGGCGTCGACAGCACACTACCGCCGCAGATTCTCTGTCAGGGTGTTGTCCGCCGAGTCTGTGTCACCAGAGCGAAAGGCCGAGCTCAGGCGTGTACTGGGCAGCGCAGGAACGCCGAAGGTGAACCGGTGTCATCGGAGGCCACCGGCTCGTCTGTGTCACCGGGGGAGGCAGGGGTGACGAGTTCGGGTGCGACTCCGATGCCTCGGAGGATGAACGCCTGGACGTTGGCGATATGTTCATCTCGGGCCCGCGGCTCTATGGGGAGGCGTTGGCCGGACAGGGTTGAGTGAATGAGCGTGACCAGCGTGTGTGGGTTTTGCCGGGGAATGAGGCCGTTGACGATGAGTTTGGTCAGGATGTCCAGGAGGACACGCCCAACGATTGATGCGTGATCGGCGAGGTGACTGGCATTCTCGGCGGAGATCTCGCGGTGGAGATTCATTCCCGAGGTCACGTGGTATTTCGCGGTGAGTTCCAGGTAGGCACGAAGGTAGAGACGCATCTGCTCGAGGGCGTCGGGTTCATTGTCGAGTGCTTCGGTGAGCATCTCGGTGAATTCGGCGGTGACTTCGCGCATGTAGGCCAGCAGGAGGATTTCTTTGTCGGGGAAGTGGTTATACACGGAGGTGCGGCCAACTCCGGCAAGGTTCGCGATCTGTGACATGGTGATGGCATCGAACGGCGTCGTTGCGAGCAAGTCACCCAGCGCATCGAAAAGTAGTCGGCGCGTCATCTGTCGATGGTCGGCGAGGTTATCTCCAATGATTTTCGGCATAGCGTCATTGTGACAGATCTGGTTCCGATGTCGTGAAAAAGAGGGCGTGAGGAACGGGTGGGTTTTTACCAATGGGTTGAGATTCCGCCGAAAAATCGCCTTCACAGATCTTTTTATTGACGAGGACGAGCGCGGCAGATTTCCTGAATCTGTCGAATAATATCGAAATCCGCATCGATCCAATTGAGAGTATCGGCGGATTCGAGGGGAACCCAGCGCAGTTCAATGTGTGAGTCACCCAGGCGCGGAACCTGGTGTCCGGCGAGGGCGTGTGACGGGGATCGTGGGTCGGATGGAGAGGGTGAGTGAACGTGGTGAGTGGGGAGAGTTTTCTCGTGCGCTGTACGAGGACCGTGGGATTTGATGACGGAATCGCGATGCGGATGAGGGGCCGATGTGGTGAACGCGATCTCGGCAAGTCGCACACCCATGAGGCGACCATTCATGAGCGGCCACCATTCGCCGCTGTTGGTGAGCACCTCATCACCGAGAGTGAGGTCAATAGAGAGTTCTTCGCGGATTTCGCGACGCAGCGCATTTTCGGGGGTTTCGCCGTCTTCAATCTTGCCGCCGGGTAGTTCGTATTTTCCGCGGAGTTCCTCGGGGTATGCGCGGGCGGCACACAGAAGATGAGTGGGTGCGGCGAGGCTGTCAACGATGGCTGCGGCGATGACGGGTCGGGGAGTCACGTTCGATAGTGTACGTGTGGGCTGGAGATGTGAGTCTTGACCCCGCGTGAGCGGGGATGATTCGGACGCCAGGTCACGAAACGAATTTCATGAGTCGTGGACATAACGTGACATCACCAATGCCATACGGGGAGTCCGTTGGCTCCTTCCCGGCTACGATTGACGGTGTGTCAATGACTGTACGAATTCGCCACAACGACGCAGGAGCACGAGAAGTCGGAGTCGTACACCCGGGATTACCGTAGGAGGTGAACGTCATGCTAGATGAGATGGTCGAATATCGTAAGCTCTATAACGATCTGCGTGTGTACGCTGTCCAGGTTCCCGACCCCTACGACAACGTGGTAATGAGTGATCAGGGTTATGACATGGACCCAGGCGACGCCTTTGTCGGTCTGATCTACCCGCTCATTGACGGTGATGTGATTCTGCCTGATGAGCTCATGGACCGGTTGCGTGCTGAAATTCCCGAGGATCCGTATTGGGCTCCACAGTTCCGACGTTTGGAGAAGGCTCAGAAGAAGCTACGTCGCAAGGCCACCAGCGTCGCTTGACCTTGCCCGTTTCATAAACCCCGTTAGCCAATGGCTATCGGAGGTTTTCATACCCACTAGTTGTCCCCGCGCAAGCGTGGGACGCGGATCGTTTGCGTGCGACGGCCGCTGGCATCCACCGGTGCTCAATCGACTGCCGTTATGCTCGCAGCCGCCGGCTGCGCAATGCTGGGGCTAGGTGCCCGGGGAATGCGCATGCTTTCGCTCAACCGCTCGCTCGCGCGGATCCTGGATCGCTCGACTCATCGAGGCTGATTACCAAACGGTGAGCTTTGGACGGACCGGTTCGGGGTCGTCTTTTGACGCCCCCGAACCGGAAGTCGGGGATGAGCGTGTTTGCACCTGTATTTGTGCTTGTGTTTGTCCTTGTGTCGGGGCTGCCGTTGGACTATCGCTGGCTGGCCAGTTATGATCGGATGGTCCTCGGATGCTGAGGCATTGAGCAACTCTCAGGGTTGTTAAGCTTGAGCACTCCGACCGATGCGGGCGTAGTTCATCGGTAGAATGGAAGCTTCCCAAGCTTCAGAGGCGGGTTCGATTCCCGTCGCCCGCTCCAGGCATACCCCTTGCAATCTTCACGTCTGGGTTGTTGTGTGACAGACGCGAGACATTTGCATCTTTTGTGGCTCTTCGGATTTGGGTGGGGTTTAGGGGTAGATAGTGTTGAGGATTCTCCAGTTGGGTTTGCCGGCGTAGAGCAGGACGCGGATGCGGTAGTTGGTGAAGTTGGTGAAGCCGTAGCCGATTCGTTTGGTGCGTTTGATGAGGTTGTTCATGGTCTCGGTGATCGAGTTTGTCAGGTGTGCTTTGTGGTAGGCCATGATCTGGGATCTCCACTGATTGAGTGTGCGTCCAAGTCTTTTGATTTCGGGTGGCATGGGTCTGGCTTGACAGGTGTCGATCAGTGTGTCGAGTTCGCGGTAAGCCTGGTCGCTGTTGTTGAGACGGTAGAAAACACGTAGTTGTTCCTTGATCCGGTAGGCGATAGCGACTTCCCCGTTCGGGTCTCCCAGGGCTAATAGGTGTGCCAGTCTTTCACTGGTGTCCTGGTTGAGGGTTTCTTGCGCTCGAGTCAGGGTTTTACGGATTTGGTACAGGGGATCGTGTTTACGTCCGCGGTGTGAGAGTGTTTCTTGTTGAACTCGTCGGCGTACCTCGTCTAGAGCCCGGTTCGCGAGCATGATCACGTGGAAGTGGTCAGCGATTTGGGTTGCTTTGGGTAAGACCACGGTATAGACGGCCCGATAGGTCGGGCTCATATCAAGAGTTGCGTAACGGATATGGTCTTTCCATGCTTGTGGTTGGGCGTGCAGATATGTGGCGACATCAACATAGGTACGCGAGGGGACAATGTCAATGATCTGGTGATGTTCCACATCACAGACCGTGGTCACGTACTGTGTGCGGCGATGGGCCAGCCGCACGAAACTCGTCTCATCAAGACCGACCGCCCCGGTGACGTTCACGCGCTTACGGTCAGCTTCCAACAGGGCTGAACCATAGAACATGACCGTGTCATTGACCGTGTGCCAATCACAGCCGAGTTCACGTGCGACCTCGCTGACAGTACGACCTTTGCCTACCTGCTCAGTCGCCCATTTCCCAGCCCGAGTCGTCATCCGGCAACGAGAAGAAGCAATACGCCTGTCCGTGCTTGTCCACGACATCTGTTCACATGATAAGTCCGGGCATGTGAAACGGTGTTTACGCCAGACAAGACGCATCGGCCTGCCATAGACCGGCAGATCAACCAGCATCACGCGGGGACGGTCTTTGACCCGGGCTGGTCCACCACAGGCCGGGCACACCACCCCAGACAATGATTGTTCAATAACAATGGCCTGGACCGGGCCATCACGGAAATACCCCAGCACCCGGACATCTTTCACACTCACCACACAACGCAAAATCACGCTAGGATCAGCCACGGTGAAGGTCGATTCAGGCTTTCTATTCACACACTAAGCATGAATCACCTTCACCCCCCCCTTTCACGCCCTCGACCCCACCCAAATCCGAAGAGCCGGAAAAGCACGCAGTAGGTGTGGACTGCATATGCTCGTACTACAAAACCGGTGCTCCTATAGAGGAGTAGTCTCACTCCTACCTATGTTCGGTAACCGCGTCAAGGGATATGAGCACGTTTTCTCCGAGGGTGAGTGTCATCGGGTCCGTGGATCGCAGGAGACATGCTTTCGGGGTACTGCCCCAATGGGGCGGCAGTAAACCGTATCCTCACAGTTTGTGTCCCTTCGGATGCCATTCCGAGGACACTTCACGGTATGCACAAAAAGATTCTCCACCAGAATGCAATCCCCCAACCAAACAGACCCCACACCCCAGAGCGCGTCAGGGACCTACTGGGGGTGGTTCGAGTTCTTCTTGACTCCCTAAGAAGCATTCGTGCTAGCCTGAATTTACCAGTACCGGCTCGCCGCATCTTCGGATGTGGTCAGAGCCGGTCGTCATGTATCTGAGGGTGTGTCGATGGTCAAGCCGTGGACAAGCCTGGACGAACAGGTCAGCATCCTGGTCCAGCGTGGACTGACCGATGCCGCAGATTACCGGGACCTCATTGAACGCACCGGTTACTACCGACTGTCAGGCTTCGCCTACCCAGTCAGTAGGGCGTACCGGAGGGTGCTTCGATAATGCGACGTCTGAATCGTCATGGTCCACCCTGAAACCCGAGTTTGATGACCGGAGAAAGTGGACCGACCACGACGAGGCACCTACAGCTGTGGCCCGATGGATCGAACTCGCATTATTCTTTGCGCCCCTTTAATGCTCTGAGTCCCAATAACAATGCACCTGCTAATGTCATCAATCCTGCATACAGCGCTAGATTAACTCCGTTCGCTCCCGTCGCTGGTAATGTTCGATTGCCCGGCTTGTTAGGCCGATTATTTGATGGACTATTCGGCTTATGTGGTCCGCCGGTTGGCGGGGTGTTGGGCTTGTTGGGGTCGCCGGTTGGCGGGGTGTTGGGCTTGTTGGGGTCGCCGGTTGGCGGAGTGCTGGGTTTATTCGGATCACCGTTTGATGGGGTGTCAGGTTTGTCCGGTCCACCGGTCGGCGGAGTGCTGGGGCTGTCTGGTCCACCGGTAGATGGAGTATCGGGGTTGTCCGGTCCACCGTTTGATGGTGTGTCGGGTTTGTCCGGATCACCGCTTGATGGTGTGTCAGGGTTATCTGGCCCGCCGGTTGATGGAGTCTCGGGGTTGCCTGGCCCGCCGGTTGATGGGGTGTCGGGTTTGTCCGGTCCACCGTTTGATGGGGTGTCGGGTTTGTCCGGATCACCGCTTGATGGTGTGTCAGGGTTATCTGGCCCGCCGGTTGATGGAGTCTCGGGGTTGCCTGGCCCGCCGGTTGATGGAGTCTCGGGGTTGCCTGGCCCACCGGTAGATGGAGTATCAGGGTTATCTGGTCCGCCGGTTGATGGAGTCTCGGGGTTGTCTGGCCCGCCGGTTGATGGATCATCGTGCGGCGCTGCCACTGCTAGGACGTTCTTTACTGTGAGTTGAGAACCATCCACAGTGACATTCGCATGCTTTGCCGCTTTAATCTTCCCATCCTTATCTACGTGGAAGCCGAATTCGGCAAGAGTCTGATAGTTCTCAGGAGCTCTTGTCTCTTGAAGAACGTAGTCACCTTCGTCAAGTCTGAGAGACTTAACCTTCTTGTCACTGGTCCAGCTTGCAACTACCTCTTGAGAGCCCTCAGGAGTGATGGCTAATTCCGCTCCTTCAAGAGGATTGCCGTTCTCATCTACCTTGCTGACAGAAATCTCAGGCTTGTACGTGTTGACAAAGGTGACAGGTTTGATAGCGCTCCTTGGCACCGAATATAAGCCAAAATTCTTCGGCCCCATCTTTGCGTAGTAGGCATCCGCTTCTTCCACGGAGTTAAAGATCATGAAATCATCGTTGAAACCTACTATATCAACGATCTTGATCTCGTGATTAGAGGCAATGAGGTCAGCATCCTCCCCGGTAGGCTTCCCTTCTCGGAGGATGTATCTCCTAATTCCATAGTCGACTTCAGATCCATCAGGCGCAGTATAGTTAGCCTTCAATTTAGGGGTAAGTTCCGTAAATGTCGGAATGTCATCCTGAAGAAAATCTCTCTTGAAAGCCTCCCTTACCGCTTCCATATCGGTTGCATTATTCTCAAAATCTCCTCCCCTGGCGGGTTTGGGGCGCCATAAAGACTTGGATACTGAATTGATAGTTCCGTCCGCATTAATATCCTTATGGGTGAACAAAGTTCTTTGTACAGAGCTTGCATAATAGGTGAGTGGATATGCCCTTAAATTATAGGCCTCATCATAGCGGAAACTATCGAAAGAGTAGTCTATTAGAGACTGACAACCGTCATCGAAAGACCCTGCTCTTTCTCCACCTTCATAGAAGCAGCGCCACGCCATAGTGTCCTTTGGCCAGCCGTTCCGCTCGTCATCAGTATAATAAGCCTCGTCTCCAGGTTTGTAGAAGTTATAGCCTGCCTGTGCGGTCTGAATATGATCACTGGACCTCAGCCCACCCCAGTTATACTTGATACCGCGCTCCAATATGTCGGCCCCGTTATCTGGATCATTATCCAGCAAATCGGTCAGCTTCTCATCATAAGCATCATCCGGATTGAAGTTGACGACTTCCCACTCCGCTTCGCTTCCTGAATTAAATTCACCCTTTTGGATAGAATAACCCTGTCCCGCACCAATAGATTTTCCGATGCCGTATTCTTCTTCCTTGCCCTGCGGTATCTCACTGAGAACAAAGGGAACGGAGAGTTTAGGCACCCTCGTTCTGTTGGGGGCATTAGTCATGTCCAGCTTCTTCTCAAACCGAAACTGCCGGACGAGATCGGGACCAGTTTCTACGTTCTCCTGTACCTCCCATTCATAATCCGGGCCGGGATCTTCCGCTGCATGAACCGAAATCGGGTTCATCAACAAACCTGTTCCAATGAGAAAGAAGGTCATCACCGAGGCTAATACTTTTTCATCGATCAGTTGACGAAACACCTTAATCTTCCTCGACTAGTATTCGTGCTTCTTGAGGCCTTTACTTTTTCGATATATCTTCCATTGCGAGCTTCTCAGGTCAGAGGTTGAGCACAACCCCGTTCCTCGCTTTTACGTGCGTCGGGGCAAAATATCCTGGAACGAGTAGCAAAGCTACAGAACCTACAGCAAGCACCGTACGTCACCCGCTTCCTGCTTGACACGATTGCATCCTGTCTATTATGTACACGGTACCCCTAGTTAGCTTGTTGCACAACGGTTTGGTACAAACTACATGGATGAAGTTCATTCACCACGGCCTGAACAGCAGCGTTGTTGGAGCCCAGGTGCCGTTTGCGTTGTCCGCGCTACGGTGGTTACCACGTACGACTGCATTGGCTAGGTCGTTGAGGTGAGGGCCAGCCGGCTGAGATGACATGCTCGCTCCTTGATGCTGATTCACAATTGCCTGGACAGTGGAGTGTATTTCTGGTGTCATCCCCATTGCCATGCTCTCCGAGTACGACCGTGCCACTAGAGCACTGAGGAAATCAGGCGAGGAAATGGTAATTCGGGAATGGGGTGGAGCGCCAGGCTCGCCACTTAGGTCAACAGACAAGGAAATGGCGGTAACAGGTGAGGGGCACGGTTTCTCATGTCAGGTTGAAGCGTTTTGAGTTTTGTTTGCTTGCTTCACGTCCAGAATCAATGCTTGGTTGTTGGTGATGAGCTGCCTTTTTCTCCCGTGGCATGAGGTGACCTGGAGGCTTGTGAGGACGCTGGTTATCCCACCGGTGCGCCTGTCGCAGTGTCGTGAGTTCACGTTCGCCGACCGATACTCATGGTCGGTGAGGCCATATTTAACTCTGTGGTGCTGAGTCCCTTGACCGTTTCAGTCAACGTCGTGTCGCAATGGATCATCAACGATGCCGACCCAAGGATGATGTCCCGCCTGAGCATTCGTGTGAGCGCAGTGGATTGACATGCGGTGCCAACCGCGATCGCTGTGGTGTGTACATCGCTTGTGCGCGTAGGTTAGCTGCGCGGGATAGCGGGATAAAGGTGTGTGTGAAGGCCTCTAGCGGCAGTTCGTTAGTTCCATCAGCGCTCCAAATGTGCATGGCATGTGAGCGGTTGATGACCCGTCATGGCTGCGGCTTATGGAACGAGGCGGACCGTCCACATAGTGAGAAACGTCGTGTTCTGATGAATCTGCCGGATACGAGGTGAACGGTGTGTGAATTCTGCTATGAGGTATCGCAGAGTCCTTGTAACACTGTGATTAATTAACATTTTATGATTCAAGAAATAGCGGGTTGCTATTGGGGAAATCTGGCATGGGCAATTTAGTGCTGATCAGCAGTTACTGTCAGTGATTTGTTTGTTCTGCTTGTGATCGCATGTGCTTGATTTGGCCGGAAAATAGGCCGTAATGCGTGACCAATGGAATTTCGGACGCATAGCGTTATCGGCATGGACAGCTGAGTGATACGGTCGGCGGATTGCATTTCTGAGAGTGAAATTTATGAAGGGGTTGCGCGGGGGGGGGGGTGGGTCTATTTTTTTGCTACGCAGTGCGTAGTTCATGGTATCCCGCCTTGGACTAATTCCTATTCTGCTAGGAGGACAACAATGAGAGCAATAATGTCTGCCCGTGTGCGTATTGCATCAGCGGGCGCAGCCGTGATGTTTCTAGGTGCCCTGGCTGTCCCAGTTGCCTTTGCTGAAGAGGGTCCGACGATTCCGTCGGGTGGTACAACTACCACTCAGCCTGGCACAGCTACCACTCAGCCTGACGCGGCAACCACTCAGCCTGGCACAGCTACCACTCAGCCTGGCACAGCTACCACTCAGCCTGGCACAGCTACCACTCAGCCTGGCGCGGCAACCACTCAGCCAGCACTCATTGACAGGGATAGGCTTAGCCGTCTCACCGCGACCATCGAGGACATCAACAGTAAGCCTGAGGCTGATCCGGCGATCAATAGGGATCTGCTCAACAAAGACAAGCTTGATCGCCTGAACGCGGTTGTGAACGGAGAAGGTTCGGTGATTAATAAAGATCTCCTCAACAAGAACAAGCTTGATCACTTGAACAAGATCATTAATGGTGAGGCTGACGATCCGGTGATCAACAAGGACCTGCTCAACAAGAACAAGCTTGATCACTTGAACAAGATCATTAATGGTGAGGCTGACGATCCGGTGATCAACAAGGACCTGCTCAACAAGAACAAGCTTGATCACTTGAACAAGATCATTAATGGTGAGGCTGACGATCCGGTGATCAACAAGGACCTCCTCGACAACTGCAAGCTCGATCGCATGAACAAGATCATCAACGGTGAGGATCCGGGCGAGGAATGCTCCAAGGTCAAGGCTGAAGAAGCCAAGCCGATGCCTTCTGAGAAGAAGCCCGCTGAGAAGAAGCCTGCTGCCAAGGCAGGCAAGGTGGCTGGCAAGGCTCAGGGTGGTCTTGCGATGACTGGTTCATCTGCTGTGTTGATCGCAGCCGGTGCCGTTGCTCTTGGTGCTGCTGGTGGCGCCACCGTGGTGCTTCGTCGTCGCCTCGGCTGACACGTCGCTTGCGGTGCGCATGTAGCGCTGCACTTTGCGAATATGCAGGGGCCTAGTCCCCGCCGTTCGTAACCGATCAGTCCCCGTCCGGGCTCCGGGCGGGGACTGATCCTGTGTCTCCCCCTAGCGGATGCCAATAAGCCCGGAATGACAGGGTCGAGGGGCGGCTGCCTGGAATGCACGCATGGTCCCTTCTTCCAGGCATGACAAGATCACCCATTCAGAGTAGGTGCGTCGATGCAGGAGGAAGACGTGGGGGAGTTCCATGCTGATCAGAGATATCACCAGTGGTCGTCTTGTCCTGCTCGCGAACACATGTGCCCGCTTCGAGCAGGTGTATATGCCGAGATGCGTGACCAATGAGATTCCACAGTCACAACATCGCGATCACTATGGATCTCTGCACGCTCATCCATCGAAGGGCTCACGGGACGATCGGTTTGAGGATCCTCGACATTCTGAGAGTTCTTTCGGAGATATCGGACGATGAATCCGTGACGAGGTGCCGCACACCATGCGATGACGAAAGCAAGAGTCAATACGCAGACAATTGAGGCGCCTGTTGGTAGGTCTGCTGCCCACGACACGTAGATGCCAATAAAACTTCCCAGTACCGCAACACCGATGGCCACCCACATCATGTGGATCAAGCGATCAACCAGTAGTCGCGCTACCGCTGCCGGAGTCACCAGTAAAGCGAGGACCAGAACGTTACCGATCGTCTGAACCGACATGACTACCGCTAGGGACACCGCGATGTACAGAGCAATGTCGAGGAAGAGCACGGGTAAACCCTGTGCCCTGGCGGTTTCGCGATCGAGCGACACTGCGACGAATTCCTTGTGGAGAAAAGCCACGAGTGCGAGGACGAGAACCGACCCCACAACGATTACGGGAATATCTTCGGCGGGGACACCGGTGATTGAACCAAAAAGAAAATCTTGCAAGGATCCCGCGTAGCCCGGCGCCCACGAAATAATGACGACGCCCAGTGCGAAAGCGCCCACGAAGAGCACACCGATCACCGAGTCTTCTTTGAGTCGTCGATTATGCGAAAGCAGGGCCACAAGAATCGCTGTGCAGACACCCGCAATGCAGCCGCCTAAGACCAGCGAACCAGACATGACGAAGGCAATAGCTAAACCTGGGAAAACGGAGTGTGCTACGGCGTCGCCGATAAATGCCATCCCGCGGAGTACCACATAAGTCCCGACAACTGCACAGACGATGGCACTCATTGTTGCCACGAGCAGAGCCCGAGGTAAGAATGCCAAAGCTGGATTCATGAGGTCCATCAGGAAATCTGCAAAAGAAAGCATCAGATCATCCCCAGAGCTGTGAGCAGCGGATTATTTTCACGGATACGGAATGTCTCGATCCACAGCTGCGCATCCATCAAGTCTTGCCGTTGTCCACTGGCGACAACACGACGATTCACCATGTAGAGACGATCACAGTCAGCCAAAGCTGCGACAAGATCATGGGTACTCATCAGGACGCCGTGTCCCTCGCGTGCGAGTGAGCGGAAGAGATCAGTTAAACGTTCTTGAGTTGGCATATCTAAACCTGTAAACGGCTCGTCAAGGAGTAACAACGATGGCTGCAAAGCCAGAGCGCGGGCCACGAGAACACGTTGCCGCTGCCCCCCGGATAGCTCCCCGACGACCCGTTGGCTCAGATGGGCAATGTCAGCCCGTTCCATTGCTTCCTCGACAGCATATTGGTGCTCTCGCCGAGGACGACGACCATAACCCAACGCACCTGTTAAACCTGAGACAACGACCTCGCGTACAGTTAAGGGGAAGTCCCACGCAAATTCATGCCGCTGAGGGACGTACCCAATGCGCCGAGCGTGTAATTTCTTTCCCTGGCTGGTGATGTCACCACAACATGTCGGAATCAGGCCCAAAATCGAACGAATGAGTGTTGTTTTCCCGGCACCATTGGGCCCAATCAGCGCGACAAATTCACCGAAATTTATGTGCATATCAACGTCGGTGAGGATCCGACGGCCCCCTAAATCCACACTCAAACCGCGAACATCAAGGACAGGCACACAGTTGGCGCCCTCTTGACGGGTAGCGATCCGAGGCTGAGGATCACGACACGTCGGCTGATCCATCGCGTCGCCGGTGGTGTTGATGCCGTGGGCCGCGTCCGTCTGAGAGCGTCGAGACCGTAATGTCCCTCCAGTCATGATCTGACCGAATTTCATGCCTTTGCCTTGATCTGTGTGTATTTTCAGGGAAAGAGAATGCGTGTTTTCTCGCGAAAACACCTGTCTTAGTCCTCACGGTTGTGTATGTGTGAACGACGTTCTTCCTGTACGCGCAGGATGTCACGGCGTGTGGCGCGTGAACGCAGCACTATTCCAACGATCACAAGGACGAGGAGGAGTACAGCGACCGCTATCGCAACGGACGTGATTGTCGACATGCGTGATTGAGAATCAGCGGAGTCTGCGTCTGTTCCTGTGCTCGGCGATTCAGGTGAGTCAGCACTGGGAGAGCCGCTTTGAGTGGAGGAGCTGTCCTCTGTTTGCGTAAAGTCCGTGGGAATAGGTGCCTTCAGGGCATCTTCGGGATGTGTTGAGTCGCCGACAGCAAAACGCAAGGCTGACTGTGCACACGCTCGGGAGCCATCTTGCATATCAGCGCAGATACGTATCGGAGCAACATAGACACCAGGTTGAGTGAACACCCAATTCGCATGGACATGTGTATTCACGTCAACCCACACATCTTGCGGGGTAGTGACGGTGGCATCAACCAGTACACGAGGTTCACCGAACGTTCCATCTTGAAGGAAAAGCCACGCTTTTCCTGGCCCGTCAATGTGTCCGATGCTCATCGTGGCTCCCCGACTCATGCGTTGAGTTGCCTGAGGATCCTGCGTATTCCAACCGAGCCACACGACACCTGGGTTTTCAGTTTGCGGGATGATCCACCATTTTTCCCCTTCCTTGCCGCCAAGGAATTCATAGGGAGTCTGCGTAGGTGCATCGAGAAGCCCGTGATCATTGACTTTCATAACCAAATGATTGAGGTCGCGCCACACTGGTGTTGCACCGGAATCATCGCGTGCAAGAATGTTCCACTGACCATCAACGATCTTTGGTCCGATATCAACGTGCCCTGATTCCACGACCGTATCGTCTCTCGACACGCTTTCAGCGGAGTCAACACGTTGAGCGAGGTCGTCCTCGGCCCACGCGACAGGAGCAGCCAGCATCGGTGCACATCCGAGGACACATGCGCTCGCGCATACAGCAATGCGCCGGATGAATGGATGTGTCATTGTCATACGTTGTTTTCTCTCTTTTCTGGGCTGTGAGGCGTTGACTGCTGTGCTTCGTGCCCACCTAAACAGCGAGCAAGTGAGCGAGCATTGAAACGCATCATGTCGACATATGTGGGTGCCTCGGCGTCAAGGGTGTCACCGTAGAGGGGGCAGATATCAATACCGTTTTCAGCGGCGACTGTCTGTAAAGTCGACGGACGACGTGCGAGCTGCGGTTCCAAGAAAACTGCCGGAATTTTCAAGTTCTTAATTGCGGTCACCAGTTTCTTGCGGTCACTAATAGAAGGTTCAACCGCAGGGTTGGGCGCAACGAAACCCGCCACGTTCATCCCGTAGGCATTTGCCAAATACCCGTAAGCATCATGCGTTGTCACTAAGTGACGGCGCTCTTGGGGGATGGATGACAGCATCGAGGTCATATATGCGTCAACATCCTCTAGATCACGCAAGTATTCTTCAGCATTCTGTCTGTAGTCATCGGCATGTTCAGGATCGCGCTCAATGAAACGATCACGTAAAACACGCACGTAGGCAGCTGCATTATGAACGTCATGCCACAGATGAGGATCAATTTCCCCGTGGACGTGCTTGCCGAGGACGGCCTGCGGCAGGAGGTAAATATCTTGCCCCGGTGAACCCAAGAACCGGAAACCCTTCTGTCCGGGAACCTGTGTCAGCGTACGCGTAGGAATGTCAACGACCACGTCATCTAAGGACACAGCAGCCAGCCCGGTGACTTTCGAGGCGTGAGGAACCTCGGGAACATCGAGTGGATTTGCCCCATCCTTTGTGCGGTCAACCATCAGGTCAACGGTGTGCGCATCAAGGTCAACAGTGAGGTCAGCGTGTCCTGATGTCAGAACTTGACGTCCCATTGTGCGGGCAACCTGAGCTGCATCCACTCCGACAGCGCACACAAGTTTCGCCGTGCCGATGTGGATAGGTGGTTGTCCCTGCGCCGTGCGCAGCGCTGCCGTGACATGAATGGTGTAGATGCCGGGCTGTGTAAAAGCCCAGCTCATATGCTGGTGAGCATCTGCCGGGAGCGTCGTGGTGTCTTTCGCATACCCTGTTGATTGATCAAATCCGTCAGATGAGGCGAAACCTATTTCAGGGACACCAAAAGTTGTTGTCAGGTAGCCGGCAGCATCTCCGGGACCGTCAACGGATGTGACGGTCAGGTCGATTTCCGAGGCGCGGGTGGCACCGTGCTGGCGACCTTGACCGGCAACCCTCATCCCGAGCCACACAGTGTCGAGTGCGCGGTCTTCCACGAGAGGAAGAATCGTTGCCCCTTGCTTCGCAGCTTCCTCAGCTAAAGACACTGAAAGCGCATCAGCAGGCAGATTCGCATCCAAAGTTTTAATCAGCGAATGTTGCTCCAGCATGAGGTAGTTCGTGACGGCAATATCAGCGTAGGCAACATCGCGGATACCACGCAGTGAAGGTTCCCAGCTGTGGGGGTCAGCGCCCTGGGGAACAAGCTGGCTGACCTGCACATGGTCGCCGCCGACATGCCGCGCAAAATCAGCGAGTATCCCGGTGGTCGTGACGACTTTCAGCGGGCGCTCCCCGGCAGACGCAGATGTCGGTATCTGTGAACTACACGAAGCCAACAGGCATACGCTGAGGCAGGTGCTGATCACCCACGCACACCGTATGCCTGTTGACTTGAGTATTCGCGCTGAACTCATTTCGTGTCAGTCACTCCAGCGGCTGATGAATGAGCCCGGCGACGACGAAGCATCAATGCCGCAGTGCCGACGATGAGGAACAGCCCTGCACAGATCATGCTGTCGCGTACCTCGGCGCCGGTTGTTGCCAGCGCACATTCTTCACCGCTGGGGGTACGTCCCACGGTTTCTCTCACCATCGGCAGACCATTCGGACCTTTTTCACCCGTCGCGGTCAAAGCTGATCCATTGCCGCTTCCACTGCCGTTAAGTTTCTCCCCACGAGGCTTGACCTTCATCGAAAGCGTGACCTTGTAGGTTCCTGGCTGGGTGAAAACCCAGTTCTGATGCGCATGAGTATTCGCCGGCAAGGTGTACATGGATCCGGGGGCGTCGAAAACATGTGTGCCGACACCTGACCCGAGGGCACCCGCATTAAACACTGCAAATTTTCCAGGGCCGTTGACAGACTCCAAAGTGAAAGTGACACCGCCTCGGGTTCCGTTGACGATTTCTTCACGTTGACTGTTCAGGCCCAGCCACGGGACTCCCTGGATCTGCGTCGAAGGAATCATCCACACATCCGATCTTGTGGATGCAACAAACGACAATGCAGCTGGTGCTTTCAGCTGCGCGGGGCTGCCCACAGCGAAGACCAGTTGAGCCGGGTCAAGCCAACGTGAAGGCTGCTGACGGTCGTCCTTGACGCGCGCAAGAACCGTCTTGTTTTCAATGGCAGGACCAAGATCAAAGTGTCCATCAGATGCGTTACCACTTGCTCCCGGCCCCACATTGAACGTCAGTGTGGTACGCGCTGTATTAGCGGCAGCCGATGGCGCCTTACTCAAGGTTGCAGCCTCTTCAGCGGTCGCTTCGCGTGTAATTGTCGTGGGAAGACACACTTCCGTGCCCCGGTCAGGTGCAGGTGTTTCGGAGTTTTCATTTCCCTGCGCCTCAGGCATCGGTCGCACAGTGTTTTCGGTGCCGGTGTTTTCCGCACCAGTCTTTTCGGTGCCAGTGCTTTCTGTACCAGCGTTGTCCGCACCGGCGTTGTCTGTGCCAGTGTTTTCCGTATCAATGCGCGGCAAAGGTGCTGGAACAATGTCGTCGACCGAAGTATCCGTAGGTTTCTCATTGTTGTGGGCGCTCACGTCACCGACATCAATGGTGTATGTGCGTGTTGTTGTTGTCGCTGTTCCTTCATTACCAGCGCTGCGCAATCCGCTTGCCATCGTTGGGCGCGTTGCGTGAGCTGTCACGGTGAGTGTGTAGCGTCCTGGCTCGGTAAATGCCCAGTTCACGTGAGTATGCGCAGGGAAGTCCTGGAGGATCTGTGACCCTGTGGGGTTCATTTCGTAGCCGCCAGATGCTAAACGTGACTCCGGTCCGCGCAAAGCGTCCTGAATCCACATGAGGATTCGACCGTTCGTGGGTCCCTTGTAGGACACGTCAAATGTCGCCTTCGTGTAGCCCGCAGCTTTAATTCCCTGCGTATTCCATCCCGGCCACAACAGCTTCGGATCTTGCGTTTGCGGCAAAATCCACGCTTTCTCTACTCCTGCCAATGGCTCAGGCCAATCTGATGAACCAGACTGTTTCGTCCTCTGAGCGCTGTCTTTGACCTTCAGGAGAACTTTTTCTGGTTCTCGCACGGTGCCAACTGCTGTGACATCCTCTTTCAGCATCAGGTTGAGGTTTCCCCTGCTATCAGCAGTGAGGTTCAACATGTCAACGTGTCCGTGGTCAAGGGTGACGGCGAACTGTGAGTCGCTACCGGATACCTTCGGATTCTCGGCATCATCATGTGGCCGAGGTTTCTCCTGATGGGAGGCATCGGGGGTATTGCCACCCGGGGTATTGCCCGGGGTGTTGCCGTTTGTGGAATCGCCATCCGAGGAACCATCCGGGGTATGGCCCGGCTCCTCAGCTGAGGATCCGCCATCCGAAGAGTTTCCATCCGAGGAGTTACCGTTCGAGGAACCGCTATCCGAAGAGTTTCCGTTCTCAGTGCCAGGAGCAGGTTCTTCCGGGGAGTGCAGGAAGTCTTTCCCGCAGGCTTGCTCGATGGCCTCGTCACCGACCGCATAGTAGAGGGCGTGTGAGCCGTAGGACTGAGCAAACCATCCGCTGTCTTTGGTGTAACGAGCCAGGAAAGAATAGCTGGCCCGATAGATCCCCGGGGCATTAAAGCTGGTTGCCATATGCATATGCTCAGGCCCCGTAAAGAACAAGCGTGCGTGGTCATTGTGGGAATCGAGGAGCTTCTTCGATCCATCCATAATGTTGGACTGCCACAGAATCATCCGACCTGGTCCGGTGTAATCTTCGATCTCCGTGAGAACACCGACCGTGTCGATCTTCGAGTAATCCATTTTTTCGGTGTTCATCCCCAGCCACGGGAGATCTTTCTTCTGGATTTCCGGCAGCGTCCAGACTTTCGTTCCTTTAGGGCCAAGAGCTGTGAGCACCGCGCTCATTCGTTCAGCCGTGACGCGGTGAGAAGCTGAATCAGGCACAGGTACCACCACGGTGTTGCTCTCGCGCACGACGCTGCGAGGGCCTGAGTCATCAACCAGCTGCGCTGTCACTCGGCCATTTGATGCGGTAGAGGCAGCGAGGTCGTAGTGGCCTGGAGCTGCGCACACATACTGTCCTTTGGCGGGCAGGTTCGCATTTTCCGCGTCGACCTCGTCAGTTGCTTCGTCGGACTCAAAGAGGTTGTCGTCCTCTGTGAATTTTTCGGTGGGAACTTTGATGGTGTCACTCGGTGTTGTGCCCTCGGGTAGTTGCACGTCACTGTCGGTTCCCACGAGCCATTCCACCGCGTATTCATCGGAAGTGAGCGAGGCGCCGTCCTTTGTTTGCGCGGTGACAAACCATGTCGCGGTGTAGCGCCCGGGTGCGGAGAACGTCCAGTTGTAGTGTCCGTGTGCTCCGGCAACCAGCGGCATCGACTGTTTCTGTGGATTCGCAGAGTTCAGGTCTTCCTGAGCGAAGGTTCCTCCGCCGTAACGCCACACTGACATCCACCCGGGGCCCTTGACTGACTTGAGGTGGAGTTTCAATGTGTAGGGATTCACTGAGTCGGGCATACGTCCTGACCCTACGCCCGCCCACACGGGACGGGAGCCTTGGTAGTGCTGTCCAGGTGCATTCCAGAGCACGTCGCCGGGTTTTCCGAGGAAGGAGAGGATATTCGATTTCGGGAGTTTGATGCGCGATACTTCGCGTCCGGTTTGTGAGTCAGCGTCAGGTCCCAGACGCACAGCAACAAGGTCGTGGGGACGCAAGGTGCTTCCGTCAATGACCCCTACTGCGAGTTCCTGGTTTTCTTTATCCCAGTACACGTGTGCGGCATCAACGTGTGTGCGCAGCAGCATTTCTTTTCCGCTGACGGGGTCTTTGATATGCGGTTTCGGTGCTGCAATGCTGGGGACGTCACCGGTGAATTCATCGGAATCATCCGCGTCGGCCTCGTCTCCTTGAGCTGAGGGCTGCGAGGGTGTCCCTGTTTCATCGGGGCGAGATTCGGGTGCGCTTGGCTGTGAGTCGCCCGTCGCGCCCGCTGCGTCTGAGGGCTGGCCGCTGGGGGAGGGTGTTTCAGTTGCCTCGGCTGCGGGCTGCTCTAAAGATGAGGCCCCTTCTGCGACGACGACGGTGTAGGTGTGTCCGACCTTACGTGAGTAGCCCCCTCCCTGGTCTTTTTTACCGAGGGCTTGGACATTGAGCGTGTATGTGCCCGGTTTGGTGAAGATCCACGTGGTGTGACGGGCCTGCTGGCCTGTTTGTTCCAGCCACGTTCCTGTAGAGTCAATTTCGTAGCCGTCGTTTGAATCTTCAGCTAGAGACACGGGCTGAGATTTGTCATTGTGTCCATAGGCAAAAACACGGCCGTCTGTGGGTCCGGTGAAGGAGACTTTGACGAGGGTGACGCCGTAGTAGGTGCTGCGAGTTGTGTCCCAGAAGAAAGCGGGGCTCTCGTCCGTGTTCTGCGATGCGGTGACGTACCCGGCAGGCAGTCCCTGCGGTGCCCCCTGATGCGTGGTGGTGTAGGCGCTTTGAGGAATTTTCAGAGCAACTTTTTCTGGCTCATACGTCTTCCCCGCGGCTCTGACTCCTAAGGAAAGGTAAGGAGTTGACTCTTCGTTGACCCCGCTAGCCACGTCGAAGATACTCACTTTTCCTGAGGAGATCGTCTCTTTTTCGGCAGGAGCTTCAGCGAAAGCCATCAGTGGTTGAGAGGCGATGATCACAGCAGACAATGCGCATACGCTCATGAGCGAGCGCAGGAGATGTTGTCTGGGGCGCGACAGGATCCGTAAGGTCATGGCTGTCTTTCTAGATGAGAATGATAACGATTCTCATTTAGATTAATGTCTTCATTCGTCACGCGTCAAACGCCCCGCGGCCTTTTCCTGCGGGTCAGGGGAAAAGGTGAGCAGCTTAACCCTTCAGCCTCGCCACTAGCGGACGCCCCGACCGTGGGCGGCAGATACGCGGCCTCGTCTTGCGCGCGGGGAAAGGCTCTACTCCGCCTTTCGCGCGAAGGTCAAGAGGGACGAGGACGACGCGGCTTCCACCAGCCGGTAGCCGTCCGTATCGAAGTTTCTCGCATCCTCGACCCGCATCACTCGATGCGTGATCATGTAGGCAACGAATTGGCCGCGCGCTTTCTTCGCAATCGTCGAGTGGCGTTTTGCCCGGTCACCGTGAATCTCATAAAAGTCCAGGTCCACCCACCGATAGAGGTCCGGGTTCAGGAGGGAGGAAAACTCATCGCTCGCGGCGTTGAAAATCACCTCATCCCTCTCGAACGCGGCGGGGTAGTGAGCTGTCCAGTGGCGTTTGAGAGAGACACCGTTGATGGGCAAAGACGTGGTGAAGTCCAGGCGATACGGCTTGACTGGAGTGAACGGGGAGATGGGACCGTAGAGAGCTGAGAGGATCCGCAGGTGTTTGGCCGCATACGACGCTTCGGCAGCATCAAGCGCTAAGAAGTCGGGTAGCTGTGCGCGCATCCATCGGTAGGCCAAGCCGTTGTACATGCTCAAAGCAGGGTAGGTTGTCGGCTCTGAAAAACCGGCGATGTACCCCTCGACTTGGGCAAGCTGTCTGTTGTTCAGCTTGAGTTTGCGTTGCAGGTCAGAGGCAGATAAAGACGTCAGAGCGTCAACGATGGCGGCACTTTCGGTGCTGAGACTCCACTCCTCATTGAGTGGATGATCAAGGCTCATGTCCTTTGCCGGCGAGAAAATGATCTTCATTCCTGATCCTCCATCAAAGCCAACCGAAAATGCCCGTGCGGACTGACGGACGCGAACCCCACTTAACGCGCGCAAGGTCCGCGTCCGTCCTCGTTAATGACCGACACCTCAGTGAGAGGCAACGAACTCCTCGAGGGAAGCCAGCATCTGCGCCTTCTCCTCATCGGATGCCCACGAAATCTCAATGGAATTGCGTGCCAGCTGCGCGATCTGCGCCTCGTTGAGCCCTTCCTTTTCCGCCAGAGCCAACAGGTTATCGGCCACATACCCACCGAAGTACGCCGGATCGTCGGAATTCACCGACACCTTGACGCCCTTGCCCAGCAGCTCGACAATCTCCTTCCCCTTCATGTCGTCGGTGACGAAAGAGTTCGACACGGGGCAGCACGTCAGGCCGATGCCGCGCTCGCGGACCAATTCAACGAGCGCCGGATCCTCAACAATGTTTGTGCCGTGGTCGAGGCGCTCTGTGCCCAGCTCGGTCAGGGCCGTGCGAATGTTGTCAATGGAGCCCACCTGATCGATGTCGCAGTGCATGGTCACGCGCAGACCGTTGTCCTTGGCCAGTGCGAAACATTCAGCAAACTTCTGCGGGGGATTATCGCGTTCATCGGAATCGAGTCCAACACCGACGAACATGTCCTTGTAGGGCAATGCCGCTTGGAGGGTTTCCAGTGCGGACTGGGCGGACATGTCGCGCAGGAAGCAAAGAATGAGATCGGCGCTGATCCCCTGTGCGCGCGCCTCCTCGATAGCGCGGTAGTAGCCGCGGATCACCGTTTCAATCGCGATGCCTCGTGAGGTATGGGCTTGCGGGTCAAAGAAGCACTCCGCGCGGACAACACCGTTGTCTTTCGCGCGGGCAAAGTAGGCGGCCCCCAGGCGGTAGAAGTCGTCCTCGTCCTGAAGAACGTTCATTGCCGGGTAGTAGACAGCCAGGAATGATGTCAGCGAATCGAACTGGTAGGACGCCTGAACTTCCTCGACTGTGGTCTGGCCGATGTCGATGCCGTTCTTTTGTGCCAGCTCAAGTTTGAGGTCGGGCTCCAGCGTTCCCTCGAGGTGAAGGTGGAGTTCCGCTTTGGGGATGGAATAGGCAAATTCGCGTGAGACGGTCACGTGTGCTCCTAGTGTGAATTGGCGAGGACGAGTCCGGCTCGCATGAGCCGGACGGAGTGTGCCACGACCCAGGTTGGATAGTGACGTGCACCATTCTTGCACTCCGCACCGTCAATACCGAATGTGTGGCACCCACGTTTCGGCTCACATCAAGGCGAGGCAAAAAGTGCTGATCAGGATAGATTCTCGGTATCTTCTCGGAGGCTCTTAACCGAGCGATTGGCTCCCGATGTCGATAGGGTGAGCAAGTCCCCTCGTACACGACAATAAGGGAAAGCTGTGAATCAACCGAAGAACTCTCTGAGTTCGGTGTCCAAAGACCTGCCGGAGCGAACCGACAAAGGTTCTGAGGCCAGCATGACGACAGATAGCCTCTCCACAGTGGCTGCCAGTGACGGACCAACCGTCTATCAGCCGAAGAAAGGCGGACGCGCCCCAAGCGGTGGATCACAGGCGTATTCCCGGACTTTCATGCGGGAAATCTCGGAGTATCCGCACGGAATCCACCCGGCGCTTGTTCCCGGTGTATCGATCGAAGATCAGAAAGTCCGCTACGGGCTAGACAAGGGAATCATCGCTGTTGTCGGGGTGTTTGTCGTTGGATTCATCGTGTGGGGCGTTGCAGCTCCGCATCAGGTCTATGACGTGACAACAGCTGCGCTCAACTGGGTGATGACCAACCTCGGGTGGGTTTTCTCCGTTGTCGCGATCGGAATGGTCCTGTTCCTGCTGTTCCTTGCGTTCACAAAATACGGGAAAATTCCGCTGGGCTTGGATGGGGATGCCCCTGAGTTTTCCACCGGATCCTGGGCGGCGATGCTTTTCGGTGCGGGTATCGGTATCGGCATCATTTTCTTCGGCCCGCTTGAGCCGCTGACGCACTACGTGTCACCGCTTCCGGGGATGTACGAGCCGGCGAGTGTTGCTGCGGTCAAGGGCGCGATGGTGCAGTCAGCCCTGCACTGGGGAATTAACGCATGGGCGATCTACGCGATCGTCGGCTTGGCAGTGGCGTACGTGTCGTATCGACGAGGACGAGTTCCCTTGATGAGTTCAATCCTCACGTCGCTATGGGGTGGCGACTCCAATTCGTTGGGCGCGCGCATCATTGATGGACTGGCAATTGTTGCCACCCTCTTCGGTACTGCCGCATCTTTGGGAATTGGTGCTCTCCAGATTGGACGGGGATTTCAACTGGTGACGGGGTGGTCCACCGAGGCCAACACAATCGCGCTCATCACGATCATCGTGTTGACTATTGGAACAATTATTTCTGCGGTTTCCGGTGTTTCCAAAGGAATTCGGCTTCTGTCGAATATCAACATGGCGCTGGCCATCTGTCTGGCCGCTTTCATTTTCCTTGTTGGGCCCACGGTGTTCCTTGCGAACATCATTCCCGGTGTCATCACGGAGTACTTTGCTGAGCTCCCACGAATGCTTTCGGCAACAACTGCGGACTCGCCTGAAATTCGGGAGTTCCTCAGTTCGTGGACGATCTTCTACTGGGCCTGGTGGGTGAGCTGGGCACCCTTCGTCGGGGTGTTTGTGGCGAAAATTTCCAAGGGGCGAACCATTCGTCAATTCGTTTTCGGTGTGCTCTTGATCCCGTCAACGATCATCATTCTTGCATTCACGATTCTTGGTGGAACTGCGATCTGGTTGCAGCGCGAATACGGTGAGTTGATTCCCGGAAATGACCCGCTTCAGATTCCTCCCGCACAGGACGTCTTCTTCCTCGTCCTCGATTATCTTCCCGGGCACCAATTCGTTGCCCCGGTCGTCATGGTCATGCTTGCGGTGTTCTTCATCACCAGCGCAGATTCGGCGTCGCTGGTCAATTCACAGCTGTCTCAGAAAGGTAATCCGAACCCGAACCGACTGATCACGGCTTTTTGGGCGATCGCAATGGCGGGGATCGCGGTTGTCATGCTGCTCATGGGTGGTCAGGATGCCTTGCAGGGCCTCCAGAACCTCATCACGATCACAGCGCTTCCCTTCAGCGTCGTCATCATTTTCATGGCGATCGCTCTGTATCGAGAACTCCATACCGATCCGATGGTCATTCGCTATTCCTTCGCTAAGGCTGCGGTGTCCAACGCGATCGTTCACGGCATCGAGGAACACGGAGATAACTTCGAGATCGCTGTGGCCCCGGTTGAGCCGGATTCAGATCGCGCAGCGGGTGCGGACTTTGATTCGACGGCTGAGGAAGTCACCGAGTGGTACACGCGGACTGACGAGGACGGAAACGTTGTCGAATATGACTATGAGGCCGGCGAATACGTCGAGGATGAGGATCAGGTAGATGGTCGCGCTCAGACGGAATCAGACGAAAGAGGTGGGTCATTGTAGGGGTGGCGACGAGGGAGCGCATCAGTAGGTGACGCTGGGGTGTGATGGACCCCGCTCTTTGCGTTCTCGTCTTGTCGAGGGTCGAAAAAATTTCTTAGTCTTACCTTACTTAGGTTTCGCTTAGTAACGATATGCGAACCTAGGTGCAACGTGTCATGACGTAAAGGAAGACCATGAACAGGAAGATGACAACTGTCGCAGCCCTTGCAGCCACGGCCTGCATCGCCCTGACGGCATGCGGATCAGGCGCTCATTCTGCCGACGACCAGTCCACCAACGCCCAAAGTGACGCACAGATGCAAAGCGGCGGAAACCACGATATGTCGGGTCCGATCACTGTTGAAACCAATAGTGGAGAGGTCACCGTTAACCGCCCCGTTCAACGCATTGCAGCGCTAGACAACCGAACGTTCGAGGTCCTCGAAAAATGGGGGATCTCCCTGGTTGCCGCGCCCAAACGCCTCGTCCCCTCGACTGTGACGGCATTCTCCGGTGACGACGTGGCAGACATCGGCACGCACCGCGAACCCAATTTGGAGGCCCTTGTTGCCGCCAAGCCCGATGTCATTATTTCGGGCCAGCGGTTTAGTCAACATGACGAAGATATCGCTGCACTCACCCAGGGCGTGCCCCTGATTGATCTCGAACCGCGCGATGACCAACCCTTCGACAAGGAACTCATTCGCCAGGTGACAACCCTGGGGAAGATCTTCGGAAAAGAAACAGAAGCGCAATCCCTCGTTGACGATTTCACTGCGGCGCTCGACCGCGCGAAGAAAGCCTACGATGGCACGTCAACAGTGATGGCACTGAACGTATCCGGCGGAGAAATTGGCTACGTCGCTCCGCATCAGGGACGGACCTTCGGTCCGCTCTTCGACTTGCTTGGCCTCAAGCCCGCACTGGAAGTTGCCGGCTCCTCCGACTCTCACACAGGTGACGATGTCTCCGTTGAGGCTATTGCCGAGGCGAATCCTCAGTGGATCTTCGTCCTCGACCGCGACGCAGCCATCACTTCTCAGCAGGACTCCTACACCCCGGCACAGTCCGTGATCTCCGAGAACGCTGCCCTGGCCAACGTCAAGGCCATCACCGACAAGCATGTCCTCTACGCACCCAAGGACACGTACACCAACGAATCGATCATCACCTACACGGAGATCCTCAATTCCATTGCTGACGCCTTCGCACGTGCGAATTCCTGAAACACTCGCGCAGAGCCCACACGCTCCTGCGAGCAGTGACAATCAGGAACTCCAAGCCACGATGTCCCGCCGGGAAACTCTGACACCGTCCCGGCGGGGCATCCGCCTGCCCTCGATCGACTCACAAACCCACGCCGAACACCCGGTGAGCGGTCGGGGAGACGGTGCGCGCTCGTCCTCGTTCATTAGGGTGAACGAGCATCAGGAGCAGGCGCGCGTGAAAGATGGGCGCAATCAACGAGGACGAACCCCGCATCCGATGATCTTTGGCCTGGGGATTCTTCTCGTCATCGGGCTGCTCGGGCTGAGCCTGGCAACAGGTGAGTACTCGATCCTCTCCCGGGAGGACGGTTGGAAAATGTTCCAGACCGTGAGGATTCCACGCACCATCGCGCTCGTGCTGTCAGGAGCCGCGATGGCAATGTCGGGCCTGGTGATGCAGATGGTCACCCGCAACCGATTTGTTGAACCAACAACAACGGGAACAACGGAATGGGCGGGGCTTGGACTACTCGTCTGCCTGGTGCTTTGGCCCCACTCGAGCATCCTCGTCCGCATGAGCGTCGCCGTCATCTTCGCTTTCGTGGGGACGGGGATCTTCTTCGCGCTGCTCCAACGCGTGTCCCTGCGTTCTTCCCTCATAGTGCCGATCATGGGCATTATGCTCGGGTCCGTCGTCAGTGCGATCTCAACATTCTTCGCTCTGAAAACCAATGCGCTGCAAAGCCTGGGTATCTGGTTCCAGGGGTCCTTCACATCCGTGTACGCGGGACAGTATGAGGTGCTGTGGTTCGTCCTCGTTGTTGTTGTCCTGGTTTTCCTCCTGGCCAACCATCTGACCGTCGTTGGCCTGGGGCAGGATGTCGCAACAAATGTTGGACTGAACTACCGGCAGATGATGCTCGCGGCAATGGCTCTCATCGCCGTTGCCACCGGAGTCGTCACAGTCGTCGTTGGGTCGCTCCCGTTCCTCGGACTGATCGTGCCTAACCTCGTATCCCTGATCATGGGAGACAATCTGCGAACCAACCTCCCCTGGGTATGCCTGGCCGGCATCGCCCTGGTCACCGCGTGCGACCTCGTGGCGCGCACACTCATCTCGCCCTTCGAGATCCCCGTTGCCGTCATCCTCGGCATGATCGGTGCGATTGTGTTCCTCGTCCTCATTATCCGCCGAGCGGGAGCGGGGGCCTGATGTCAGCGAAAATCCTTGACAAGCACGCGACAACTGCTGGCGCCGCGGATCCCTCAGCGCGACCTTCTCAACAGCGGACCGTGAGTGAAGAGTCAGGGGGACGAGGACGAACGCGATCCGACGCGTTCCCCACTGCCGAAGCTCAACGCCGCTGGTGGGGGTATTTCATCGTTATGTCGGTCTGTGCCCTGGTGTTCAGCGGGCTGCTACTCACGTGGAACAATCCGGTGCCACCTGGGACAACGGGGTTCTGGCTGATCGCGCAGCGGCGTGCATGGTCGCTTCTGGCAATCATTGTTGTTGCCGTGTGTCAAAGTTTTGCGACCATCGCATTCCAAACGGTCACAGCGAATCGCATTATTACGCCCTCGATCATGGGGTTTGAGTCGCTCTACCGTGCAATCCATACAACAACGATCTTCTTCTTCGGCGCGGCAGGTCTGACCGCGGCGCGCACAACCACGACCTTCGTGGGTCAGATCATTCTCATGGTGGCGCTCTGTCTGCTGCTGTACTCGTGGTTGTTGACGAATAAACGAGCGAACGTTCATGCGATGCTCCTCATCGGAGTTGTTCTGGGAACGGGGCTGGGATCCCTTTCAAGTTTCATGCAACGCCTGCTCACCCCCAGCGAATTCGATGTGCTCACAGCCCGGCTCTTCGGCAGCGTCAATAACGCCGACCCCGAGTACTATCCGATCGCGATTCCCCTGGTTCTTGTTAGCACTGCGGGACTGTACGCGCTGGCCCGCACGCTCAACGTCCTGGCCTTGGGGAGGGAAACAGCGACTGCGCTGGGAGTCAACCACCGGGTCTACTCAATCGGCGTACTTGTCCTGGTATCCGTCCTCATGGCGACATCCACGGCCCTGGTCGGACCAATGACCTTCTTTGGGTTCCTCGTGGCCACAATGACCTACATCTTCGCCGACACCTTCGATCATCGCTACCTGTTCCCCATGTCAGTTGCGTTAGGAGTTTGCGTGCTCACGGGCGCGTACTTCGTGATGAACCACGTTTTTGACGCTCAGGGAGTTGTCTCAATCCTGATTGAACTCGTTGGTGGAGTGACGTTCCTCGTGGTGATCTTACGAAAGGGGCGCCTGTGATTCGCCTGGACTCGGTGCAGAAAACCTATGTGTCTAACCGCCAGAAAACAACGATTGGACCCGTTGACTTAGTGATCCCCGCAGGTGGGATCACGGCGTTCATCGGCCCCAATGGGGCAGGTAAATCCACTCTGCTGATGATGGTGGGACGCCTTCTCGATATCGACGAAGGCACGATTGACGTTGGCGGCTATAACGTGGCCACTTCGCGATCGAAGGACCTGGCAAAGGTGGTCTCCATTCTGCGCCAGGACAATCACTTCGTTTCCCGCGTCACAGTTCGCCAGCTTGTGGGTTTCGGTCGTTTCCCTCATTCACGAGGACGACTAACCGTCCACGACGAGAACACGATCTCCCGATATATCGACTTCTTCGGATTGGGTGATCTCGAGGATCGTTTCCTCGATGAGCTTTCAGGTGGTCAGCGTCAGCGAGCCTACGTCGCGATGGTTCTTGCCCAGGAAACCGACTACGTGCTGTTGGATGAGCCGCTCAATAACCTCGACATCGCGCGTTCCGTTGAAATGATGCAACATGTGCATTCTGCCGCGCGGATGTTTGGCCGGACGATCGTCGTGGTTCTCCACGATGTGAACTTCGCGGCTCGCTACGCCGACTGGATCGTTGCCCTCAAAGATGGAGCGGTGAAGTACCAGGGCACTCCCCAGCAGATCATGGACGGTGATGTTCTCACGGACATTTTCGACACTCCGATTTCGGTGATCGACAGTCCGAATGGCCCGCTTGCATCCTATTGCTGGTTGTAGCTTGCGGCGCTTTCGTGTTCGTCTCTTAGCCGGTGGGTGGCGTGCCTCCTATTGCTGGCTGTCACGATGCCCTTGAGAGGTTGAAGGTTAAAGAAAGAAGAGGTTACTCTCACGCTACTCTAACGATGCTCTAACATCTTTAGAGTAGTTTTTCGGCCTCGTTTTCCTCGGTGTTGTGCGTGGGGAAATCGTTGTTATGACGCAGAAAACTCGATGCTCGAGGGAGTCGATGCTCGCGGGGCGGGGAGGCTACTCTAACGTTTACTCTCAAGAAATTTAAGAGCAGATGTAAGAGTAGATTGCTACCTTGTCTTCCAGCGCGCCCGTGGGTCACGAGGCGTCTTCCCTGTGCTCGAGATGAGGCGGTTCTCCTGGAGGCGATGAAGGTATCGCAGCGCGGTGGGCCGGGAAACTCCTACAACATCAATGATTTCTCCCGTGGACAGCCCATCGCCATGATTTCGCAGGGCATTGAGAATGGACTCTCCTGTTGCTCCGATATCCTCTTTCACGTCCTCGGGAAGAGAATCAGTTGCGCGCAACGTCAGCCGCACTGAGTGAGATGTCTGTTCGTAGATGGGATCCGTGAGTCCCTGTCGGCGCATTTCGTCAAAAATTCGCCGAATCCCTTCGCCGAGTTCCTGAGTGATCCCGAGATCAGCGAAAACGCGTGCGATACGGGGGTTTCGTGCGTGGCGAGCGATATCGAGTGGTTTACGGGGGTCAACCAAGCCTGGGAAGCGCCCGGGACTGGTGATTTCAACCCGTGAAGGGAAAACTTCGATTCGGATGTGATCGCCGCTCATCGAATAGGAGCGATGAACGACGGCGTTAACGAGGCCTTCAAGCCATGCGTCACGCGGAATCATCGAGATCGTTCCGAAATGCCCAGTGCTATTCAACGCTCGGCGTGAGGGAATAATCTTCTCAAGGACTCGGGTCGCTTCTTCAATCTGTTGAACTAATGACCCTTCAATCCGCAGATCGCCGTCAGCAGCGAGGTTCTGTCCCATTCCGGAACCTCGATCATTGTCGATGTAGTGAAGGATTCGGATGTAGGCGCTGGGAAAGTAGAACTGAGGCGCTGAGCCAAAGAGAAGCTCAGCGGCAACCGTTACTTCATGATCCGGGGTGAGGAGGGATCGGGCTCTCAGCATCAGTTCTGGAGAGCGAGACCCGAGTATGTGCTGATAATTCGACGTTGCTTCAGGTGAGAGATCCGCCAATGTAGCGCGGCAGGCCATGCCGTCGAAAGGCTGAGGGCCACGGTCATATTCGAGCTCCTGGCGCTGGTGATAGCTAAATTGCGACATCGTCGGTGTCGATAGATGTGATCGCCTGCTCGATATCAGAGGGCCTCATGAATCTACTCTAACATCTTTAGAGTAGTTTTTCGGCCTCGTTTTCCTCGGTGTTGAGAGTGGGGAAATCGTTGTCATTGTGCAGAAAACTCGATGCTCGAGGGAGTCGATGCTCGCGGGGCGGGGAGGCTACTCTAACGTTTACTCTCAAGAAATTTAAGAGTAGATGTAAGAGTAGGACGCGCAGGAGGACGCCTGAACTGTCAGTTGGCTCCTCGGTGTGTTTGACAGCCTCAACAGGGTGTATCCACCTGTGACAGATCAGGTCACGAATTCGGACAGACACGGTTGGTGGATTCGCCTTTTTGGTAGCCTTGAGGAAGATTGTTCGCTTGAATCCTGCGTGGCAATGTGGGCTCTCGAGGTCTGTGAACAACGGTTCTGCACCGATGCTCGGTGCGGTCTGCCGGAGCCAACGCTCCGGAGTTAACTAACCTCCGGAGCGAAATAATTCATCATTGAAAAATCCAAGGAGGCATTGTGCACCTTGAGTGGTGGTCTGTTCTGCCCTTCGCTGCGATGCTTGCATCTATCGCTGTTTTCCCGTTGATTCCTGCGACGACGCACTGGTGGGAAAAAACATCGAGCCAGCTCAGCGTTGCCCTGATTCTCGGGATCCCTGTAGCAATCTGGATGTGGATCGCTTTGGGATGGGAGCCGGTGTTTGCGGCGGCTGTTGAATACGGTCAGTTCATCGCGCTTCTTCTGGCACTCTTCGTGGTGTCTGGAGGGATTTTCCTCAAAGGAGACATTCAGGCAACACCACGCAACAACACGATCTTCCTGGGGATCGGTGGAGTGCTGGCTAGCTTTGTCGGAACGACGGGGGCTGCAATGCTCCTCATCCGCCCGCTGCTCAACACGAACTCAGAGCGTAAATATCGGGTTCACACGGTGCTTTTCACCATCTTCATCGTCGCAAACTGCGGTGGTCTGCTGACACCGCTGGGTGACCCGCCGCTGTTCCTTGGATTCCTGCGCGGGGTGCCGTTCACCTGGACGTTCAACCTGTTCCCCGAATGGCTATTCGTTAACGCCTTGCTTCTGGTTTCCTACTACGCCGTCGATTGTCACTACCATGCGAAGGAACCCGTTGCCAATGTGATGGAAGACCGGACGCATATCGAGCCGCTTGGCCTGCGTGGCGCGACGAACCTCGTGTGGTTCGCCGTCATTATCGCGGCCGTTGCTTTCGCCCCATCCGTTGATGTCCACGCCATTGAGGAAGGGCACGCGGTTCTCACAGACTGGATTCCAACCCGAGAAATCATCATGATCGCTGCCGCGGCGTGCTCGTATTTCTTCGGAAACCGAGAGGTCCGATTCAAGGACAACCAGTTCGAGTGGGGTCCAATCGCCGAGGTTGCGGCACTGTTCATCGGAATTTTCTTCACGATGATTCCCGCGCTCCACTTCCTTGACGAGGTTGCGGGTAAGCTGCCGCTGGGTAAAGTCACCTTCTTCCTCTTCACGGGCGGCCTCTCCTCGGTGCTCGATAATGCCCCAACGTATGTCACCTTCTTTGAGATGGCCAGTCAGATCACCCCCGAAGGTGTCGCTACGGTTGCCGGAGTGGCCGAGGCCTTCCTGGTGTCCATTTCATTGGGTGCGGTGTTCTGTGGCGCAATCACATACATCGGTAATGGACCGAACTTTATGGTCAAGTCGGTTGCAGAATCCCGCGGCGTGACTATGCCGACTTTCGGCGGTTACATCGTCCAGTCGTTCAGATACCTGGTTCCGGTCCTCGCCGCGATGGTATGCCTCTTCATCGCGGATCAACTGTGGGCGAAGATCCTTGGCGGCGTCATTGTCGTTGCTCTTCTTGCACGCTCTGCGGTGCTGATTGTCCGGTCTCAGCGTCGGGAAAAGGTCTCCAGTTCAGACGCGTGATCACACCCGGGGGCGCATCTACTAGCGCCCTCGGGAATGAACACGTCCCTAGACTTTCAGAGGGGAACCTTCTGATTGGCTCTACTCCTCGGACAAGTGGACACGTCCCCAGGCTCTCAGAGGGGAAACCCCAAAAAGACTAAACCTCGGGCGTAGCTTCCGTTTCGGGAGAGGGCGCGGCCTCGTCCTCGTCCCCAGATTCTGAATCTTCAACTTCAGCAGCGAGGCGGGCTTCTTCAACAGCTGCCCACGCTGCCTGCGTCATCGCCTGAGCCCTGCGCAAATCCGCTCGGGCCTCATCCTCAGCTTCGATGGCGACGGCGAGTTCAACTTTCGCTTCCTCGACACTTGGCTGCTGGTCCAACAAACGGACCGGGACCTCTGCGAAGAGTTCCTCGACATCAAGCTCGGGGTTCTCCTCCTGGGTTTCTACAAGCTCAACGGCCTCTTCGACGCTGGCCACCGACGGCATCGACCCCGGTAGAGGCTGGCGCGCCGACTCACGCAAGAAGAACGTGGCGACAAACCCGATGAGCGAGGTAGCAATCACCCAGAAAGCGGGGGCGAGGTCGTTGCCGGTGAACGTCACCAGCGCCTCCATGATCAGGCCCGCCGTACCACCGAAAATCGCAACGGCAGCGTTGTAGGCGATCCCCATGCAGCCGTAACGCGACGCAGTGGGGAACTGGGCGGGCAGCGTTGCCGCGAGATTCCCCATGTACATCGCCACTGGAACAGCCAGGAGGAACAGACCAAGAAGCGTTGACCATATCGCCCCGTGAGCCATGAACATGAATGCGGGAACAGCCAGGATGACGGCAGAAAACGCCGCAGTTACCAGCACAGCGCGCCGTGAAGTATGGTCCGAAATCCACCCACACAGCGGAATCGCAAACGCCACTAACACGAGAATTGGCAGGGTCAAGAGATTGCCGTGAATCGGGTCGTAGTGGAGCGTTGTCGACAGGTACGTCGGCATGTACGACGTCAGTGCGTACCCCACTGTGTTGGCCGCGGCAACGAGGAAGAACGCGGTGAGCAGTTCGCGCCAGTAGTTCCGCAGCAGAGCGAGAACGCCGCTGGGTCCTTCGTCGGTTGCAACAATTGCGTCTTCGATCTCGCGAACTGCGGGAGCTTTCTTCTGGTTCCCCGATTCATCAACGATGTCCTGAGATTCCTGGAAAGCGGGAGTATCCTCAATTTTTGTTCGGAAGAACAGGGCAATGGCACCCAAAGGCAGCGCGATCATAAAGGGGATTCGCCACCCCCACGAGTTCATGAACTCTTCGGTGACGGTCAGCTGGAGCACCGATACCAGGGCCGCGCCGGCGGCGAAACCCATGTACGATCCCCAGTCCAGGAGAGCCGCGTAGAAGCCGCGTTTCTTATCGGGCGCATATTCGGTGATGAAGGTTGTTGCGCCCGCGTATTCGCCACCCGTTGAGAAACCCTGGATGAGTTTCAGAGCAATGAGGAGAATCGGCGCGGCAACACCGATTGCGGCGTAGGTCGGGAGAATACCGATGAGGAACGTCGCGATCGCCATGAGCATGAGGGTGTATGCGAGGACTTCCTTGCGTCCCAACCGATCCCCCAGCTGCCCAAGGATCACGCCGCCCAACGGGCGAGCAATAAATGTCACGGCGAAGACACCGAGGGAGAACATATTCTGAATGTGTCCGTCGGCATCGGGAAGGAACTGCTGGCCAATGATGACGGCGAGGTAGCCGTAAACACCGACGTCATACCATTCCATGAGGTTGCCAACAACGGAGCCCGCCAGGGCTTTCTTCAGAGCGGATTCCTCGACGACGGTGACATCATCCACGCGCAGACGCCGCCGGCGGCGAAGCATCATGAGCCGCCGCTTCTCTGCTTTGCGTTCGGCCTTGCGAGCCTGAGCAGCATCGCGGTGTCGTGTCGACTCTTCGCGTTTCTGCTGGGCTGTGATGGTGGGACTGATATCTCGGGTTTCTTCGCCTGCCCGTTGCTTCATGTTCTTCTTTCTTCAGTCGTGCACTATGTTCGCATCACCAGGTGCTTTTGACCCTACCCGCGTCGTTTTCTCAGCGCGCGTTAGCGCGGCCAATGCCACATCTATGCAGATCGGCAAGGATTTGGGGGACGAGGACGAGCGGCGCAGCTCGCATCGGAAACCCGGGTGAGCTTCTCGACGGCTCCCGTGGCGCGGGCACCGGGCGCCGTTGAAATCCCGATACTCCGTTGAGACCCGATATCCCAGCGCGCGGGGTCTTGAGGAACAGCCAGCTGCCAGTCTTAACGCTTTTGTGCGACCCGTGCCCGAATCATCGCTCCCTCGGGAATACGAATGTCGCAGGGAATACCGTAGCGGCGCGCCGGATTATTGATCTCCGCAACTGGACATCCATCGGCGTCAACAAGCCCATCACCTGGGACAACGAGCGTCGTCGGCGCACAAAAAGGCGCAAGAAACTCAATAGTCATTCCCGGGGTGATCTTATTCTTCGCCAGGAACTCAACCCGTGCGTGAACGTCGTCGTAGCCGGTAACAGTTCCCAGCCATCGCCACTCATTGATATAGCCACCGCGTTCGATTGCCTCGCTCGCGGGAGCATCGGGAAAGTAGAACCCGGTGGAGTATTCGCGGTGCGTGACCTTCATCGGTTCATCGCGCAGCCACTGCGGCAGGCTTACCCGTCGAAGACCCTCGCCCCTCGCATCGTCAACGACATCTCCGTTCGCCTGCGTGTCCTCGTCGTAAGCTCCGGGGGACGAGGACGAAGATGCTCCCAGAGGCGTTGCTGCGGTCAGGGCCGCTGCCTCGGGAGTGAACAACGAGGACCCCCGGTGAGGCTGACTCAACGGGCGGAGGGGGAGTCCGTCCTCGTCCTCGTACCCGCGCTGACGCATATATTCCGTCACCGCGCATTTATACGCATTCGTCATCGAGGCCACGTAGTAGGCGCTTTTTGCCCGGCCCTCGATCTTCAAGCTGGTGACACCCGCGTCGAGGATTTCGTCAACGTGTTCAATAAGGTTCATGTCCTCGGAATTGAAAAGGAACGTCCCATCGCCGGTGACTTCGACGGGGAAGAACTGTCCCGGTCGTTTCTCTTCGACGACGTGGTACTTCCAACGGCACGACTGCGCACAGTCCCCGTGGTTGGCGTCTCTTCCGGTCGTGTGCTGGGAAATCAGGCAACGCCCGGAAAAAGCCATACACATCGAGCCGTGGACGAAGCATTCGATATCGATGTCGCTTGGGACATTCTCTCGGATCAGACGGATGGATTCCAGATCGAGTTCGCGCGCGAGAACGATCCGTGATGCGCCGAGCTGAGCGAGTGCCTGAGCCGCCTGATGATTCGTCACTCCCGCTTGGGTGGAAATGTGGACTTCGCAGTTGGGAGCGTACTGGCGGGCAGCCATGAGAACGCCAATGTCGGAGACGATGAGCGCATCGACACCGATTTCTCCGAGCTGCGCCATATAGCGGTTCATCTCGTCCACCTCGTGAGCTGAGGGGAGAATGTTACAGGTGACGAAGAGCTTGGCCCCGCGCGCGTGCGCATAGTCGAGGCCCTCGGCGAAGTCCTCAAGGGTGAGGTTCTTCGGTGCAGTGCGCATCCCGAACTGTTTGCCACCCGCGTAAACGGCGTCCGCCCCGAAATCGACCGCAACTTTGAGGGTGTCGAGGGTGCCCGCCGGAGCGAGGACCTCGGGTCTGCGACGTCGAATCTGCGGGTAGTCACTGGTCACGGGGCACTGTTCCTTGAGTTGAGTACTGAGTCTCAGAGGCTGACAAGCTCGAAGAGACGCTGTTCATGCCGCTATTTTACGGGGCCTATGCGGGGGATGTTGTGTCCGTAGCTGAGCGATGATTCAAGGCTGTTGACGCGTATCCGCTGACCTCACGACGTGGGCACTAGCCCCCCCTACCTGGTGAAAAACACCGGTGGGGTGAAACCCATTGAGAGTTTCACCCCACCGGTTGCATGATCTGTGAGTGTCATCCACTCACGTGGTGATCATGATAGTGATGCGTGAGTGCGGATCAGTGCTTGCGACGACGCAGGAGCACAAGGCCGCCCGCACCGGCAAGGAGAGATGCAGCCAGGACGCTTCCTTCCAGAGAAACACCTGTGCGCGCTAAGGGGCGCTTACCGGAGTGTGTCTTCTTGGACGGAGTCTGAGACTGATCCGGGGTGCTCGGTGTCGGGTCTGGAGTTCCGGGTGTTGGATCCGGGGTGCCCGGTGTTGGATCCGGGGTGCCCGGCGTTGGATCCGGGGTGCCCGGCGTTGGATCCGGGGTGCCCGGCGTTGGATCCGGATCCTCCGGTGTCGAGCAGTCGGTGCCCTCGGGCAAAAGAACCTCGCGTGTTTCGGTGGTCACTTCTGGTTCCTCAGCCATCCACTTGAGGGACTCTGTGCTCCACGTGAAAGCTGTGGTTGTCATGGTCCGACTCTGCGAAACGGAAGGGGACTCACAGCTTGGCTGTTCATCGGACCACTCAGTGGTTGTTGTGACGGCATCACACGTGGTGTTTGACATCACCATCTGCTCGGTGAAAACCATTGGCAACAGCTGCTTGGAGTTCTGCGGATCGTACTTTTCTCGGTCGAGTCGAACCGAGACGTTGAAGGAGAACGATGACTTTGCAGGAAGAGCTCCAATCGTGAATGTCAGGGATTTACCGTCTTCTGAAATTTTCGGAGTAGCCATGTCAGTGACGGCGTTTGTGTAGCCATTTCCTTGGAGCTGTCCTGCGCCCGGTGTTTTCACATCATTGATCGAGTCTTGGACGAATGTGGCATTCTGGTGAATGGTTGCCGTGTAGGTTCCGCCTTGGAAGTCCTTGTCAACCGCTCCGTAGAAGCGCATCGTTGCGGTCTTTCCATCGACCTTCCATCCATCGGCTCCCAGGCCCCATCCGTCAGCATTTACTTCACCCCATCCCTCAGCGGAAGAATTCCAGTCCTTACCGAATTTCTGGCGCAGGGTGATGTCGTTGCCGTAGGGGCTCCACACGGTGCGGCCGACAAGGGCAGCCTGGCATGTGCCTAGTGCTGGTGGTTCGGGCAGCGGAGGAAGTTTCTCAGGATCAAAGGTGCAGGTTCCTTCACCTTCGGCGTAGGCACCTTGGAGATGTGCGGTTGCCACGTACCTGCCGTTAAGGTCCCCGGTGCCTTCGAACTGAAAAATCGTTGCAGTGCCCTTTGCGAGATCTTTCTTGAGCGTGAGGGTCCAGATATTGCGCTGAGCATCGGTCTGCTGGGCGCTCATGTGCTGTTCCGACAGCCACTCCCAGTTGTAGTTCGAGTAGGGTTCGCCCCACCCTTTCAATGACTGATCAATCGTCTGATTTGGCTTTTCGTAACTCCGACGATTGAACTGGGTCTGCCCCATGTCATCGGGCAAATCAATAGTGATCGTCGTCCCGGCTTTGAGTGTGTGATCGGTGGCGAGTGGATAGCGCCACACCTGTCGTTGATTAGCAGGGGCACCGGGAATAAAGAAATGGTTTACCTCGAAAATACCGGGGCCGCCGAGAGCAGGTGTTACCTCGCTGATGTACCCGCCATTGGAATAGTCGGTGTTTTCTCCGTTGAGTTTCTTCATGAGGTTCGGGTATTCCGCGTCCTCATTCGTCAGATTCCGGTCGAGGACGGCGTCAGCCTTCCAACTGACAATGCACCCCTCAGACTGAACTCCACTGACAGTTCCAGGATTCGTTGCGTGAGCGGGGAAGGAGACGAGGACAGCGGAAAGAAGGACAGCTGCCGCTGATACCCCCGTTGCTCTCATGAGATGTCGAGACAGATTCATGTGACTCTTTCTTTCTGTACTGATCACTGATGACAGCAGTAGCGCCGAAGGTACGACACCACAATTCTCACCCGGGCACTAATTACCAGTCTAGGACAGTTCTAAAAAATTCACAGACTGAGCGGGAGGGTTTTTGCTGGTAGTTGGGGTTTTGGTGGGGGTGTGGGGTGGCTCCGGCAGGTGTTGTTCCTGCCGGGGCCACCCCCGTTGTGTCACTGCCTAGCGTGAGGGGGGTTGGTGTGCTGGTGATTCCTTCACGCTGTGTGTGGTGTGTTAGTCCTCCAAGCGTCGGCGGCGTCGGTGTCGTTGGGTGAGGAGTGTTCCGAGGGTGAGGAGGCTTGCTCCGAGTGTTCCTGTGATTAGGGTGTTGGTGCCGGTGTGTGCCAGGGTGGGGATTTTCTTGTTGACCACTGTGCCCAGGTCCACTGTTTCACCGTGTGTGGTGATCTGCGCGGACAACCTGTGGGTGGTGTTGCGGTATCCCTTGGGGGCGTGTGTTTCCACAACCGTGTATTTGCCGTAGGCGACCCTGGTGAACACAAGCGTGCCATCTTTACTGGTGGTTTGGGTGTCTGCGACGTGTCCGTCGTTGCGACGTAACTCAAACACAGCACCTGCTAGGGGTGTGCCGGTGTCACTGACCTTGGTGAGGGTGATGTTGCCGTGGATGAGGGTGTTGGTCACGGTGTATCCATCACCAGCACTCCCAGTAACAGCCGTGTCGTATCCCTTGACTGGGTCTTCAACAACCGTGTAGTGGATTTCTTTACCGGCGGTGTTGACGTCCACATTCGTGAACGTGCCCTTCCAGTTGGTGTCCTTGGTCAAGGTGATGCTGGTGGTGGTTGGCTTGTTGTTGGCGTACAAGCGCATCGTCACAGTTTCAGGACGCACACCATCCTTGTTGTCCGCATCCTCCCACACCTTCGACACCACAATGTCACGCTTGGCGGCCTTGTGGGTGTTGGTGACGGTCAGACCCGCCTTCATTGAACCGGTGTACTCAGCTGTGTATCCCTCGACCGCCTCTTCAGTCACGGTGTATTGGATTTCTTTACCGGCCTTGTTGGTGTCAAGACCAGTGAAAGTCCCAGACCACGTGCCCTCAGCATCCAGGGTGAGGGTCTTGCCCGTGTCCACACCGTTTGCGAGTAGCTTGATGGTCACTGAGTCTGGGCGAATAGCGTCTTGGTTATCCGCATCATCCCACACCTTGGTGACCTTAATGTCGCGTGTGGCGGCCTTGTGGGTGTTGGTCACGGTGTATCCATCACCAGCACTCCCAGTGATCGCCGTGTCGTATCCCTTGACCGGGTCCTCAACAACCGTGTAGTGGATTTCCTTACCCGCGGTGTTGGTGTCAAGACCGGTGAAGGTCCCAGCCCACTTGCCCTTAGCATCCAGGGTGAGGGTCTTGCCCGTCTCCACACCATCAGCAACCAGCTTGACAGTCACCTCGGTGGGGCGCACACCATCCTGGTCGTCCGCATCCTCCCACACCTTGCTGACCTTAATGTCGCGTGTGAACACCTTGTGGGTGTTGGTGACAGTCAGACCATCTTTCATCGAACCCGAATAGGACGGGGTGTACCCCTCAACCGCATCCTCAGCAATCGTGTAGTGGATTTCCTTACCGGCCTTGTTGGTGTCAAGACCAGTGAAGGTTCCAGACCACGTGCCCTCAGCATCCAGGGTGAGGGTCTTGTCCGTGTCCACACCATCAGCAACCAGCTTGATAGTCACCTCGGTGGGGCGAATAGCATCCTGGTTACCCGTGTCATCCCACACCTTGGTCACCGCAATGTCACGCTTGGCGACCTCGTGAGTGTTGGTGATGACGAACCCATCCGTAGCGTTACCGGTGATTTCGGTTCCATACTCCGGGATCGAGTCTTCGCTTACGGTGTAGGTGATGGGGTTGCCGTGATTGTCGTAGGTGGGCAGGTTGGTGAAGGAGAATGTTCCATCCCCGTTGGCATCTACTGGAATCATGGCACCGGTGGGGGTGCCGTTACTGATCAGACGCACCGTCGCTGTTGCGGGGCGCACACCATCTTGGTTGTTATTGTCCACCCACACGACGGTGCCACTGACCGTGATCGTGGGGTTCACCAGCGTGTTTGTCACGGTAAACGCGTGACCTTGACTAGTCACCGCGACAGTGTAGTCATGACCCCCAGCAGTTAACGTCCCCGTCGTGGTGACCAGCCCATTGTCGGTGACCTCACCGACCGTATAGACGATCTCACGACCACCATCGTATTGGGGTAGACCCGTAAAGGTGTGCTGCCAGTTATTCCCAGCATTGACATCCTGCTGTTGGGTAACCTGACCGTCGGCCAGTAGTGCAAGACGCACCTGGGGAGCATGATCGGGGAGAATCCCAGACCATGCTTTTGTTGCCGACACCGACACCTGACCGGTGATCGTGTTGGTCACGGTGAACCCAGTGGCTGCTGTGCCTGAGGTTACTGACTCATAATGATCAACCGCGTCTTCACCCACCGTGTAGTTAATGAGTTGACCAGCAGCCTTAAACTTCGCCAGTCCCGTAAACGAAGCTGTCCACTGGTTCCCAGCATTCAACTTCACCGACTTGCCAGCCACCGCAACACCATCAGCTTTAAGGCTGACCGTCACCGATGCTGGACGCAGGTTCTTCGCATTACCATTATCAACCCACACCTTCGACACCGGCACATCAACAACCGCAGGAACATGCGTATTACGCAGCGTCAGGCCGTCTTTCATCGATCCGGAATAGGACGGCGTGTACCCATCGACCGCATCCTCAGCCACGGTGTACTGGATTTCTTTGCCGGCCTTGTTGGTGTCAAGATCGGTGAAGGTTCCAGTCCACTTGTCATCAGCGGTCAGGGTGAGGGTCTTGCCCGTCTCCTCTTTGTTAGCAAGGAGCTTAACGGTGACCGAGCCTGGGCGAATACCATCCTGGTTGTCCGCGTCATCCCACACCTTGGTGACCTTAATGTCGCGCTGAGCAACCTTGTGGGTGTTGGTCACGGTGTATCCATCAGCAGCTGTCCCAGTGATTGCTGTGGTGTATCCGTCGACCTGATCCTCGGTGACCGTGTACTGGATTTCCTTGCCGGCCTTGTTGGTGTCGAGGCCGGTGAAGGTCCCAGTCCACTTGCCGTCAGCGGTCAGAGTCAGGGTCTTGTCAGTGTCTTTACCATCAGCGCGCAATTTCACTGTGACCGAGTCTGGGCGCACACCATCCTGATCACCTGCATCCTCCCACACCTTGGTCACCGCAATGTTGCGTGTGAACACCTTGTGGGTGTTGGTGACGGTCAAACCATCTTTCATCGACCCCGAATAGGACGGCGTGTACCCCTCGACCTGATCCTCGGTGACCGTGTACTGGATTTCCTTACCCGCCTTGTTGGTGTCGAGGCCGGTGAAGGTTGTTGTCCACTTACCATCAGCGGTCAGGGTTGCGGTCTTGTCTGTGTTCTCACCGTTCGCGAGCAGCTTGACAGTGACCGAGGTTGGACGAACAGCGTCCTGGTTGTCCGCGTCATCCCACACCTTGGTGACCTTAATGTCGCGCTGAGCTACCTGGTGTGTGTTGGTCACGGTGTATCCGTTAGCGGCTGTTCCGCTGACTTGTGAGGTGTACCCATCGGGTACTGTGGTTTCTTCAACTGTGTAGGCAATCTGTGTGCCTTGGGGGGTGTAGGCACGCAAGCCCTCGAATGTGGCTGTCCATCGGTTGCCAGCATTGAGCTTGACCGACTTACCAGCCGATGTGCCATCAGCTTTGAGAGTGATTGTCACTTCGCTTGGGCGGATGCCGTCTTGGTTGTTGGCGTCGTTCCATACTTTCGTGACCTGTACTGAGGTGCGGTCCAGAGCGTTTTCCACCGCAAGAGTGGCGTTAACCATGTCGCGGGTCAGCGTGACATCGTGCTTGGTTGTGGACCGGGCGTAGCCTGTGGGGGCGGTGATTTCAACGACCTTGTAGGCTCCCAGGGGAACATTGGTGAATATTGCTTTTCCTTGGGTGTTCGTGGTGACGTCTTGGATCACTTCACCGTTGGTTCCCGTGACCCGCTTGTCTGCCGTATCTGTGAGACGGAATACCGCGCCGGCCAAAGGAGAAGCCGCAGCCCCGTCTTCAGCTTTGGAGGTTTTCGTGATGGTGACCGTGCCAGGAATCAACCTGATAGCAACATTGCGCACCTGGGTTGGTGAGGACGAGTTGACTGTCGCAGCAGTTGTCTTCGCAGTGTTCTCAGAAATGGTGGCTGCGTCAATGTTATTACCGTTAACGCCGGTACCTGGGGTGGTGACGAAGTCCTCTGTCTGGGCTTTCAAGGCTTTGAGGCGGTAGGTTCCTGTGGCGTAGATGGTGGCGTCATAGGTGCCGTCAGCACTGGTGACGACAGCTGGGAGAATCTTGCCGCTGGGATCCTTCGCCGGAGTGCCGTCGTCGTTAACGATGTGGAGTTCGCGTCCGGCAAGCGGCTTGTCTGTGCCTGCCGTGTAGGACGAATCCCCATTAATGTCAACGAAATACCTGCCTTTAATGTGGTACTTCTGAATCTGTACCGTTGCGCTGTTCGCCTCGGTAAAAGTCTTGGTATCAGTGGAGTATGCGGTGGTGTTCACGGCTTTATCGGCGCCAGTGACGGAAATGTCCTTCAAGGATGTGTCTGTGGGCATACGTGAAGGAATGACGAGGGTGATGTCCGTTTTCGATGGGATTTCTTGACCATCTTTGAGGATGGCACGCACGGATTTCACGTGAGAGAAGTCGGTGACGTGCTCTGCGCTTACCCATGCGCCGTCGCGTACGGATTCAAGATCAGCGCCCTGTGGGGTCAGCTGGTAGGAGAACGCAAACTTCGCATTCACCTCCGGCGTATTCGCATCCTCTAAACTGCCAGTTAAACCGGTAGCGAAAGTCGACCCACGCTCGGGATAGGTTCCCGCAGCGCTGGCAGCAATCACGTGATCGCCTACGTAGGGCAAGACATCAACAATGGTGAGAGTCTTCACCGACGTCAGGGCCCCGTTATACACCAGCAGTTGATACGACAGATCGGACCCAAGATCACCGGTCACTTTGCTCGAGGTGACGCCATTAGCCGTGGCTTTCTTCGTCAGGACGAGCTCGAATGGAGGAGTGAATGTCAGTGTCGAAGTCTTCACCTGGAAGGTTTCGGTTGTGTCGCCGTCCTCGTCCAGATCAAGCGCATCCGTGTAAGGGAGCGTTGCTGGCGAAGTGACATCATTACCATCCCACACCATGTAGGTCGGAATCTCATTTGGGCCGCGTGTAGTTGTTGCTGTCGCTCGGAGCTTGAGGGTCACGAGGGAATAGGTGGCGACCGGCAGAGTTCCGTAGTCAACGATCACCGCTGTCTTACCGGTACCGTGATAGTTCGCAACCGTCTTGACAGTTGGAGTAGGTGTCCCCTTACTTCGCGAGTATAGTGTAAAGCCCTCGTATTCAACCCCATCGGGAAGCAAAGTCACGGTCTTCATATTCTGAATTTCCGTGAGAGGACCATACGCCGTCGTCGCTGATGTGTTGCCGCTGTTTGGCAATGTGGGACCCACCTGCAACGTGAAGGGATTCCCGCCCGTTTGATAGGTTACCGCGACATCTCGAGGCTGGCGATGGTCAACGGTTGGCCGAAGAGAGGCGATTCTGACAGTTCCGTAAGTCCGAGCGAAGTCCCCGTTTCCGATTGCGGCGGCGATGTTCTCCCGTAGCGTGAATGTATCAAAAGTTGGCGACGCTTTGAGACGTTCCTGCTCTGCCGTCGTCAACTTGGAGAGTGTTCTCACTGACAGGCGAGTGTTGTCGAAGAGGACGGGTTTCTCAAAGGCAAGAACAAGCTGGGTGAACTCACCTTCTGTTTGCTCGGTAATCGCGATATTGTCACCGAGCTGCACATGTTCCTTAATCAGCTGGCGAGTCCCATCCGCACGAACGCCATAGAGCTTCGTGTTACCTTTATTGACTCCCTCTTCAACGATCTTCTTATTCGCATTGATGATGTCGAGGGTGTCGCTATTTGTTCGCAATTCGCTATCGACTGTTGATGATAAACGGAAGGAAGAAAAATGGGCTTGAGGGTGAGTTTTCTCAGTAATAACTTCAGTGACTGAAGTGGTTATCCCGCCCCGGTATCGATCTTCTCCGGTAGGTCCGGACCCATTGTTTCGGTTTCCAAAATAAGCATGGTATCCAAGACCTGGATCGGTGAGATCTTTGGTACCGGCGTAAATATGCTCATTATGCCAAGCGTATTCCGTTGTAAAATAAGCCGAACTATTGGAAACATCATGCGCATAATAGATGGTTCCGGTTTTGTAGATGGATGCGTTGCCTGTCTGCTTGAAGAGTGAACGTGGGAAATGAAAATACTCCGTGCGGGAGTCAACTTTGGTGCCACCCGTGCCGTCGCTCTCGGCATTGACGTAGTAGTCAATGGTCACCGGAAGGTCTGTATCAAGAGGAGACCCGGAGAACAGAATCCCAAGATTATCTCGGAGGCTCGTCGACGTCTCGGAAACTCGTGAGAACTTCCCGAATGCGGCGTACTTATTTTGTGCATAAGAGCCCTTGAAGAACTTTGGACGAGATTCTATAAAGGTGAGTTCTTGGCGTCCATCGGGCAGATCTTTGACGGTGACACTCGGGGCGGGGAACTGGATTCGTGCGGTTGCGGGAAGAGTGACCACCATCTTGACGTTCTCAGGAACAACAAGTCCTTCGTTCGTCTTGTTTCCATTATCTGGAGAAATCGATAGAAAAAGAGCTGCCTGCTCTGGTCTTCCCTCGGGTATCACTGTGGCAGTTGGATCGGTCACCGTGACGGCGCGGGTATTCACATGCCCCTTCTCGCGGTCTGTGGTCCGAAACGAGGTGTCCGCCTGTGAATATGCGGTGTATCCGACGGCTTGAGGAGTATAGGTCTTGGAATCACTGGCAATTTCCGTGCCGTCAGCTGAGTAAAGAGTGGCATCCACGGTGAAGGTCTCGCCCGGCTTGGCGTAACGACCGTCGATCATAAAACTATAGGGGTAGGTGGAATCCACTCCTCCCGATAACGATGTGAAGCGGTATGTCACGTATTCATACTGCTCATCACTGCTTCGTTCGGTCGTTCCGGCCTGGGAATCAACAACTTTGACATCGGCGAGCTTATTCGTCTTTGGGATACGAATCCGAAGGTAGGGGTTCTTCAGTGAATAGTCCTTGCCTGAGATGTTCATGTTGACGACATCTGCGACAGTCTCATTCATCTGGTACTCGGTTTTGCCCTTTTCAATCCCGGTGGCAGTGAGGGTGCCAATGGTGACTGTGACGCGTGACGTGTCATCGGCCGCAGCTCGAGGAGTGCCGTCAGTCCGGGAACGCAGAGCCGGGGCAGGTGTGGGCGTGGGCGCTGTCGATGTGTCAGGGGACGAGGACGGATCAGGAGTTTCGCCACTGCGAGAGTCATCACCTGTCGAATCATCGGTCGCTGGCTCGGATGTCTCTAACGACGCAGAAGATTCCGCCGTAGCTGAAGGGGGAGTAGAAGAAGTTGCATCAGAGTCTGTTGCAACAGCCACTGCTGGCAGCCCCGCGAGGGCGATTGTTATGGCAACTAGGCCGGGCAAGAGCCTTTGTTTAATACTCAATCTTTTGTCCGTTCTCTCGCTGTGTGTTCGCAGCTTGGGTTCCGTTAACGACGCTCACGGCGTGGCTGCACAGTTTGTTGTCTTTTCTCATGAAAAATCAACTACCACGCTAGCGTCATCTCACTGAGAGTGTACGTGAGACCGTGATCGCGAGACGCCGTAAAGGCGTGAGCTTGCTACAGATCACGAAGCTACATGAGTGTGGATGCCACAGTGAGGGCAAAAAACCACGGAATTCTCACCGATCGGCGACTATCGCGCGGGGGAGCAGACCGGCTTATGCCAGGATGATCAACGCTGAGAGGACAATGCTCAGGACGATCTCGAGCATCCCAATGATGATCGGTTTGACTGGTCCGTGAGCGCGCTGCCACCGAGGGAATGCCCATGCCCGACACGCGATGATGACCCAGAGCACGCCGATGGGCCAGGACACAGCACCCCAAATTGTCGCTAAGAGGATGAGAACAGCGCTTGTGAGGTGCCAGAGCACGGATGCGTGTTCCCAGCGGTGATCGCTGCGCGCACGAATCATTGAGCGAACGAATGGAACTGTTCCAACGAAATAGGAACCAAGAATCGCAGTTGCCCGCCACAGCTCGGGTGTGGTCCTCAGAGGCGAGGGCGCTCCGACCACGCCCAAAGCGAAAACGGGGAGCATGAGGCTAGCGGCGGTCACTGTTGTCAGTCTGGCCAGAGGGGATCGCGGACGGCGGTGGAGAACTTCCCAGAGAGCCGCGACAAAAAGTGGAAGAAAGACGGGTGTCCACAGCAGGAGCATGGGGGAGCGGATGACGGTGATGAGCCCCGTCGTCGTCGCGATTGTCCCCCACGTGATGATTGCGGGCAGACAGGAGGGGCGCCGTTTTTTCGGAGTGAGGGCCCATCGTTCGATCGCTGTGAAGCAGAGGAATCCGGTCAGCCACGTGATGGGTAAAGAAGTGGCGAGGACGGGGTCGATGACCGCTAAGGTGTCTGCGGTCGCTGCGATGCTTCCCCTGTGGGCCAGCTGGGCGCCTACAAACGCGGGGAGGATGACCATTGGCCATGCGCCGTGCTGGTCCGAGATCCATCCGTTTCGTACCAGCGTCCGAAGTCGCCGCTTCCCGCGTGAGTGCGCCATAGAAAACACTCTACCCATCGGATGTGTCATCGTGGAATGGTCGATTGTCCCCGGGTCCCACTGGTTGAATGCATCTCCCCATTCAGGAGCGGTCGCAATTCACGCGCCGTGTGCGAAGACCGTTGACCAACGGGCACGTCGTCGCACGCGCGTCACGAAAGGCTAAGAGAATCACTCACCGACCAATGCCTGGCGAATCAGACGAGCGAACACATCCATCCCCTGCGCAGTCAGGTGTGTCCCATCGTCAACGATGTACTCCGGATGCCCCTCGCTAGCGCCGTGCCAGTCAATAATTCCCACGTTACTGAAACGAGCTGCTGTCTGACGTAACAACGCATTGTTCAGATCCTGGAAAGACAGCGGGGTGCGTGTGGTGATGAAATAGATCGGCTGTCCCGCCGCTTGATCAATATACGTCTGGATGTACGACTCATCGGGAATCTGCCCGTTCGCCCCCAAGGCAATGATCGTGACCTTGCCGGCATGTCCCTGGGCCACGTCCTCGGCAAAAACCTGCGCCCCGTCCCAGAACTGACGTGATACCTTGCCGTCGACGTAGGCATTGGGCAGATACGCATTGATCGTCGGCTGCGCGCCCAGGGTCACGGAATCGCCAATGATCAACGGATTCGCATCGCTGACACCGGTCGTTGAATCATAGGTCCAGTCCTGCGTTGGAAGATTCGTTGGGACCTTCTCTGCGATAGGTGTGACCTTCGGTTCCTCGGGAGCAACCGTGTCGGACTGAGCCACCTCAACAGGCGGAGTAGGACGACCCGACTGCACGGCATGACCACGAGCCGACTGCGCCGATTGAGTGAGCTCAGGACGCAGAGTCTCGGCCCTCGTCTGCGCAATTCCCTGCCAGTTCACCGGCGCGACAATTAACGCCAGCGTCCCCATCACCGATAGCGTCACCGTCAGCCAGCGCAGAGGAGGGGCCCATCGGGGAAGATTCCACTGCCTGATGCGCGAACGCAACGACTGTAGAGTCCGCCAAGGGCCGAGGTGAGTGGGAGCGGAAAAGCGCGACTCGTCCTCGTTCATTATTCCGGGGGACGAGGACGAGGTGGCAGACGCCTTGGCGGAGGCCGGCACTTTGGAAGTTGGGCGAGGGTTTTCGATGAGACGGTAGAAACCCTCGGAAACACAGGCGATGACGAGGAACTGGAGGATCCATTGCCACCAGGTCACATCCGTTGTGCGCGTCGCCGGATTCATCAATGTCAGCAGCGGATAGTGGAGCAAATAGATCGACAGGGATCGACGCCCCACGGCAGCTAACGGTCGTGAGGAGAGGAGACGGCCAAGGATGAAATTGGGTGAGCGAAGAGACAGGAGAAGGAAAGCCGTGGCAATTGCGACGCAGGCGAAACCCGAACGGAAGAGCACCGGTTGATCGCCACGCGCCGACACGAAGCCAAAAATGAGGACCGCCAAGGACGCTAGTGCAACAACTCGGGCAAAAAGAGTTGCGCGTTTCGTTCGAGGAGACACGAAAGCTGGGCGAATATCGTTGGCGGCGATGCCGGCGATAACACCGATGAGGAACTCGGCGGCGCGCGTGTCTGTTCCGTAGTAGATCCGTGAAACATCCGACATCGGTTGGAACAACAGAGCCATTGTCAACGTCGAAACGATGGCCATAGCCCCGAGGATGGGGAGGCGCTGCTTGCGGTCTGTCAGACGCGTGATTGCCATCAACACCAGCGGTAAAAGGACGTAGAACTGCATGAGTATCGCGAGATACCACAGGTGTGTGAGGGGGGAGGGAAGTCCCGCGTTGTCGAAGTAGGAGACGTTGCGGAAGATGTAGGACCAGTTCGTTGAAAAAAGCACGGACGCCAGCGCGTCTCGTTGAACCTTGGGGAAAAGACTGGGGGAGAAGGTGTAGGTCAGGACCGCTGTGATCGCAATTGTCACCACCGTCGCGGGGAAAACACGTCGGATTCTCGCCCAGATGAAACGCGGATACGACCATTGACCGGTCGCTTGGGCACGAAGAATTGAACGCGTTGTGAAGAAGCCCGCGACAACGAGGAAAACCGTGACCCCGAGGAAACCACCCTCAAGCATCGGCGGCCTGGTGTGATAGAGGACCACGGCGATGATTGCCAACGCTTTGACCCCGTCAATCGCACGGTTGCGAGGACGGGAAGCAGATGAAGGCGTCGATGGTGAGAGGTTCTGAGACATCATGTGGGAGTGTAAGTTGTAGCCGGGGTGATCAACAGAGTGTGTGACTGACTGCGCTCATCGGGCGAGGACACGCGGAGAAAGAACTGCGATGGGTTGCGTCGTGAGAAACCAGCGGTGGACGGCCTCGGCAGCCACGTCAGCTGCCTCAAAAGGAATCAGATGACCGATACCCCGCACGAGGCGATAGGACGCATCTGGAAGATCATTGACCAGCAGCTGCTGATCCTCCACGGGGTTGAGATCATCACGGTCACCCCCAAGGACGAGGACGGGCAGGCTCAGACCATCAACAAACTGCAGAATGTGAGCATCGGCTGAGGTGTCAAAAGACTCGATCGCCGCGCGCGGCGAATTGAATGAGTCGGCGCAGCGCACATGCTCATCAACGACGGCTCGATGCATCCCCGGTTCGTCACTCTGAGCCATGATGTGGCCGCTGATGCGGGCGTATATCCGCGAAGCCAGCAGAACATCGGACAAGGACGCGGGAAGGACGCGGGCAGCGCCGTAGTAAACACTCAGGAACTTGACACCGAGGGCGTTTGGCCCTTGCCTCATTGACGTGACAATCGGATTGACGAGGACGGCTCCCGAGCACGCAAGTCCGCGAGAAATCGCGGCCGTGACGATCACTGACCCCAATGAATGTCCCAGAAGAATCGGAGGTGCACCTGTGGGACGGAGTGTCTTTGTCACCGATACGAGCCAATCGGCAAAAGCGTCGATCGTGTGCGCAACCGGCAGTTCGCTCGATGCCCCGCAGCCAGGAAGATCAGGGACCAGGACATGAAATCCCAGACGACCCAGGCGGGCCGCAAGTTTCTCAAGACCCGAATGTGTTCCGCGAAAACCATGAACCGCGATAATCTGCGGATTCCCCGGAGTTCCGTAGGAGTAAATGGCGGTCCGTGAACCGCCTGCGGTGATGAAATCCTCGATTGGATGCATGCTCGTCCTCGTCCCTCACCGTGTCAACTGGTGTTCGTGGGTCTGCAACGCCGCTGTATAGACGTCAACAATTCGGCCCGTTAGGTGGCTTTGACGGAACTGAGTGGGGGCTAAGGCCCCGTCAGTCAACGTTCCGGCATACCACAGGGCGGTGACGTATCTGAAAGTGTCGGCGAACGCCTGAATGGACTCGTCGGCAACCCGATGGCACCAGGCTTCCGGCAGATCCTCAGCAATCTCGGGGTCGCGGACAATGACGGGCGTGCCCACACTGATCGCTTCGTACACCGTGAGCCCCTGAGTCTCATATCCGATGGAACTCTGAAGAACGGCATCCGCCAGGGCCATTGCCTTCATGACATCATCGTGGGACACGCTCCCGTGGAAGGCCACGCGATGAGAGATTCCCAGAGCTGCGACAAGGTTCACGCAGGCGCGTTCTTCGGGACCGGAACCGTAAACATGCAGCTCAGCGTCGACGCGGGAAGCCGCGAATGCGCGGATCGTGTCAACCAGACGTTTCTCCTCACTGACCCGGCCAGGCCAGACGAAAATCGGGCGTGAATGAGGGGATCGAGGAAGAGCGGCGGCGCTGTCAATCTGTCGGTCATCAACGCCGGTCGGAATCACCGTGAGTTCGCGTGTCACGCCGTAGGAACGCAGGCGCTTGGCGAAATGCTCAGTTGGAACGATCACGCGGTCAGCAACTGCGGCGAACGCGCGGACGTAGGACGACATGTCGTCAACATCCGCCTGCATGTAGTGGCGCTGAGCAGCGAAAAGCAGCGGGAATACGAGGCGAGCACAGGGAACCACAGCGGGAAGTCCAACCTCGATGTTCGTGTGCATCGTGTGGACAAGAGGGATGTTGTGGCGTTGCGCGAAGGCGTATCCGTTCCACGCGCCCCACACATCCGCCTGAATGTGGACAAGATCAACCGGGGGAAGCGGCTCGAACTTGGCGTCAATTTCGCGATCCCACATTCCTCCCGCGAGATGGAATGCGTGGTCACCGAATTGAAAGGACCGCACAGTAATGTCCTCGGGACGTGAATACTGCGGTGACGGCTTGCACTTGGAATCCGGTGAACACACGGTGACGGTGTGTCCGAGTTGCTCAAGGTAGTGACGCTGAAGTCCCAGGGAGACTTGAAGCCCGCCGAGCGTTGCGGGATGCTGATCACTGAAGAATGCGATGTGCATCGTCAGAGGCCTCCTTCACTGCGGGAAGATGCGGCGGCTCGGGGTTGAGAGTTTCTCCGAGGTCGCTGGTCCTCTTGAGATTTCGCATGCCGATGACACCGCCGATAGCGATGGTGCCGCAAATAATGAGGACTGTGGCCGAACCGGTGGTCAGTGCGCTCTCTTTGAGGACGAGCGTGCCGATGATTGCGGCAGTGATTGTGTCGGTAATCGTTAAGCCCGCGACCACTGTTGGAGCCGGAAGTGCCTTGTGTGCCAGCTGCAATTGCGCGATGGCGATGACGCCGCCAATGGCAATTGAACCGATGGCCAAAAGAGCGAGCGTTCGGGTGAAGACATCGGAAAAACCATCGCGAACAACGAGCCGGACAAGGACCTTGAAGACCGCGGTGATTGACCCGAACTCTGCTGCGCCAACAATGAGGCCGAAAAGCCTGGAGGGGCGATCCGTGCGTGTCCTTCCCACGAGGGTGACGACAGCGCCAATCGCAGCGATTCCCGCTTGAATCGCCAGGGCCCTTGGGAGTTGGCCGTCGTAGTTCGCATGCCCCTGAGCACCCTGGTGAGTGGCGATAACGGAGATGAAACCGAGGATCCCGATCATGGAGGCGATGACGGCTGCGATGATTGCTCGGGTCAGTCGGATACGCCCGACCGCTGCTCCGAAGACGGCTGAGGCTGCCAGCGCAACGATGCTCATGGATTGGATTGCGCTGATCGGAGCCAAAGCCAGAGCAATGAAGTTCGTGCAGATCGCCGTGCCCAGGAGGAGCATGCCGAGAATCCACCGTGGGTTGCGCAGAAACACCGTCCATCTTCCGCGCGCGACGTAGACGGCGCGCGACTGCATTTCCGAACCGCTTGCCAAAAGGACGGCTCCCAACAAGGCGACGGCAAGGCCAAGAAGGAAATTGGTCATCCCACGCAGGCTCCTGTCGTCAACTCGGTGATGTGATGGGCTGTTACAACTGGCTATTTTAGAGCCCCTTCTTGGCGTAACGACATCTCCGGGCCGCGATCAGGGAAGAGTCAGGGGAACCCTGAGGGTGAAAGCGCCCCCATCTGCACTGATGTGCATGGAACTGCCGTGGTCCCCGTGACCCTCGTGTGCAACACGCGCCAGCGGCGTGGTGCTCACAGTAGATGCGAACGCAAGTCCTCAGGAGAACTGGAGGAGAGCTCGGAGACTGTGAGATCGAAGATCGTGAACGCGCCCGTCAGGCCAGCGCGCGCCTTGCGGACACACGCGCGAGCGGTCGCAACAAGAACTGACCCCGTGAATTCCGGGTTGGAATCGAGATTCAGGCCGAACTCCACCATCTGAGAAATCCCCTCAGAGGTATGTCCGCGGCGAATCACTTCGCCACCGTGGGGCATTCCCGCGTGATCTCGTGCCAACTCATCGGCGGAAATAAAGGCCACCGTTGTGTTGTAGTCGGCGAAGTAGTTCGGCATCTGCGCGATCTCACGTTCGATGCGCTCGCGGTCCGCGCCGTCCTCGGCAACGACGTAGCAGACGCGGGTATGCATGGTGCGCGGCGTGAGTTCCCCGGCGGAACCATCCTTCACCGCGGCGACGGTTGCCTCGACGGGAATCGTGTATTGACGGGCATCGACAACACCGTCGATTCGGCGGATGGCATCGGAATGACCCTGCGAAATTCCCGGACCCCAGAACGTCGTTGTCTCTCCCTTGGGAAGAACGGCCTCGCCCAGTCCACGAAGCAGCGAGAAGAGCCCCGGATCCCAACCGGAAGAAATCACCGCAACGGTGCCCGCTTCACGGGCGGTGGAATCGAGGGCGGCGAAATGCTCGGGAATGCGGGCGTGAGTATCGAATGAATCGACAGTGTTCACCAGACGCGCCGTCTGAGGACCCTGAACCTCGAGGTCGGAGGCGGAGCCGCCGCAGTTGATGAGGACGTCGAGGGAGTCAGCGTGGTCAGCAAGGGAATCGTAGGGGAAGACATGGGCTCCCTTCGTTGTGACAGTCGACGGATCTCGGCGCGTGAACACGGCAACGAGTTCCATGTCGGGGGCCAATGACAGCGCCTGCTCGACACCGCGTCCCAGGTTTCCGTAGCCGTTAATTCCTACTCGAATCATCGTGCACCCTCCCGAACTTCTTGAGAAAATATCTGTGCTTTGACCGTTACATTAGTTGGCTTTTACCCTGTGCCTCAGAGTTGTTCACAATGTGCACTGTTAAGCGTCACACACTCCGCAGAATGCCTACGTGGCCCACGATTTTCTGCGTCGAATCACGCGCCGAGGCGCGGTGCGGGACGTCGGAAAATGAACTCGTGGTCGCGCGTGAGCCCCACGGGAAACTCATACTCGCCGGCCCGCTCGAATCCGTAGCGAGCGTAGAGGCGTTGAGCTCGAAAATTCTCTGACCAGACACCCAACCACAGCGTCCGCGGTCCCACAGAATCCAGCCACTCAAGGGCCGTCTCGAACAGTGCGCGCCCCCAGCCTCCACCCTGGTGATCGGCAAGGATATACAGACGTTTGACTTCGCCGTCACCTGGAGCAATGTCGCGATGAGGCAGACCCGCCGGTCCAGCCAAGACGTATCCCACAGCGCGGCCACCATCAACGCCTCGATCAGTGGCGTCGTCCTCGTTCCCTGGAATCTCATCCACGAGCAGCCACGTTGCGTACCTCTCGTCTGCGAAAAGACGCGAGAGCTCGGAAGGGGAATACGTGGAATCAAGGAAGAAGCGCAGATCCTCGGGAGGGTACATGTCACCGAAGGTTTCCGTGAAGGTTTGACGCGATAGCAGGGATAAAGCGGGAATATCTGCACTGGTTGCGCGGCGAATGAACACGAGGACCTCCCGAAAGTATTCCCGATGATTGACGGACTCTGCCCTGAATTATCCCTGAGACATACCCTGGTTTCTCGCGTCATTTCGCTGAAATGCATGTGATATTTCGTATCCTGAATCAAGCGATGACGGCAGTTGCAGGCCTGTTGCCGGGGTTTCCACATCGAATGAGCCGGAGATCGGCGAGAAGACGATGCCCGAAAATCGCCAGGTGAAAGGCCGGTAACGGGCAGGCGGCAGGTTGAAAGCGGCGCGCGTCATGCGAGACACCACAGAACAAGGGAGGCGGAATGGCCGTCAAAACTCGGACAGCGAATGTCCTTAACATCCTGAAAACAGTCATTTTCGCCATTATCGCGATCGCCTTCATTAAGTTCGCGTTCTTCCCCGGGGGATCCGCCGATGATGCCTCGGACCCCCTCGACCCCTCAGCAGACTACGGGCAGCTCACGGTGACACCAACAACGGGAGACATCACGAACACAGTGTCGCTCAACGGAACTATCGAAGCGGATGCCCCCACCGAAGTGAAAGCAACCCTTGCCGGCGAGGTCTCCCACGTGTACGTCGCTAACGGTGACACCGTCCAAACTGGAGCACCCGTCCTTGAACTCCGCAAGGAAATGCCCGGAGAAGACACAGAAACTACTGACGAGGACGGAAACGTCAACGTCACCCCCGGACAGCCCTGGTACTCCTACCAGACCGTCTACGCGCCCTCGGCGGGAGCCATCTCCCTCAGTGCCCTCGTTGGTCAGACATTTTCCGTTGGGGATACCGTCGCTTCGGTTCAGCCGCCGACGTTCTCCGCGGTGGCTACTTTGTCGGCTGACCAGATGTACCGTCTTGAACAAGCACCCACCGAAGCAACGATCACGGTGAAGAACGGGCCCGCGCCTTTCACCTGCTCCGGGTTAGCCATCGTCTCGCCAAAGCCCCACACATCGAACTCGCCGAATGCGGGTGATGGGTCGGGGTCAACGAGCGACTCGCTGAAAGCCCGATGCGCCATCCCCGCGGATCAGAAAGTATTCCCGGGGCTCCAGGCGACGATCGACATCGTTGCCGGTCAGGTCAAGGATGCTCTCCTTGTGCCGATCTCAGCCGTTGAGGGACGCTACAACACCGGATACGTGTACCTGCCCGGAGCCGACGGAGGTGAACCCAAAAAACACCCCGTCTCCCTTGGACTCACGGACGGCAAGTTCGTCCAAATTACCGAGGGCTTGAAGAAAGACCAAGAAATCCTCGAATTCACGCCTTCGGCCAGCGGGCAAGATCTTGACGGAGATGGAGTTCCCGATGATCCGAACATGATGGGGGATGGTTCCACCGGCGAAGGGGACGCATAACGATGCCGCTCATTGAGCTTAAGGACGTCACTCGAACCGTTGAACTTCCAGACGGCGAGGACCTCCACATTCTTCGCGGCGTCAACCTCAGTGTCGAGGCCGGCGAGCACGTGTCAATCGTGGGTCGCTCCGGAACGGGCAAATCGACGCTCCTGAACATCATTGGGATGCTTGATCGTCCAACGTCGGGCACCTACGAGATTGAAGGACGCGATGCTGTTCGCCTGCGCGAAGGGCAGCGCGCACGGATGCGCGGCGACATTTTCGGTTTCGTCTTTCAACAGTTCAACATTTTCAATGCCCGAACCGCGTTGGAAAACGTTGAAGTTCCGCTGCTGTATGCCTCGGGCCGCAACTTCTGGAAACGACGTGAACTATCGGCCCGGATGCTTGAACGGGTGGGGCTGGGGGACCGTTTGGATTCCTACCCCACGGAAATGTCAGGTGGTGAACAGCAGCGCATCGCAATTGCCCGATGCCTCGTGCGTCAACCGAAGATCATCCTGGCTGACGAACCAACGGGCGCGCTTGACCCCGATACGGGTCGTACCGTTATGGACCTGCTCGAAGAAGTTGTCAAAGAAAATAACGCCGCCCTCATCGTCATTACGCACGACATGAACGTTGCCGCCCGCGCGCAAAGTGTCTACGAACTGGGGCAGGGCGTTCTCACGCCCATTGAGCAATACGACGGCATCGTCGTCAGCGGAGCTGACAGGCGAGCGATCCCGGGTGATGGCTTGGCCATTGCGCCCGCGAATGTCGCCGAGGAGGGGGACGCATGAGAATCCTCAATGAAATCGCCGGGGCTGTGGTTGAAGCCTGGGGTGAGGTCAAAGTACAAAAGGCACGCGTCATCCTGTCTCTCGTGGGAGTTGTTGCGGCGGTCACCGCAATGACGACGGTCATCGCACTGGGAGACCTGACGGTTCAGTCGAACATGGAGAGAATGGAAGCCGCCGACGGACGTGAAGTGACCCTCCACGTCTCTGTGAGCCAGAATTCGTCGGATCAGCAGGGGAATTCCTCCACAGAGCCTGTGACATCGGCTGATTCGCAAAGGAACGAGGGCGAGCACGCGGCCGGTGACGAGGGGACCCTCCCGCCGCCCGACGGCACGATCCACGATCCCATTGGTCATGCGATGGAAACTGTTGCTCAGAGATTTGCCATTCCCTACTGGTCGCGAAGTGTTGGGTCCTCCGTTGATTTCACGGAGGTTCAGCGTGCCAACCAGAGCGGACAGTTTCGAGGGCGTCCCGTGGTCAAGAATGAGTATGGCTACCAGCCCACCACGGTGACGGCTGTGGACCCGAACTATCAGGTGATTTTCCGAACCGTCCTGAGCCAAGGGCGGTGGATTTCACCAAACGACGCAGACCAGCGGGTCACCCCGATCGTCATCAACACGATTCTCTGGGACATGCTGGGGCGCAGCCCCATTGAAGACCCGATCATCTTGCACGGGACAGACCCCCAGGCCACACCCTTCCGGGTTGTCGGCATCATTGAGGCAAAATCAAAGTGGGAGTCTCCCTCAATGTACGTCGATTACACGGCGTGGCAGTACGTCAAGTCTGAGATGTCGTCCCATTCCGACGCGGGGGGCGGAATGGGAATCGAAGGGCACGCATATGGCGGCTACACGGGACCTGAGACCGAGATGCTCGTCTGGGTTGGGCCCGAGCAGGAAGAAGAGGCACGCCGGATTATTCCGCAAGCTGTTTCTGCCGTGTTGGGTGAGGGCTGGACTGCGAGCGTCTATGGCGGAGACGGCTGGGATGGCGGTCGGGAAGAGCTACGGGCCGCCTCTCAGATCATCATGGTCATCGGTGGAATCGTCATCTTCCTCGGGGCACTCGGACTGCTCAACGTCGCGATCGTCACGGTTCGTCAACGTATTCGCGAGATCGGTATTCGCCGAGCAATGGGGGCATCAGCTACACGCGTATTCTTCGCGGTCTTCATGGAATCGGTTGTTGCAACCTTCGTTGCCGGTGTCCTCGGCGTTGCGATGGCGGCGATCATTCTGCGTTTCCTCCCCCTGGAAAACATGGATATCGTCCTCCAAGACATGCCGGCATTCCCCGTTGGGGCGGCGCTGACAGGCGTGGGGATTGCCACGGCAATCGGCGCGCTATGCGGCATTATTCCCGCGGTTGCCGCGATTCGTGTCAAGCCGATCGACGCAATTCGTTACTGAGGATCAGACGCAATTCGGTACTCAGGAGCACCTGCCCAGGCGCAGTGAGATGACGCGCCTACGGAAGTGAATACCGCAGCGTTTCAGGGTCGTGGCGTAGCAGCCCGTCACGAACGAGACCGTGAACAACGCGTGCCGCCTGGTCGGGCGGGGCACCGGGAAGCGTTGCCGCGGTGAGCGCTTCGGCCCGCGTCATGGAGGGATGGGCCTGTCCGTCCTCGTGAAGCAAACGAAGCGCCGCGAGGACGCGCCCCCTGGCCTGACGATCAGTGCCTTTCCACTCCTGCCCTTTGGGCCGGGTTTCAGCACGAGGGAACCCCAGGTGCGCCCACTGGCAGGCTGAACGTATGGGACATGAATCGCAGTGAGGGCGTCGCTGAGTGCAGGTGATTGCGCCGAACTCCATGATGGCGACGTTCCAGTGGGCGCACGCAGCCCCGTCCTCGGGAAGAAAATGCGTGGCCCGAGCAATCTCGCCTTTCGTTGGTGCCCCACGAGGGGCGAACTCCTGGCCGTCAAGAACCCGCGCGAACACGCGACGAACATTCGTATCGAGGACGGGGACCCTCGCATGGAATTGGAAAGAAGCAACAGCCGAGGCCGTGTACGGGCCGATCCCCGGAAGTGACATCAGTTCCTCAATGTCGGCGGGAACTTGCCCGCCGGGACGCGCACTGATCGCCGCGGCGCACTCTTTGAGCCGAAGAGCGCGGGAAGGATAACCGAGGGTCTTCCATTCAACGAGGACGGCGGAGGTGTCTGCGGCCGCGAGATCAGCCGGCGTTGGCCACAGCATCATCCATCGTTCCCAGATGGGTTGAACCCGGGGAATCGGTGTTTGCTGACTCATCACCTCGAAAACGACAGACCCCCAGGGTGAGACATCGTCACGACGCATCGGGAGGTCACGCCGGTGCACGCGATACCAGCGGGTCAGGGCTTCGACGAAGCGATCAGGTGTCAGCGAAGAATCGGGGGCGGAAGTCACGGCTCAAGGGTAATGGGCCGAACATGTCATATGCCGAGTGGAACCGGGGTGCCGCAGGTTGGGGGATGTGAAAGAATGCAACACATGCTGCTCAGTGATCGTGATATTCGTGCAAGCCTTGACCGTGGTCGGATCAGGCTTGACCCTCTGGACCGCGACCTCATTCAGCCGGCGAGTATCGACGTTCGACTCGATCGATTGTTCCGACTCTTCGATAATCACCGCTACAGCGTCATTGACCCGGCTGCGGACCAGTCCGACCTCACTCACCAGGTGGATGTTGGCCCCGATGAACCCTTTGTTCTGCATCCGGGTGAGTTTGTTCTGGGAGCAACCTACGAATGCGTGACGCTGGGCGATGACATTGCCGCCCGGCTTGAAGGTAAGTCATCTCTGGGACGCCTGGGACTGCTCACCCACTCGACCGCCGGTTTCATTGACCCCGGATTCTCCGGACACGTCACCCTTGAGTTGTCGAACACAGCGACCATGCCCATTCTCCTCTACCCGGGAATGAAAGTGGGGCAGCTGTGCTTCTTTGACCTGTCATCTCCGGCTGAAAACCCCTATGGTTCCTCTGGTTTGGGCTCCCATTATCAGGGCCAGCGCGGTCCCACTGCCTCGCGTTCGCACCTGCGTTTCGCGCGTACGCGTATTGATCACTAATCAACGATGATCACGCACACGATCATTGGGGAAACGCATGACTGAAGCAACGGGTCCCGGGGGGAATTTCCCGACGCGCCGCTCGATGAAAGAGCGGATGGAACGCGCCCAGGAGCTCAAGCGCCGGCAGGACCCCGCACATCGGGGAGATTCCGCGGCCGAGCAGAGTCTCCACACCCTCACGCACACGAATCTTACGGCCGTTACCGGTCTTGATCCACTCGACACCTCCTTCGGGGTGGACCATACGGGGCAGCTTGCTCAGATCCCCGCAACTGCGTCGATCGCCGCAAACCTGACGATCCTCGAAGATGCGCGTCCCATTGACCCGAAGGTTGGAGATCAGCATCATCTTTTCCTTCTGCCCAGCGAGGTCGAGGCAGCGGAAATTGAAGCGCTCGCGGTATCCATGTGGGATGATGCCGGATGGATCGGACCGGGGGATCTGCGTTTGACTTCGTCGGCGCATCTTCAAGGACCGTGGGCCGTGGACTCCCAGGCGCGCGCAGCCTTGGGCTCCGCAGCTATTCACACCTCAGCCTGGATCCTCCACTGTCCAACTGTGCGAGGCCAGGCACCCACCGAGGCGATGCTCAAAGCGGGCCCGCTGTCACAGGCGTTCCCCGATGCAATGCCCTCGGGAATCGAATACCGCGTGCTGCTGGCGCTGACGCGCATGAGTCGGCGTCTGGGTGGGGCCCTGCGGATCGCCGGGTCAGGTGAGATCTTCGCATCGGACCCGGATTCAGCGGTTTCACTCTTCGTGTACGCACCCAGGTGGATCGAGCCCCAGGACCTTCTGACAGCCATCCGACGAGAGTTCCCACAGGCCCACGACGTTCGAGAAGAGGAATCTGCGAGCGCGTCCCCGACGGCATACATGCTTAAACGTGAGGAAGAGAAAGTCCGGGAGCTGCGCGCATCGCTCGGTCCGGTTCGTGAGGACATTGAAACAAAGATCGCCCGAATGAGGGCCGAAATTGCCCGGAATGCGCAGGAACCGAAACCGCAGATCGTTGACGGCTACGCGGTGAAGTCTCCGGTGGGGAACCGATCGGACATGATCATCGAGGTGCGGACAGTTCCCAGTCCCCCGCGTGTCCTCCGGTGGGAGTCATGGACAACCGGCGTGATTATTGAATATCAGATCCGGTGGCTTCCCGGGGGAACACATCACGTTCCTGTCACCGGGTTGTCGCGGACGGCACGACTAGATCGCGCCCGTTCGGCAGCTGATATTGAGAAAGCGGCGGGGATCGTTGTGTCTCTCGTCGGGGGGAGCGTCATTGACGAGGACGGATTCCTCGTGGGGCTCGAACAGGAGTAGGTGCCTTCTCGCCGAGGATTTTCTACGCGGAGAGTGAAAAATCCGCGCTTCACGGTGCATCATCGTCGTCTTTTCAGCAAACTCACAGTGTATTTCGGTGGAATGAGTGCAGCACTTGAGGAGGCGACAATGATGGAAAAACCCCGCGGTGAACACGTTCGTGAAGTCGAATTAATTTTCGAGGACGACGACGCGCCTTTCCGTTCAAGCGCGCACACCCAGGACGTTCCCCATGCTCAACCGGAATCGGGGGTGCGATTTACCCAGAGCGCCAGCCAGCGCGTTTCCACGCCCACTGACCGGCAAGCAGCCTCGTCCTCGTCCCTTGGAGAAAACCTGACGGCCCAGCCGGTCAGACGCATGTCAACGTTGACTCTGCCGGTCTGGGTGGCTCTGGTCGCTCTTGTTGGCGTGGTCATTGGAGGGACGGTTGCGGTGCATGTTCCTGCGGTGTCCTCGATCGCTGGAATCACCGGTGCGCATGAGTTCACGAGCTCGGATGTCCTCGCCGGAGCAAACACGCTGGTGTCGGTGCTGCTCAGCCTCGTCGGGGCAATCCCCATCCTCGGTGGCGCCTACGCGCTCATCCGTGGTTTCGGCGTTCGTTTCCCCGTGTCGCAGCTCATCGTCCCCATGTGGGTTGGATGGGTGATCGCGGGAACTCTTCACCTGATGACGTTTGGGAGCGTGCCCTTCTTCCTCTCGCGCGTTGCCTTCCCCGTTGCCCTTGCCGTCGTCCTCGTCTCCATTCTGCGATCACACGAGGGTGATACTGGCGGCGACCGTGTTGGCTCATGGCACCTGGGAAGCATCGTCCTCGGCGCAACGGTCCTCACCATCAGCGTTGCCGCCCTGGCGATTGCCACCGGAACAGGCACTCTCCTTGGAGCCATCGGATCCGTTGTCGGCGGGGCAGCGGCCGGTGTCATCGGGATCGTCGCCTGGAACGCTCTGATCCACCCCATTGTTTCCCTCGGCCAGCGCGTGCGCTTAGCTGCAAGCCTCTTCAGGCGGGCCTAGCTGCGGGGCTTGGCGCTGCGCGTCACCGCGTCAAGTAACATCACCGCAACATCAGCAACAACGGGCCCCGAGGTGCTTTCTGCGTGCGCCTCACCTTCGGACCTCACAAGACCGGCGGACGCGCCCGCTGCGGAACCGAGCATCTGAGAACAGAACGGACATGCCGTTGCGATGACATCGGCTCCCGTAGCTGCTGCCTCGGCGTATCGCGCGTCAGCAATCCTGATGCCGCGCGACTCCTCAAACCATGCGTGAGCGCCTCCCGCTCCGCAGCACATCGCCCGGTCGTGGTTGCGTGGCATTTCCACGAGCTCGACGTTGGGTAACGAGGACACAAGTTCACGAGGCGGTTCATACACCGCGTGATGACGACCCAGGTAACAGGCGTCGTGATACGTCACGTGGAGGGGGCGTCCCTGCGAGTCCTCCTGCGTGGGATCTGCGGGAGCAACGGGAGTGAGGCGTCCTTCGCGGACGAGGCGGTTGAGGAGCTGCGTGTGATGCACGACGTCAAAGGTTCCTCCAAGTTCGGGGAACTCACCGGCGATCGTGTTGAAACAATGGGCGCAGGACACCACGATTGCCTGAGCTTTCGCCTCGTGAAGAGTGTCGATTGCCTGGGCTGCAAGCATCTGGAAAAGAACTTCGTTTCCGGCGCGCCTGGCCGGGTCGCCCGTGCAGGACTCACCTGAGCCGAGAACCGCGAATGACACCCCGGCAATGTGGAGCAGTTGCGCAACCGCAGCTGTTGTGCGTTTTGCCTTGTCATCGTAGGCCCCAGCGCAACCCACCCAGAACAGGTAGTCAACGTCCTGAGCGGACTCAACGTCCTCGCCAATGACGGGAACGTCGAAGTCGAGATTCTTTGCCCAGTCCATGCGTTTACGCGCCGGCTGGTTGTACGGTGTTCCCTTTGTTTCCATCCCACGGAATGCTCGACCCAGATCCTTAGGGAAGGCCGATTCCATGAGGACCTGGTGGCGGCGCAGGTCAAGGATGTGGTCAATGTGTTCAATGTCGACGGGGCACTGCTCAACGCACGCCCCGCACATCGTGCAGTCCCATAAAACATCGGTGGAGACAACACCGGGAACCAACGGTTCGGGAAGATCAGCAACCCCGTTGGGGCCCGTTGCCCCCGAAGAACTCAGGGCCGTGAGGACATCAAAGGAATGGGGGATCGGCTCGACACCTTTATCAATGACGCGCACATCGCCCGGATCAATTCCATCGGTAGCGCCGTCGGGAATTTGGCCGTCAACCAGGTCAAGGGCCGACACTTCTTTATTTGACACGGATTCCATGTGGTCGCGCAGACCAAGAATCAGCAGTTTCGGTGACAGCGGCTTCTGCGTATTCCACGCCGGACATAGCTCCTGGCAGCGCCCACATTCCGTGCACGAGTAGAGATCAACGCGCGCCTTCCAGGACAGGTCGGCGATTGATCCGACGCCGAGGACCGCGTCTTCGGGCAGATCGTCAACGTCATCAGGTGAGGTCACGGGACGTCCGCCAATATGCATGGGAGCCGCCGCCCCCAGGGATTTGCGGCCGTTTGGGAAGCGACGCGCATACAGGTTGAGCAGCGCAATGAAGCGATGCCAGGCAACCCCCATTGTTGTCTGCACCCCCACGACCATGAGCCAGACCATTGACGTGATGATCTTCAGCGTGGAGACGAGGACGATAGCGTTTGCGAGGACAGTGACGCCATCAGTCCCGGCATCAGCGACGCCACCGAGAACAAGTGAGCCGATCCACGCGGTCAGCGGGAAATGCCCAAGGGACGCGAGCGCCTCGTGCCCGGGAAGGAGCGACCTGAGCGCGTAGTCAAGGCCCCGCAAAACGATGACGCACCCGCAGACAATGAGTACCACCCATTCAACGAAGCGAGCCTGCCAGCGGGTTGATCCGAGGAAGCGCGAGGCAAGTCCCCGGGGTGAGCCGTCGCGGGGGAATGGGGACGAGGACGAGGCCGCCTCCTGTGATTCGCTGTTCTTCTTGTGAGCCGCGTCCGGGGACGAGGACGCCGAAAGCGACGCTTCGGCGATCGATCCGTGGCCTGCGTGAGTGCGAATCACCATCAGGGTGATGATGCCGAGGAATCCACCCCACGCGAAGAACTCCGTCAGCCATTCCCACGCGATGAAATGCCCGATGAGAGGTAGTGCCCACGTCTGATCACGCAGGTGAGCGAACCCGGTGATGAGCGTGAGGAACAGGAGAGGGAAAGACATCATCACGAGCCAGTGGGCCGCTTTGACCCACGGGCGCCCGTGGAACTCCCGGTGCGTGAGGATCGTGGTGATCATTGACCACAGGCGTGTGCCTACGGGACGGAGCCGACCTGGCGTGGGGGTGCCGGCAGCGACCTGCCGCCACATGTGAGCAATGCCGCGCGCAAAGGCGATGACAGCAAAAAGTGTGGCGAAGAGCGAAAAGACCCAGCAGACAACGCTTAGCGTGGGTGTGGCCATCGGGACCTCCGTCGTGTTGTGCACCTGCGTGCCATTGTCTCACTTCTTCAATGCCCACGGCCGCCTCGGATTCCTGGGAGCCGCAGGTAGTTATCGACGTCCTCATCAATGTTCACTCACTGAAAACCAGCGTACGATTTTTTGGGGGATCGGCGGCGGATACTCACGCGGGATTAGCGCGGAATACCCCGGAAGAGCTGCGTGAATACATCCGGGACAAGCACTGGGGTGCCGGAACTAGCCCGCGCGGGAGTCCGTGTGGGCTTGTAAAATTATCGAAGCCGACGACTGCCAAGGAGAACTTGATGCTGGCTATTATCGCCGCGCATATATGTGGTGCACTTCTTGCACCGTTCCTTGTCAGAGCCTTCGGGCGTCACGCGCTCGCGGTCCTCGCCCTCGTTCCCGGATCTGCCGCAGGGTACGCGCTCCTTCACTCCGCGCAGGTACTCAACGGAGACCCCATAGTCGAGGAACTCAGGTGGATCCCGGGGCTGAGTATGACGCTCCCCATGAGGATGGACGTGTTGTCCTGGGTGATGACCCTCATCGTTGGGACCGTCGGCGCACTCGTCATGGTGTACGCCTCGCGCTACTTTTCCCACAGCGCTCACGGGCTGCGCAGGTTCTCCGCGGTATTCACGGCCTTCGCTGGCGCGATGCTCGGAGTTGTCCAAACAGATCACACGATCGGCCTGTACATCTTCTGGGAGGCAACGTCAGTCCTCTCCTTCCTCCTCATCGGACACCACTACGACCGTCGACCCGCCCGGGTGGCTGCTCGCCAAGCCCTGACCGTGACAACCTTCGGGTCCCTGGCAATGTTCGCCGGATTCGTCATCATCGGTGAAATGCCCGCAGGGTCGTACCGTTTTTCCCAGCTCGTGAATTCCCTATCGGCAGACACACCACAGGGAATTGATGTCGCCTCACCCCTGTGCATCGTTGCTGGAGTGCTCATCCTCCTGGGAGCTTTCTCCAAATCCGCTCTCGTTCCCGCCCACTTCTGGCTTCCCGGCGCAATGGCTGCACCAACCCCCGTGTCCGCATTCCTTCACGCCGCCGCAATGGTTAAAGCCGGTGTCTACCTCGTTGCTCGACTCACCCCGGGAATGACGCAGGTGCCCGTATGGTCGCCGCTGGTCGTTGCCGTTGGTCTGATAACAATGCTCCTGGGGGGATGGCGGGCCCTCAAACAGGATGACCTCAAACTCGTCCTCGCCTATGGGACGGTCTCTCAGCTGGGGCTCATCACCGCGACCGTCGGCCAAGGAAGCGCGGGTGCACTCACCGCGGGGATGACGATGCTCGTCGCACATTCCTTCTTCAAGTCGACGCTTTTCCTCACGGTCGGCGCCGTCGAATCCGCAACCGGAACCCGAGAAATCTCCAAGCTCTCGGGATTGGGAAGACGCAAACCCGTCCTCGCCGCCGCCGCTGGACTTGCCGCGCTGTCGATGGCCGGAGTGCCGCTGACAACCGGATACCTGGGGAAGGAAGCGCTGATCAGCGCACTTCTTGACGGAAGCGCAGCGGCGTGGAGTAGTCGGGCACTCGACCTCGTCACCCTGGGTGTTGTTGTCTGCGGATCAATTCTGACCGCCGCCTACTCCTGGCGCGCATGGTGGGGGGCCTTCGGTGTGCGTTCGGTAACGCCGATCGGAGTGGCTAATCCGACGTGGCCACAGTCGCCTCGCGTCCACGACTGCCGACCGACCCCCTTCTTCATGTACGCCCCGATCGTCCTCTTAAGTTGTGGTGCGCTTCTCGGCCTCGCCCCTCGGCCGCTTGAGGAAACGTTCGCCCAGGTGTCAACCGGGTTACCCGGACACGCCCATCTCGCGTGGTGGTCAGGGTGGATTCCCGCTGTAACGACGCTGGGGATTTTCGCTGTGGCAGCTCTGCTCGCCGTTGCCGCACAGAGGGTTGAGGTCTGGCAAAAACGCTGGACGGTTCCCGTTGCAGCCGCTGATATGTATGCGTGGACGATGCGGGAACTTGAGATCGTTGCCGCACGCGTGACGCGGTTGACGCAGAGAGGCTCGCTCCCGTGGGACCTGTCGACGATCCTCGTGACCCTGAGTGCCCTGACCGCCGGGGCCATGATCATGAAGCCGCCGAGCGTATTCGTTGTGCGCTTCGCAGACTCGGGATTCCAGGTACTCATTGCCCTGATCATCTTCCTTGCAACCGTTGAGACCGTGCGTTCACGTCGCCGGCTTCGTGCGGCGATTTCCCTGGGAGGAGTTGGCCTGGGAGTTGCTCTGCTCTTCGCATCTCAAGGGGCACCGGACCTTGCCCTCACTCTGATCGTTGTCGAGGCCGTGAGCATCGTCATTTTCGTTCTGGTGCTGCGCAGGCTTCCGCGTTTCTTCTCCGACCGTCCGCTCGCACACAACCGCTGGTGGCGATTCGCAATTGCGGTGACCGTTGGTCTTGGCGTTGTCCTCACGGGAATTTACGCATCTTCTGCCCGCATTCACGAACCCGTGTCGGCAATCATGGCGAACGAGGCACAGGAATTCGGTGGAGGCGACAACATCGTCAACGTCATCCTCGTTGACATGCGAGCATGGGACACCGTGGGAGAACTCTCGGTGCTCCTGGTCATTGCTACCGGTGTGGCATCGCTGATTTATGTGCGCTCACGATCGGGCCGTATCGACAGGGCTCCCGCTCGAAGCGCCGCCAGTGATGCCGATGCTCGCCCTCTGCGCCGCAGAGTGCGCCGCGTTCCCTTCCTTCGCGGAGCCGAAGCCCTCCCAACTTCCGAACGCTCGATCGTTCTTGAGGTCGTTGCACGCCTCCTCTTCCCAACGATGCTTGTTCTGTCCGTGTGGATTCTTCTCGTTGGCCACAACAACCCCGGTGGTGGATTCATCGGCGGTGTCATTGCCGGTCTCGCATTCGTTGTGCGCTACCTGGCGGGTGGGCGTCACGAACTGGGTGAAGCCATGCCGATTTCTCCCGGTCGGATCATGGGTTTTGGCCTGTTCATCGCGGGTGCGGGAGCCCTCGCGCCCGTGCTCTTTGGCAATACCGTTCTTGAATCAGTGGCTGTCGATCTCCATCTGGGGATTCTCGGCGACATCCACTTCACCACAGCGATGATTCTTGACATCGGCGTTTACGTCCTCGTTATCGGGTTGATCCTTGACCTGATCTCCGCAACGGGCGCGGAAATTGACCGTCATTCACCTATCCCAGACTGTGGGGTCCCCGCTTCCGATCACGTTGGGATCGAGACTGCACCGATCGAACAGCCCGCAGACCGACATGCACACCCCCTCGATGTCAGCGGAGAAAACAGCGAAACCGGTGCCCTTGGGGCAGTAGGGCAACGAGGGACGGGAGCACGCCGATGAACTTCCCTTCGCTCGTTATTCTTCTGATCGCCGGAGTCCTTGTTGGCGGCGGAGTCTATCTTCTCCTTGAACGCACACTGACGCGGATCTTTATTGGCCTGAGTCTCATCACCCACGGAGTCAATGTCCTCCTCCTCGCCTCAGGTGGGGCGGCGGGGCGACCACCGCTGCTCGGCCAAGAAAATCCAGCAACTGTGGCTGATCCGCTTCCGCAGGCAATGATGCTGACGTCAATTGTCCTTTCACTGGGGACCACTGCGTTCGGCCTCGCTCTGGCGTACCGGCAGTGGAAACTCACCGGACACGATGAGGTTGTTGACGATATTGAAGATCGTTGGCTCGCCGATCGTGCCGTTGACGAAATCGAAGCCGACGAAGCCATCACGGGTATCGAGGACGCGGGAATTAACTACGACAAGGATGACGAGGACGCACCGGATCTTGAGGGGACGGTCCACGGCAGCCAGTCTGATCGCTTGGCACGCAAGGGGCGCCCCGGCGCTGAGAATCGTGAAGAAGACTCAGAAGAACGGGGGAGAAACGCATGACACAGTATTCGTGGTTAATTCCCGTTCCGGTGCTGCTTCCCCTGCTTGCGGCGGGGCTCGCCCTCGTTCTTGGCCGACGCTCGATTGCCCAGAGGGTGCTGTCGCTTATTGTTTTGTCAACAACGACAGTTGTGTCGGTAATCCTCGCTTTTGCGGTGAATAACGGGCCCATCGTTGTCGATGCGGGCAGTTGGGCTGCGCCCATTGGAGTCACCCTCGTCGTTGACCGACTGGCCGCCACGATGCTCGTTGTCTCCCAGATCGTCACCCTCGGCGTTCTCATCTACTCACTTGCACAGTCGGCAATTGACGATGACCCCCGAGCTCCGGTCGCCGTCTTTTTCCCCACGTTCCTTGTGCTGTCAGCGGGCGTGTCCAACGCGTTTCTCACAGGTGACCTCTTCAACCTCTACGTGGGTTTCGAGATCCTCCTCGCGGCATCCTTCGTCCTCATCACGATGGGTGCGACACGAGGACGAGTCCGTGCGGGCTCCGTGTACGTCGTGGTCTCGCTGTTCTCATCGGTGCTTTTCCTCGCCGGAATTGCGTTGACATACGCAGCAACGGGAACGGTGAACATGGCGCAGCTCTCGCAGCGTCTTCCCGAAATTGACCCGGGAACGTCACTGATGATTCAGGCGGTGCTCTTCACCGCCTTCGGAATCAAAGCTGCGGTTGTTCCTCTTCAGGCATGGTTGCCAGACTCCTACCCCACGGCTCCGGCCCCGGTCACAGCCGTTTTTGCTGGACTCATGACAAAAGTCGGGGTCTATGCCCTCATCCGCCTCCAGGTTTTGCTTTTCCCGGGCGGACGCATGTCGACGTTACTGACGGTGATCGGCGTTGCGACCATGCTTCTGGGGATCCTCGGTGCAATCGCCCAGGACGACATCAAGCGTCTGCTGTCTTTTACTCTTGTCTCCCACATTGGCTTCATGATCTGGGGTCTTGCCCTGGTCAACGAATGGGGTCTCGCGGCGGCAATCTACTACGCGGCTCACCACATTCTCGTGCAGACCACACTGTTCCTGATCTGCGGACTCATCGAACGTGCAACGGGAACAACGTCGTTGAGTCGCCTCTCGCGCCTCTATCGCACCGCCCCGGTGATCGCCGTGATGTTCCTTGTTGCCGGATTTAACCTCGTCGGGATTCCGCCGCTGACAGGTTTCGTTGGGAAACTCGCCTTGGCTCAGGCCAGCGCGCAAGCAGGGACAGTACAGGCGTGGATTCTCCTTGGCGCTGGAATACTCACCTCCTTCCTCACGCTGTACGCGGTGACAAAGTGGTGGAACCTCGCATTCTGGCAGACCGCAGAAGACTCACATTCTGCCCTGACCAGCGTCGTTGTTCGTCCGGGTGCGCCCGAAGCAATCCGCCAAGGCGCCCAGCGCCAGCTTGATCGCGTCCGCGACGTCCACGTTGCGGTTGCTGAGAGGTCACGCCGGGCTTCGAGGGCGTCACGCACGGAAACAGAACTGACTCGTTCAAGCAGTTCACGCGTGATGTACGCGGTTGTTGGCGTCCTCATCGGGATTCAGATTCTCATGGCGGTGGCATCCGGGCCCATCTGGGATTACGTGACTCGGGCGGCCTCGGACCAGATGGCGCGAACTCCTTACATTCAGGCAGTCTTACGCAGCGACGGTCGAGGAATAGGAACGTCAGCAGATAAATCCGGGGGAACGCAGTCCGTGCCTCAGACCCCTGATCCAGCGAACACGACGAAGGCCGAGGGAGGGGAACCCGACGCGCAACGCACGCATTTCCTTCCCGTTACCCCCTTCCCCTCCGATGGAGCGTCCCCAACGGAATCCGCCCAATCCTCAGCCCAGGAGACAACGGATGATGGCATAACGAATGTCGGCGTTCTTCTCCCGCAGTTCCTCCCAGAGCAGATGCGGGTAGGTGATGGGCAATGAAGACAATCCTCAGCAGGATTTCACCTGCACTCAGCGTGTGGCTCCTTATTGTCTGGCTTCTGGTGTTTAACAGCGTCTCCCCGTTGACGATCGTGTCGGGCATCCTCGTCTCCCTCGGTGTTCAGATACTGTTCCCGATGCCGCGCGTGGGCACGCGGTGGCCTGTTCGCGTGATATCGGTGATGATTCTTCTTGCGCGTTTCCTTTGGGATGCGTTGATGTCAGGGCTCCATGTTGCCTGGATCGTGTTGGCAGGAAAAGAGCCGACCACGGGAATTGTCCGGGTGGACCTGCATTCGAATGATCCCGTGCACGTGACAATCCTCTCGGCGATGACGTCGCTTATTCCTGGGACGATCGTTGTTCATATTGATCGCACGAGTGGACGAATGTACCTCCACGTTCTTGATCTCGACGGAGCCGGTGGACCCGAGGGCGTGCGTGACCAAACGGAACGCCAAGAAGCGCGAATCCTCCGTGCTCTGGCACCGCGTACCGTTACTGAATCCATGCGAGACCGGGAGAATGCCCGATGAGTACCCCCGATGTTCTTCACGCGCTCGCCGCGATTCTCGCGACAGCCGCGGCGTTACTTGCCCTGGTGCGCATCGGTCGCGGGCCAACACAGTTGGACAGAATCATCGCCAATGACGTGTTGACGGCCTCCGGTATTGTCCTCCTTGCTGTGATGATTGTTGTGTGGGTGCGAGCCGACCTCGCCGTTGCTCTCATCCTGCTGGCGTTGACGGGCTTCCTTGGGCCTGTGGTTCTCGCGCGCTTTGTGCGCCGCGACAAACCCCATGAGAAGAAAATCCTCACCCAGGAGGAAGCTCGGATTCAGCGAGAAATGCGCGAGGAAGAGGCAGCGAAAGCCGAGATCGACGAGCTGCTTCGCGCCGAGGAGGAAGCCCAATGAACACAGTCATCGGGGCACTGCTCATCCTCGCCGGTGCATTCTTCACACTGATTGCAGCGATCGGCCTCGTCCGCTTAAAGGACCCGTGGAGCCGCATGCATGCGGCATCGAAACCTCAGCTTCTGGGCATGGTTCTCATCCTCGCGGGAATCGCCGTGGAGATGTGGGACATCCAATGGGTGTTCATCGGTATTGTCATTGTGGCGCTTCAGATCATCACTGCGCCCGTTGGATCGCATCTTATCGCTCGCGCGATCGACCGGACGCAACGCTTTGGAGCAACCATCCCGGAGGCGCATCTAAGCGTTGACGACCTCGCCGCAGACCTGAAGTCTTACCGCGACTTTGATTCGGCTCCACACGACGATACGGAGGCCAGTCCCCGCGACTGAGAACGCTATGGTTCAACTCAACCGCTTCCGCCTGAGCGTTGACGACTCCTCGCTTGTTCCGGTACTCAAGGACATTCGTGCAGAACTTGAGATTCCCTCCCAGTTCCCCGACGACGTCATCAGGCAGGCTCAGCGCGCAAGCATCCAGTGGGACGAGTGCGTTGCGCTCGCGGGTCTGAGGCCACCACCGGATACAGCAGACTCTCACGCTGGCGACATTTACCGTCTCAACGACCTCCCCACAGTGGACTGTGTGATTTCCGAGGACGAGTTCCCCGACCTTGATCGGCGGGCAATCCCTCGCGTTGATGCCACAGCAATCCCCTTTGTCACCATTGACCCTCGGGGATCACGCGACCTCGATCAGGCTGTTCACCTGGCTCGCTTACCGGGGGAGGATCCGGCGAACTCAGGCTTCCTGGTGACCTATGCCATCGCCTCTTTAGCCACATTTGTTCCACCGGGAAGTCCTCTCGACACCGAGGTCCGAGGACGCGGCCTCACCGTGTACATGGCAGATCAGTCAACACCGCTGCACCCGCCAGAACTCTCCGAAGGAGCGGCCTCTCTGCTTCCAGGACAGATCGCTCCGGCCTGTGTCTGGCAGATCGAACTCTCACCCACGGGAGCCGTTGTCTGCGCCAATGTCACCCGCGCTTTCGTGTGCCCACGCGCCCAACTCTCCTACGACGAGGTTGAGGACGCCCGGCTGAAGAACCGTCCACTCAGGGGAGCGCCGCTCGACCTCGTCCCCCTTCTTGAAGAGATCGGGACGAAACGCCGCGCGAGAGAAACAGCTCGCGGAGGAGTGTCCGCTCCAACTCCGGAGCAGGAGATCGTCAGGATCCCCGACGCCGATGGCGGATCACACTATGCCCTGAGGTTTAGGGCAAACACGCTAGTTGAAGAATGGAACGCACAGATTTCCCTGCTGACGGGAATCTGCGCTGCGGCGAAAATGCGTGACGCTGGTCTGGGGATTCTGCGGGTCGTTCCCCCAGCACCCGATGCGGAAATTGAACGACTACGGGCCGTTGCTCACTTCCTCGGCGTTCTTTGGCAAGAGGACGAACCCTACGCTCAGCTGGTTCCCTCTTTGGATCCGGTGATTCCCGCGCACACAGCCTTCCTCATCCAAGCAATGCGCCTGTACCGGGGCGCATCGTATATGGTGCTCACCGACTTCCCCGAACCGGGTGACCCTCAGATCCGCCACACCGCGATCGCTGCGGAATATGCCCATGCGACCGCCCCACTTCGACGACTCGTTGACCGGTGGTCCCTGGAAATCTGCCTCGCCCACGATGAGGCACGAGAGATTCCTGCGTGGGTGAGGGAATCGATTGAGTCGATTCCCCCGATGATGACGAGGGCGGCGCAGCGAGCCTCAGCTGCGGAGAAGAAATCGCTGGGAGCAATTAGTGCCAAGCTCCTCATCGGGTACGAGGGCGAGCTGTTCCGCAGTGTCATTGTCCACAGTTCCACACCTCAACGTGGAAAAGTGATGCTCAATGAGCCGGCCGTCATTGCGCCCGTGACTGCCCGAACTGTGGACGATCAGCTGCCTGTGGGGGCGCAGACCGAGGTCGAATTGCTGCGTGCAGACGTTGCAGCCAGGCGTGTTGAATTCATGTGGCCGGGAGAGTGATATGAACGTCACGCCCGATCTATTGGTATCCATATTGAGCAATATGAGAAGGTGAAGGCGTGACTTCAGTCTCGCAGAATATGGACCACGCACTTTCCGACGTCGAAATCTTCGGAGACGACCATCCACACGATCACTGCGGTGTATTCGGTGTGTGGGCACCCGGTGAAGATGTTTCACGACTCACGTACTTTTCGCTTTACGCGCTCCAACACCGCGGGCAGCAGTCGGCAGGTATTGCGACGTCAAATGGGGAACAGATCCTTGTGTACAAGGATCAGGGGCTGGTTAACCAGGTGTTCTCCGAACAAACACTTCAGGGACTCCAAGGGCACATCGGCCTCGGCCATGTTCGCTACGCAACAACCGGAGCAGATACATGGCGTAACGCTCAGCCAACCCTGGGGCCAACAAGTGCCGGAACACTTGCGCTGTGCCATAACGGCAACTTGATCAACACGACAGAATTGCGTGAACTCGCCGCGTCAATTGCCGAGGACGACAATTTTGAGCACGGGGCGTCAACGGATACGTCGATTGTTACGGCGCTCCTTGGTCTTGCTCAGCACATTCCCGGTCCTATCCCGTACGTCGGTCCCGCTCGCTCCGTCACCGCGGCCTCCGTCGAGCAGACTCCTGATCACTCAGGCCTGACGCAAGAAAACAACGCGGGGGACTTAGGCGAGTCCGCCCTCGTCAATGAGGAAATGCCCGAGAATACGGCTGAAGGTGGTGCGCTGATTCCCGCGGCACTCAAAGTGTTGCCGCGACTCAAGGGCGCATTCTCCCTGGTCTTCATGGATGAAAATACGCTGTACGGCGCACGCGACCCCCACGGATACCGGCCCCTCGTCCTCGGGCGTCTCTACTCCGGGTGGGTGCTCGCTTCCGAGACCGCCGCTCTTGACCTGTGTGGGGCAACATTCGTTCGCGAAATCCAGCCGGGGGAACTAGTCTCCATCGACTCCAACGGCGTGCATTCCCGATATTTTGCCGTCACGCAGGCGTCCACCTGCGTCTTTGAGTACGTTTACCTTGCGCGCCCCGACACGACGATCGGTGGACGACGCATCGTTGCGGCCCGACAAGAGATGGGAGCGATCCTCGCGAGGGAAAGTCCTGTCGAGGCCGACCTCGTTATGCCGACCCCGGAATCTGGTAATCCAGCGGCCATTGGTTACGCGCAGGAATCCGGGATTCCTTTCCAACAGGGGCTCGTGAAGAACTCCTACGTTGGCCGAACCTTTATTCAACCGACGCAGTCTCTGCGGCAGTTGGGTATTCGACTCAAACTCAACCCGCTGCGTGAAATCATTGAAGGCAAACGCCTTATTGTGATTGACGATTCCATTGTTCGCGGCAATACCCAGCGGGCTCTGGTGAAGATGCTGCGCGAGGCCGGTGCTGGCGAAGTTCACGTGCGAATTTCCTCGCCGCCCGTGCTGTGGCCGTGCTTCTTCGGCATTGACTTCCCCACGCGCGCTGAACTCATTGCCTCATCCATGAACGTTGACGAGATTCGCCAGTCAATTGGTGCCGACTCGTTGGCATTCTTGTCGATGGACGGCATGGTGGAGGCGACGCGGCAGGGAACAGGTCTGTGCCTGGGATGCTTCACCGGTGAATACCCTGAACCCATTAAAAAGGGCACGCCGATTCCTGGGACTCCCGGAGCTACGGCCTGCTAGCCCTTCCGTATTCCTCACATCACCCGATATTCCGTTCACTACCCGACATTCCGTTCACTACCCGATCCGACACCCGCCCAAAGGAGCACCCATGAGCGACACGACCCCCCTCGACTACGCGTCGGCAGGAGTAGACACAGCGGCAGGTGATCGGGCTGTTGAACTCATGAAGTCCGCGGTGGCCCGCACGCACGACGCCACCGTTATCGGAGCGACCGGCGGATTCGCCGGAATTGTTGATGCCTCGGCGATGCGTGGGATGAGTCAACCGATGCTCGCGACCTCCACCGACGGTGTGGGAACGAAAATCGCAATCGCTCAGGCGATGGATATTCACGACACCATTGGTCAGGACCTCGTGGGAATGGTTGTTGATGACATCGTCGTCATTGGTGCTCGCCCGGTCCTCATGACTGACTACATTGCGTGCGGACACGTTGTTCCCGAAAAGATCGCGTCCATCGTCACGGGTATCGCCCGCGCCTGTGAGGCCACGGGGACCCCGCTCATCGGCGGTGAAACGGCGGAACACCCCGGTGTCATGGAAGCAGATGACTACGACATCGCAGGTGCCGCCACGGGCGTTGTTGACGCGCCGTATGTTCTGGGGCCTGAGCGTGTTCGCGACGGAGACGTTGTCATTGCGATGGCCTCTTCCGGGCTGCACTCTAACGGTTATTCGCTGGTGCGTTCCGTGGTTGCGCGCACCGGCCTGGGATTGGATGCGCACGTTGATTCCTTCGGGCGAACGCTGGGTGAAGAACTTCTTGAGCCGACGCGCCTGTACACCAAGCTCTGCCTTGACCTCATCGAGGAATTCGGAGTCGAGGCCGGGGCGACCGGTATCCACGCTTACTCGCATGTCACTGGCGGAGGCCTGGGGGCTAACCTTTCTCGGGTGCTTCCCCTGGGATTGACGGCAACTGCCGATCGGTCCTCGTGGATCGTGCCTCCCGTATTCGATTGGGTGCGTCGAGGTGGAGACATCACGTGGGAGGCTCTTGAAGATTCTCTGAACCTGGGGGTTGGCATGGTTGCCGTTGTGGGAGCTGAATCAGCGGATGCCGTGATCGCCTCAGTGAAGAAAGCCGGTGTTGACGCCTGGGAGCTGGGGACGATTCGTTCAACTGCTGCGCTTGAGGCTGGCTCGGTGGATGGTCGTCTGATCAGTGGAACTAAGGGAGTGCAGGCCGGTGGTGTCCTACTGCACGGGGAGTACCGGATCGGCTGATCGCTCAGGCGCTTTGGGGTGGACCATACCCGAGCACGCCTGTGGCGATGAGCGCGGCGCAGCCAGGCTATTCTCAGTTCGCCTCGTGCGGACGCTGCCCCTCAAGCGCGCTAGGTGGACTACCCTAAGTCGCCCGACGGCATAAGCGGCGTGCCCACCAGGGGCAGGCGCTAGGTGGACGCAGACACCGCCGCTTTCGCGGGGTAGTCCTGGCATCACTGTTCCACGTTCCGTTCCGTCGCATGGTTCCACCGCATGCGCGACAAAATGAGCATGCGAAATCAACCGCGGTGGCACGCGGATGAATACGGGTGGGAGGCGACGGAACGATCCGTCACCTCAGGTTACTTCGACCCAGTCCAGAACTCTTCGTCGAGGATGACGTCGCTGTCGTCGTCATCCTCTTCGGCGAAGTCCGCGTACTTGGCGTAGAGATCCTCTTCCGCGTCGTCTTCGTCGTCACTGTATTCGGGGGATTGAGTGCTGGCTCCGGCGAGTTCACGCTGAAGCGCGTCCAAGTCCGTATCAGGGCTGAAATACTTCAGCTTACGGGCAACCTTCGTCTGCTTAGCCTTTTGACGGCCGCGCCCCATGGCGTCGACCCCCTCCGCGTTCTTCGGGTCCGCTCAAAGGCGGTGCCCTGGGTTTTCAAGATGTGTCGTGGGACCATCATACCTAATTGGTGCGGGTCGCTGTTCACCCAACCATATGACGAGGCGATTTCAGGTGATCCCGTGACGTGGCGTGCGCGAGATTTCTCGCGTGAACACGCGAAAGATACGTCAATGTGAATCACATGACCCCGGTGATCGTGGACGCAATCGGGCTCGGATGAAACGGCCGGATCAGTGAGGCCACACCGGGCATCGGAGCGCGCAGCGGACCACAAGTGACGAGGTCATGAGACCCCGCCCCGAGGCTCTGATTCCTGGCGTGAACGTCAAAGACGTGCCCGCTTCGTACCTCTCCGCCCGGCGCTTGGATCCCTGAGGTCAGTGACGACGTAGACGCCTCAAAACGATCAGTGCGATGACGGTTGTCACACCGAGTGCAACCGCCCCGACTTTGACCAGAGCATCGGTGTCGCCTGCGCGAGCGTCCTTAACGGTTCGCTGAACGGTCTCTGTGATTTCTTTGCCTTTGGACATTGCTGCGTCCTTCGTTTGAGCGGCGATGTACTGGGGCTGAACCCGAGCGTAGAGTTCATTCACCGTCTTCGACATTTCTGCGCGTGTGGCGGCGAGTTCGGCCTGGATCTGTTCTTCCGTGCGATCGGCGACGTGAGCGTTCCAATCGTTGCTGGCTTTGTTCTGAGCCATTGTTACTTTTCCAGTCCTTTCTTCACTGCGTCGACGCTCTTTTCAATACCAGCCTTTGGGTTGGGCTGGTGTTTCTTGCTTTCCTTGAGTGATTTCACGCCAAGAAGAGCGAGGATGAGGATGATGACGAGGATGATTCCGGTGACGATGAGCGCCGCAGCCCATTGGGGAAGGGCAACCGCAATAGCCACCTCAATCGTGTGGAACACCCATCCGAGCAGGTAGAGCGCGAAAACGGCGGCACCTGCGAGTAAACCGCCACCGATACCGATGCTGGTGACTTTCGCCTTGAGTTTGAGCTTTGTCAGCTCGATTTCCCCGTTGACCAGCGTTGAGATCTGGTGAGACAGGGAGGCAACGAGGTCACCGAAGGACTGCGGTTTCTCGATGACGGGTTCGGTCGAAATCTGGGTCGCCGGGCGATGAGCGGAGGTGTGCTCACCATTGGGCGCGGCGGGAGAAGACGGTGAAGTCATCGAGTGCGCTCACTTCCAAGTCGGATAGGGATAGGACATTCTTGCGTTCGTCCCAGTTTCTCACGTTGTGGCATCATCTGCATTGGAGTGGGGAAAAATTTTTGTGTTGACGCCCTGATCCTTACGAGGTGGAGGGTCAATTCCTGATGATGTTACTCGTCAGGCATGACGGAACCGGGGAGGTCGGAAAGGATCCTTCGCGCCTGATCGACCAGGTGATCCACGGGGTCGCCTGTTGGATTCGGCTGCTCGTCCTCGTTAATTGGAGGAACCTGGGGGGCGAGGACGGACCCGTCGACGGGACTTAGAGGCTCTTCGGGGCTGGGAACGAACTCAGAGACTTTTGTGAAGTGGAAGGGACGGTCCTTGGTAGCCGGTTCATCAACGGGATCTGACGGCGTTGTTTCTGCGAGGTGTTCTTCCTGCGTGTCGATGCCCGTTTCAGGGGAATCGGTGGGAGATGACGCTTGGGGAATGGGACCGAGGAAGGTTGTCGGATCGGCGGGGATCTCATCGAGCAGGGCGGTGAACACCGCGATATCCGGCGGGGCAACGTCGGCATAAATGTGGCCGTTGAGCAGGAGGATCGCCCGGTGAGCCCGATCAAAGTCAGCCAGCTGTCGCGTTGAGACAACGACCGTTGCGCCCCGGCGTGCCACGGCGAGGAGCATATCGATGAGGGCGCGTCGCTCCTCGCACGACAGTGGGTCAAAGGCTGTCCAGTCGATGAGGAAGATGTCTGAACTCAGTGCCAGGCCGCGGGCGATGTGCATGCTGACTCGCTGACCCTGAGTGAGCGCGAGGGGGTGGGTGTCGAGGTGATCGCGAAGACCGGTGAGTGACCACGCGTCCGACACGGCGTCGAGGTCGGCAGCAATACCAGCCGACATCAACGCCGAATAGGTGTTCTGACTGACGGTGAGCGCAGCATCAACGGGGGTGGACTCCAGGATCAGAGTGATCGCACCGGTACGCCCGGACTTGCGTTGTGGGCGTGGAGGCTTCGAGAATTGGACATCTCCGGATTCCGGCGTGGTCAGCCCGGTGATCGTGTTGAAAAGTGCGCGGGCATGTGTTCCCGTCTGATCAACGAGGACGGTGACAGTCCCCCTGCGGAAACCCCGTGTCACCTGAGACAAGACCTGTGCGCGCGTGTTCGTGTCCGCGCAGGTGACATCCCGCATCCACAAGCGAACTTCACCTCCTGGGCCGGGGGCTGAAAAGGCGCGCTTCGACTTCCACCAGGGTTTCTTCTGCGCCAGTGGATCAGCGGATGCGGGGGAGAGCGTCATGCCTCCATTGTTTCAGGAACTGGGCTGTTTTGGTCAACGTCTGTGTTGACGAGGGCGAAGTCGTCATACGAAAGCTGAATATGGCGCTGAATTGGCTGATTCGAGTGGTGAGGAGGCTTACACCTGTGCGGCTCGAGATCCGCGAACTCGTCTCTGGAACCCCGTGTGTCTGGAACCCTGTGTGCTCACAACCGGGGATGACACCGCTCGAGGTAAGCGCGTGAAAACCCCAAACCCAATAAATTGAGAGCGAATTACTTCTTCTTGTCCTTGCCGAATCGTTCTCTTAGTTTGACGACGATGATTGTTGCAAGCAGTGTAAGTAATCCGAATAAGTATGAAAAGACAAACTCCTTTGGAACTCCGGAACCTCCCTGGAATAACCATTCCGTACCTGCCAAACATAACGCCAATGGAAGCGGCACCAGCAGGAGAATGGCAACCGTTACAATCAAAGCGCGAACATTGCTCGGTTCTTTTTGCTTCCCTCGTGGCACGTTGTTCACCAGATTTCCTTCACGCCACATTTTGCGACTAGCCAAGCAATCTGTCCTGGTAAGCCACCAGGCAGGACTTTCGCAGCAATCTTTTTAATAATAATCTGAGCGGCCTTTTTCCCAAGATATTTATTGAGATTACGGAATATGATGGATGATGCGACTTTCCACTGCCGTGACTTGAGTGCATTTCGTACTTCATGATTAAAAGCGCGCTTGAGAATATCAATCCCAAAACTCGCAGCTAGACCATTTCCTACGCAGCTAGCGAAGGTGCTCCAGCTCTGTGGCGTAATTTCGCCAGGTGAGGGATTGCTAACTACTAGTTCTTGGTAGAATCCTTTTTCGCCTTGCTCCTTAAATCCTTCACTTATCTGATTTAATAGATAAACGGTTTCGGGGTCAGAAGTACCATACAATTGTATATCTGCTGGCGAAGGAGTAGGAAAGGTTTCAGCACTCTTCGCAACAATCGGATGTCCTTCTTCGGCAATACTTGCGCTTGCTGAAGCAACTCCAACGCTGGCAAACATGAGCGATAGCGCAGTGCTTCCCGCGATTGTGCCACGAGAAATATGCGTCAGAATAGTTGAGTTCATGAATCTTACCCCCATTGGTCTCATTGAGAGATGAGGATACCGGCTAAGCGTTATAAAGAAAAGGTCGATCTCATAGACTGGGATCTATTCATTGAGGAATGACGGGACAAAACTGGGATAGGTGGTGTGTATGCACACGCGGCACGTCCGCCTCGATGAATGAGAAATGGGCTGTTGGGCGGACGACGACGCTTCGTGTTGGGGCGATCGCTGGAACTTGAGGCGTCAGCTCGCTGATGCTGCGGGAATTGAAGGCAGCCAGAGCTAAGTCATCGTGAGATGCCCGGGTGGATCACTTGCCCAGATCAACTACAGAGCGTCAGTGCTTATCCACGCTAGGGCGATCGGTCTCCTCGATGATGAGCTCGGGTAGTGCCTGAGTGAGTTCGGTGGTCCGCAAGGACACCGTAACGAGGCTCTTGATGAGGTCCGCTAAATAATGCGGGTTGTCGACCTCTCGGAAGTAGTCGTTCGGATCGTTGCGGATCTGCGATTTCTTGTCGACGGTTACCTTGTAGCGGTCGATGACCCATTCGAGCGGTGACCGCCCGCCCACCTGGTAGTCGTTGACGCTCGCGGGAATGCCGCTGAAGGTGAGGAACTCGTTGTACACGAAGCGCGTCGGGTCGACCTTGGTCTTCCACTTTGGTTTCTCTACGCGGTAGCGCGCCCACTCGTCCTCGGGAGCGTCGACAGACCATTCCTCGCTCAGAGGGTAGGGTTCGACGGTCTCGTAGTTGACGTGCAGCGCGGCCAGTTCGCGGCCGATATTGGCAAATTCCCAGAACCCGGGGACGCGGGGGATTCGCGGGAGCATCTTCTTCAGGTCGGCCTCGTAACGCTCGCGGTAGGAGGGGTGGTGGAGCAGTGCGTACACGTAGAAGAAGATGTCTTCCTTGGTGATCTCTTCTCCCGCTGGGGTCGGTTCGTCCGCGTAGTGCGCGCGGTACGCCAGTAGAGTTGCGTCGGTGATATTGTCGCGCCGCCGGTAACCGTTGAGAATTTCGGGGATTTGGTCCGCGATGGGTTGGTTGAAATCGAAAGCGGGTGGGGTTGCGTTCTTCTCATTGACGAGGACGGAGTCGCCCTCATCTGCCTGTTCCATGACGGAAAGAATGTCGAGCGCATGCTGGCTTCCTGAAGCATTGGAATCTGAGGTAGTTGCGGTTCCTGGAATATCGCCGATCTTCAGTGCTTTTGCGAGCTCGGAGCCGTCATTGATTTTCTCCCATGTGTAGAGGGGGAAACACTGTGCATCCCCATTGAGATGCAGGTCTGGTAGGACGTCAACCATCAGGGGCATGAATGGTTTACTTCCCGCCAATGAAGAGGTGATTGCGAGATTCGGATGCTGCTCAGTTGGGAAGATATGCGGAAGCTGGTAGACGCGATTATTGAGAGGTTGGTCGAAGTAAGTTGTATGGCGGGTGAAAGGACGGTAGAGCGAAAGGCGAGTCCCCTGTGGAACAAACGAATGATGTCTCCGTTTCTTCAGATCTGCATAGAGCTTGTCGTTCCATGAAATGCGAGTACTGTCCGTTGAAGCGGAATCTCGCGTGTGCCCCGCCTCGACTTCGGCGTTGTAGTTCGCGATCATCCGTTGCATATTCTCCATGACATCGTCGTGGGAGAAGTTATAGCACCATGCGTCGCGAGAGGTCTCGAGTCCCCTTGAGAATTGAATAAAAATCGTTGGAGTCTGACTCTTTCCCTTTGTTGTTTTGTCGGCAATCGCCTGGAATGTTGCAAATGACTCGTCGCGCTGACTCAACCAGTCCCCATGCTCGTTGGGTGTGAGTAGCCGGAATGATGTTTCCGATATACTGCGCGCGGTTTCGAGCTCACGAAGTTTGTCCTCTCGCGTAAGGTAGTCGTCGACCTCCGCGTAGTGAATGCGCGCGGGTCCTTCGTGCGTTGGATCTTTAATGAGGAGGGTAATCGCAATTCCTGTTCGCGCCCCTTCCGCAAAGACTCCTCCTCCCTCTTGTTTTCGCCGTTTACCCTGGGTGCGTGCGTTCCCTTTAAGGTTGAGCAGATAAATGTCACTGAACTCATCTTGGAAGGTCAGACGCACTCCGTCGGCGGCATTTCCATCAAGGAACGAGTTATTCGAGACGAAGGCGATGATCCCCTCATCACCGATGCGTTCGGTTGCCCAGCGCAGTGCGCGGAAATACGAGTCGTAGAGCGAGTTCTTGTTTATCCCCGATGATCGAGCAACGTAGGTCTGCTCGATCATCGTGTCCAGGTGTGGATATTTGAGGTTCTGATTGTTGTCATTCGCCGAGCGCTGCCCCGCGGAATACGGCGGATTCATAATAATGACGCGAATGTTCGCCTGACGTTGACGCTGAAGGCGTTCAATGTTCTCTGCAAAGTCGAAGCCAACACCCGGAATAACATCGCGGTCCTCGGTGAGCTGGAATGTGTCTGTCAGGCTGATACCTGTGAATTCCACGTACTCGTCGGAATATCCCTGTGCTAAACGGATCTGGCGGTACACGGCCTCGATGTTGATCGAGGCGATGTAGTAGGAGAGCAGAACGATCTCGTTACCGAAGATCTCGTTGCGATACTTGTGCTCCAACTGCTCAGGAGGAATGATCCCAGAGGAGAGCAAACGGGAAATAAAGGTACCTGTGCCTAGGAAGGGTTCGAGCAGTTCAACACCCGGGTCACCCAGGGTCTTACCAAAGTGCTTTTTCAATGCGTCGTTTGCTGAGTGGAGAATGTAGTCAACCACTTCAACCGGAGTGAAGACGATCCCTAGACGGCTGGCCATATCAGGGAAAGCCTTGGCGAAGAATTTGTCATAGAGCGTGACCATGATCTGCTGACGCCCTGCAATCGAATCGATCTGCCGGATCCGGTTGACCATCGTCGTGTAGAAAGCTTCCAGAGGCTGGCGTTCACGGACAAACATCTCATTCGATCCGATGACATCCAATACCGCCTGCATTGCACGCGACACGGGGTTCTTTGCGGTGAACTGTTGGTCGTCAAACATCGCGTCAAAGAGCGGCTTCGTGATGATGTGCTGGGCGAGCATCTCAACGGCCTGAGCACCGTCAATCGACGGGTTAAGGATCTGTCGCAACGACCGGACGAAGCGATCGAAGACGTCCTGGTGCACGGGATCTTCAAGCAGACGGTCGATGAGGGCAATGTACCGGGTGGCGATGTCTGCAATATCCTTCGACCAATCGTCCCAGTAGAGCCGATCACCGACATTTTTAACGATTTTCGAATAGAGAGCGTCTTTCCACTCGATGGGAGAGAAGATGAACTGCCCCTGAATCGGCTGGGGCTGCAACGGATCGGTCGGGTTTTTGCTGGTCGGGTCGTCATGGTCATGCGCTTCACCACTGAAGTGATCCTCGGCGGGCTTCTTCGATGAGAAATCAGCAATGTCAACAACGATGGACGAGGGATCCGAGGTGTTGTACTGGATTGAATTGACTGTTGCGTCGATGCGGTCATCGTGTGCGCGTAGGGCCTGAAGGACTTGCCAGATCACCCGGTACCGTTCATTGTCGGCCAGGGCATTCTCCGGTGGAATACCTGCCGGAATAGCGATCGGCAAAATAACGTAGCCGAACTCCTTACCCGGAGCCTTGCGCATGACACGGCCGACGGCCTGAATGACATCGACCTGAGACTTGCGGGGATTAAGGAAAATCACCGCGTCGAGGGAGGGAACATCAACTCCTTCAGACAGACAGCGGGCGTTGGTCAGGATGCGACAAATAGGCGCTGGGGGGGGGGTGACTTCTTCCTCTTTGAGCCAATCCAGGCGCTCACCACGGACGATGGCGTTCATTCCTCCGTCAACGTGATAGGCCTCGATACCCAAGTTGTCCGAATCCTCGTCGTTCGACAGGTCCTGAAGATGCGTACGCACAAGGTCAGGGAACTCGCTTGCCACCCACTTCGACGTCTTGATGTCCTTCGCGAACGCGACGGCGCGACGCATCGGGGTTAGATCGTCACCATAGGACACATCGAAGCTGCCGTTCTTGCGTTTCGCCAGTGCATTCCAGACGCCCGCAAGCTTCGCCAGTTCTGGCAGGTTGAGCTCGCCACCTTGAGCAATTTGGTCCTGATAGATCCCCGAGATCTGGTCTTCGGGAACCGCCAGAACAACGACCTTATAGTCGGTGAGAAGGCCCAACGATACCGCCTGACCGAAACCCAACTTGTGAAAGACCGGACCGTACACGGCCTCGTCATCCATCGACGTGAGGATCGCGTCATGTTCCTTTGCAGCAGCCTTGACCTCGGACTTAAAGAGGCGAGGAGTTGCTGTCATATACAGCCTGCGGTCCGCGCGAATCAGGTCGTTGTTGTGAATCTTCGTGAAAGACGACTCGTCCTCGCCACTGATCTTTACGCCCGTCGTGCGATGTGCCTCATCGCAGATCACCAGGTCGAAGTCTGTCCACGTGTCTCCGGCGATCTGCTGGGCTTCGATGAGTGTGTCGATCGACTGGTAGGTTGCGAAAACAACGTGCAACCCCTCCGAACTATCGGCCGCAGCGAGAGAGCGAGCAAGCTTACCCGGATCTGTTGTCGGGGGAATCTTCAAGTCAGTAACGGAAATATCCGCGATGTCATCCTGGCTGGCGCGCCTGCGATTGACTTTAATGTCGGAGCACACACTCCACGCGTGGAAATCTATGGAGCATTCCGCCGCCCATTCACCCAGGGTTTGGGACATCAATGCAAGTGACGGAACCATAAACAGAACCTGAGCGTGTCCGTCTTGCTCGTCTGCCAGGCGTTCCGCGATCTTCAGTGATGTAAAGGTTTTCCCGGTGCCGCAGGCCATAACCAGTGTTCCACGGTCGTGAGTCTCGAATCCTGCGAAGACATCGTCAATCGCGGCGCGCTGGTGCGAGCGCAGTTGCTTGCGTTCAAGCATCTCCGGTGCACAGTCCGGTGCCTGGAATGAATACGTCGCCCAGTCAATATCGGAATTGCGGAAATCCGTCAGGCCGATCGTCTGAACGGGGATCTGCTGATCTTCGATTGCGTTACGGGCGTTCGATGACCACTCCTCGCCCGTTGTTTCAATGATGATCCGTCCAACATAGCCACTCTTGCCTGACTCAGAGAGGAAAGAGTCAATGTCACTCTTCTGAATTCGGTGCCCGGGCGCGTAGAACTTACATTGGATGGCGACGGCCTGGTCTTCGGCTTCACTACCGTCGGGGTTCCTCAGTGTTGCGACCAAATCGATGCCAGTATCCGGCAATCCTCGGTTCCCTGGCCAATCTCGCCACAGGTAGACCCTGGCGAACTCCCGACGCATCTGCGCGTCGCCCAGCAGATACTGGCGAGTCAGCTGCTCGAAGAGATTCCCTTTCATCCGTTCCGAATCGGACAGGTCACGGTATTGCTGAAGCAGATCGTCGAAGGCGAGCGCGGATTGAACCTTTGTTCGTCCTGCGTCAAGCGCATCAACCGTTTCCGCCTTATGAGCGGGTTCCTGGGAGGATGAATCTTCAGCAGCCGAGAGCGTCATCGCAGCGGCTTCACGAGGGTCAGACATGGATCCATTGTGCATGGTTTGAGCAGCCGCGTGTGCCTGTTGTCCATACGGTCGGCGCATCCAAAAAGAAGTGACAGCTCATCCGCGCAGTTAGAGCAACGCATTGCGGCGGTCAGGTGAGGAGCCTCGTCCTCGTAGATCCCAAAGAGGCTGCGCCTTATGAGTCCTGAGCAAGCGCATCAAGCCCAGGCAACCCCGCAGCCCGGCAGCGCCGAATATCCAGGCCCCGCTCACATCCCCTGTGCGGCCAGCCAGTCCTTGGCGATTGTTCCCGCAGACAACTGCTCGCTGATGCTGCGGGAATTGAAGGCAGCCAGAGCTAAGCCATCGTGAGATGGCTGGGTGGATCACTTGCCCAGATCAACTACAGAGCGCCAGTGTCTGATCCCGAAGATCGCCGCTTTGCCGTCTCCAAATAAAGGAAGCAAATTAAATAAGTGGATGACGTACCACCCAAGCAAGTCGAAATTCGGAAGCGTTAAGTGCATCAACACTCCGAATAAAGCTGCGCTCATTGGACCGCCTACTGCTGTAAGGAAAATACCGCGCCCAGTACTACTCCCGACGGCATGAAGTGAAAACCGTGCGAAGGTTGACTCGATGCGAATACACTGAAGACTGTGCATCGTTACAGACATAAAGATTGCATGGGCTGTTTCATGTATGAGGAACCCTGCCACAAGACCGAGATAAAGGTGTTTTGTAAAAGCGACACCTAAATCCGATATCATGGTGTTGTGCCAATACATAGGTGTGGCAAGCATTCCTCCTGAAATGAGTGCACCCCCTACCAAAAGGAAAGTGTAAGCTTTCAGGAATCCATAGAGCACATGTCTCACGTTACTCCATACCATCGATGCTTTCACTCGACTGTATTCGCCGCACGTTGTTCCAAGAATCTCTTCCTGTCGTGTAATGCTGATAAAATAGTGAAGAATACATTGGATACGATAAATATCGCGAGGAAGACTAAAGTAAGTGTCCACGTGTTCTCGACACCAACACCGACCATGACAGATCCTGTCTGGGTTTCGTGGGCGTCGAAGAACAAGCTCCCGAAAAGTCCTACATGATGACCCATTTCTTTGCCTTTCGTAAACATTAAGGCAATGACTGTCGCCGCTGAAAGGGCGGCAGTGGCGATGAACGCTAAAGTCAGTGATTTAAGAACGTGCTTGAAGATCTGCATAGTATTCTCTCCTTTGTGTTGAACCAATACCCAGCACTGAGTAAAATATACATATTCCGCTAATGGCTATCCATAGGAAAATCGTCATAGTGTCAGGAATTTGCCAAATTAAAATGGTAAAAGCAATTAAGAGTATAATCGCTAGGGCGCTCATCATCCCGATTAAGACGGAAAATGGGTGATGTTTTTCTGCTGGAAAGAAGATACTGATTGCGAGGGCCGCAACAAGTGTAACTAAGCAAATGAAGATTGTCCTCCCTGCTTCTGCGAAGGTGAGTCCGTTGATTGCGCTCATGGCTAATACCGGAATGGCTATTGCTAATTCAGCTAAAATATAGGGTGCAGCGAGATAGATATACGATTGGGAGGGGCTTAATCGGTGTCGATACGTTTTGCGCAGGGCCTCGGTGGTGGGAATCGCATAGACTGCCTGGAGGGAGATGATCGCCAACCAGTAGGGAGGGTAGTATCCAGGTATCCCGAGTACGATCGCAGATAAGGCGATGACCAAGGCTGTTGCTAGTAGGAACTCTGCACTACGTACGACGGCTCTTAGATGAAAAGTGAAGAGACTGGCAGAATTTCCAAGCGGGATTCTGAAGAAGTATTTCCAGCGTGAGTGTTGGTTCGGTGCAACGAGGAGGATCATTAATATCGCAACCGATACCGAAACAAGAAGAGCTCCTGCCGCGGCCGGGAATCCAAGTCGGTCATAGATGAGGACATAAAGTCGGGAGTGTCCGTAGTAGGTGTGACCTTCATAGAATGCGTTGAGGAATTTGGTTGACTCACGTTGGGCGTATCCGTAAGCGCCAAAGAAGATGGCTCCGAATAAGCAGGGAATGAGAAAGCTGCGCCATCTCGCTATATGAAGAATCTGGAGTAATCTGTCAAAGCTAAGATAGAGAATGTCCAGTAAGAGGTAAAGAACCACTGCTTGGCCGATGATTCCTAGACAGATTTCAGAAAATATTCCGCTACCGCTATGTATTGTCACCGAAATTGTTAACGGGCCTGTCATTAATGCGACGCAGGATAATACGGTGATTGCTTCGAAGACTGTATACGCGAGGATTCGTTGTTTATTCGTCACCGGAAGTGTGTGGGTCAGTTCAATGAGCTTATCTGCCTTCATGAAGAGAACACGTATAACGATGAAAAATAGTAAGACCCATAGTCCTACAGTGAGGGAAATGCTTTGGGCGATGAGCGTTGTGGACTCGCTATCGATCACCATGCCGCTGACAACGATGAAGGTGAGTGCGCAGAATCCGGCGTAGGATGCTGCGATAGCTGCCAATAGAAGCACTTTGGAATATTTTGCTTGCATGGCGCTGTGCACAAACAGTCGACGACTGAAAAACAGGAATAGAAAGCGAACAAGCCTGAGTGTATTACCATTCACTGGGGTGATCCTGCCGCTAAGAGAGCTGGGCCTTGACGAAAGCATCTATAGAGCCATGTGCTTGCACTAGCGCTTGAGATTCTTCGTGGACGAGGATTTCTCCATGACTCATGAGAACGATGAAGTCCGCGATCCTTTCCAGCATCGAGAAGTCATGGGTGCACAGGAGTACACCATGATTTTTTCGGGCCATGTTACGGATATCAATCTCAAAGTTGATGAGAGCTTCAATGTCTATTCCGTTCGGAGTCTCATCGATCATCGTGAGCGGGCGTGAAACGAGCAAAGCAGCGATGAGTTGAACTTTCTTCCGCATCCCATGCGAGTAGTCCTCCATCAGATCATCCCAGCGATGCTCCATCTGGTAGCGACTGAAAAGTCGTTGAACCTCATGAACATCACATTCCATTCCATACATGTGATGGATGAACCGGAGATACTCTAGGCCTGTTAAGAATTCAGGTAGGTAGTCATTTGATGCAAGAAGAATTGATTGATTCTTCGCTTCCTTAGTGTTACTCGGTGCGCCACAGATGCTCACCTCTCCTGCTCGCGGTTTGAGAAGATCACCGGCCAAGCGTATGAGCGTTGACTTTCCCGATCCATTCGGTCCGATCAGACCGGTGATTTTCCCAAAACCGACGGAAAGTGAAAGATCCTTGATGACTTCATGCGCTTTCGTGTATCCAAAAGATAAGCCCTGTATGTTGAGCGCTTGTTCCTCGTTGCCCGTAGTCATCATTCCAGAATCTTCCACCGTAGTTACTTGCATTCAGCCCAGACCGAGACGTACCACTGTCCCCATTCCCATCTTCCGGTGAATCGCTTACCCTGGATGGTGACGCACCAGATGGCTAAAGCTGTTGCTACCACAAAAGCGATTGTGAGAAGAACGGCCATGAGGACTAAGAACCAGCCGTCGTACCTGAGCAGTAGGCCATCGAACCTATCAGTCACGTGTCGACTAGCTCTGACCATCGCCATATGTGCACGTATCAAACTCTCACTGACGAAGCCACCACTGTTCTGCGATTGTGCAAGCAACATGGTCTTTTCTTTCTCTCGCTTGCCTAGGCCCTAGGTGAGCCTTACCTCACAATATCTTGTGGGTAACTACGAGTCAATAGGTTTTCATTCTTTGTTCGCATGGATACGAACTCGCGGGAGCGTGTTGGCTGGTCAGCAACATTTTCGGATTGCTCGGTGGATTCGTCCTAGACGATATTGGTATGAAGAGTCCCGGCTTTGGCTCCGGTCATCTCTCGTAAAAGAGTGCAGACCGCGCCACAGAACTACAGCTCATCCGCGCAGTTAGAGCAACGCATTGCGGCGGTCAGGTGAGGCGCCTCGTCCTCGTTGATTCTGCAAAGTGGTGGAAGTTTGCTTCGCGTAAGACACTGCTTGGTCGAATATGTGACAACGTAACAATTCGCTGCTACGCAAACGTCTCAGAGCGAGCCAAAATTCGCCCGATTCGCGCCGAAACGTCACACTGAAAGAATTCGCTGTGACGTTCTCGTCCTGTAAAGGCCTCGTCCTCGTTCATCCCTGAGCAAGCGCATCAAGCCCAGGCAACCCCACAGCCTGGCAGCGCCGAATATCCAGGCCCCGCTCACATCCCCTGTGCAGCCAGCCAGTCCTTAGCGATTGTTCCCGCAGGCAACTGCTCGCTGATGCTGCGGGAATTCAGAGCAAGAAGTTCCTCGGAGGTCAGCTTCGCAGACACCGAATTGATGACGGCTGCGGCCTCGCTAGAAATTTTCATGGAAGCCAACGGCACCACGTGTGACGCGAGGAAGAGCCCCTTCGTGTCTTCCAGCGTAACCAGCTTGTTTGCGCTGATCGACGGGTCGGAGGAGTAGATAATCGCCAGCTGGATCTCATCGTCGGTGAGCGCTTTGACGGTCAGCGGGCCACCGGAGTCCTCAATCGGCGTGAACGACGCGGTGACCCCATACGTTTTCTTCAACCCTTTGGGACCGTTGGGACGGTTCTCTGCCTCGGAATTTGCACCCATGACCAGCGGTGTCGTCACCTGTGCCAGGTCAGCAATGCTCGTCAGATTCCACTGCTTGGCAAACTTCTGCGTCACGACGTAGGAATCCTGATCGGTCGCGGGAGCCTGATCCAACACGTACAGTCCCTCGGACGCGGTATTGACCAGAGCGTCATACACGTCGTCGCTGAGCGTTGCCGTTGCCGCGTCGTTCCAATACTTCAGTAACGGCCCGGTGTACTCGGGAAAGAGGTCGACGCGTCCGGCCTCAATCTCTGGCAGGTAAACTTCGCGCTGCCCGATGCGCATCTGCCGGTCAACGGTGAAACCGGCGTTTTCCAGGGCCTGCGCGTAGATTTCCGCGATGATTTCGTTGGAGTAGTAGTCCTGGGAGCCAACAACGATGGGTTGATTTGTCATTGACGAGGACGAGGCGTCTCCTTCTTCAGCAAGAGGATCCGCGCTGGCGCAGGCTGATAATGCGATGGCTGAGGTCACGCCGAGGGCGGTGAGCACAATCCGAGCGCTTCGACTGTTCATCTCTGTGATGTCCTTTCGCCTCATCATCCCACAGCGTGGGAACTTTCATGCCGGTGTAGGGGTGCCCGCCCGCGGGGGTTGCGTCTCTGCCTGCATGTGATCAGTGATGGCTGGGGCGTCCTCGTCAATTGAATGGCCCCTGCTGAGGTCCTTCGTGGGTGTACGAGGGTGAGCCCTGCGTTCGCCGAGTCGTTGAAGCTGGGAGAACACGATCTCCGCAATGATGGCAAGTGCGGTCACCAGGAGTGATCCGGCAAGCATCTGGGAATAGTCCCGGGTCTTCAGGCCAGCGAAAAGATAGCGCCCGAGGCCGAGGTTGGCGGTGTACGCGGCCAGCGTCGTTGTTGCGATAACTTGAACCGTTGCGTTACGGAGTCCACCGATGATCAAGGGACTGGCCAGTGGAATTTCAACGCGAGCGACAACTTGCAGGGGAGTGAATCCCATTGCTTGCGCGGCCTGAACAGTTGAATGGTCAACGGACTCAACCCCGGAGTAGGCACCGGCAAGAACGGAGGGAATCGCGAGAACCACAAGCGCAACAAGTGGAGCACCAACACCGATTCCCAGCCACAGGCCGACCAAGGTGAGCAGACCGAGAGTGGGCAGTGCCCGGGCGGCACCCGTCATCGCCCCGATCACTGAGCCCCCACGTTTGGTATGTCCAATGAGAATACCCAGTGGAATCGCCACGACGGAAGCAATGACAATGGCTGCGAAGCTCACGGCAATGTGTTCAGCGAGTCGCAGGGGAATGGACGAGTCACCAACCCAGTGCTGCGGATCAATGAGCCAGCCCCACGCATCAACGAGGAGATTCATCGCGCCCCTCCCGTCTGTGCCCACGGCGTGAGAACTTTGCCAATGAGAACGAGGATGCCGTCAACGACGAACGCCAGGAGCACGGTCAGGACGATCCCGGTGAGCACCTCTGCGAGGATCCCGCGTTGGAACCCATCGGTCAGGAGAGAGCCGAGGCTGTGAATCCCCACGAGTGAACCAATGGTCACCAGTCCGATCGTTGACATGGCAACAACTCTCAAACCGGAAATCATCACCGAAAGAGCGAGCGGGAGCTCAACTTTCCACAGGAGTGATCGACGTGAAAACCCCAGAGCTGTTGCCGCTGAGAGGACGGACTGATCCACGGACGCGAAGGCGTCGACCGCTGTCCGAACCATCAGGGATACACCGTAGATCGTCAGCGCAATAATCATCGTTGCGCCCGAGCGCAACCGGGTGCCAAAGAGGGATGGAACAATGATGAGCAAGGGCAACGAGGGAATCGCGTACAGCAGCGTTGTTGCCGATACCAGGGGACGACCGAGCCGAGGGTGACGATGGGCGAGCCGTCCGATTGGCACAGCGATAATCGCGCTGAAGACAATGGCAGGGAGGGCCAGAGCAAGATGCTGCACGAGCAGTGGAAGCGTCATTGGCCAGTTCAACGCCAGCCACTTCATCGGACAACCCCCAGCGGTCGGCCCGACGAGTCGTAGGCAATAGTCTGATTGTCGACCTGCTGCGTGGTAATTGTTCGGTCATTTGAGGACAATCCAACAAATTGTGAAACGAAGTCATTGGCGGGTCGAGTGAGGATCTGCTCGGGGGTATCCGCCTGCTCAATCTTCCCCCCGGAAGACAAAATGACGACGGTGTCGGCCAAACGGAAGGCCTCGTCAATGTCGTGTGTAACGAAAAGGATTGTTGTTCCTAGACGCTGATGAATTGCGAGAAGCTGATCTTGGAGTTCACGACGGACAATCGGATCAACTGCCCCGAAAGGCTCATCCATGAGCATGATGTTGGGCTGCGAAGCGAGTGCGCGCGCCACACCGACCCGTTGAACCTGCCCGCCGGACAGCTCACCCGGGTATCGCGTGGCGCATGAGGAATCCAAACCAACGAGTTCAAGCATGTCCATTCCGCGTTCGCGGGCTGCTTTCTTGGGCGTGCCTTTGAGACGAAGAACAGTGGTGATGTTGTCAAGAATGTTCCGGTGAGGAAGGAGCCCTCCCTGTTGCAACACGTACCCGATAGAGCGACGTAATTCGATGGGGTCGCGCGAGGCCACATCGTCCTCGTCAATGAGGATCCGACCGCTGGTGGGGGCGACCATGCGGTTGACCATCCGTAAGAGGGTCGTCTTCCCGGATCCCGAGGAGCCGACGAGGGCGACGAAGCCGTGGGAGGGCACAGTCAACGAGAAATCTTTGACCGCGACATTGCCGGTGGGATAGGTCTTGGACACTGACGAGAATTCGATCATTCGTCTGCTCCCATGTGTTGTCCGTCGTGCTGTCGTCGCCGAATAGTCAACGAACCCGCAGATCATCAAGGACAATCAGCAAAGAATCGTGTTCTTCCTGCGTTTAGTTCCTCAAAGCGTAAAACACCTGCGCCGTGGGTGCTCAGGGAACGAGGACGAACGCCATAAAAACCAACACGGATTGACCTATGGGCCTGCGGTCGTGGCCGAGTTTTCACTTGATGTGCGGAAACGGCCTGGATCAACTTTTTGTTGATTCCAAGCCGTTTGATACTGGTGGCTCCGACCGGCGTCGATCCGGTGACCTTTCGATTTTCAGTCGAACGCTCTACCAACTGAGCTACAGAGCCTTGACCGGACCTGACCGATCTGGTCGGCGACCCCGACGGGACTTGAACCCGCGACCTCCGCCGTGACAGGGCGGCGCGCTAACCAACTGCGCTACGGGGCCTTACAACAGGTAAGACCTATTGAATTATTTCCACGTTTCGACATCCGAACCGTGGAGCGTACCCCCAACGGGATTCGAACCCGTGTCGCCGCCGTGAAAGGGCGGTGTCCTAGGCCTCTAGACGATGGGGGCCAGTGCTTGGCCGCCTTACCGGCGTCCGAGGACGGATAAGAGCATATGCAATGTATGGGCTCAGATGCAAAACGATGAAGAGTGAGGCTGCTCACCGTTGACGATGTGGACAGGAAAACTGTTGGGATCGCTGCTGATGCGTGACCTGTGCCGCCGATCGCAGACGAGTCATGCATGAGAAAGATCGAGGCAATACCCACAGCTTTTCAGGAAGGTTCCACTCAGACCCCCTAGGCTTAAGCGTATGGAGTTTCTTGCGAAGATGGCGACGATGAGCGCCGCACGAGTGGCAACACTGGTGCGTGCAGACGCAACGGATATGCCGCAGTCAGGTGCAGCTGAGGAGACGGTCCAAAATGCCCTCGACATTGCGTCGTTGCTTCTGTGGAGCGTCGGCGGAATCATCGTGGGATTCCTTATCGCTACCATCCTCGTTGCCGTGCTCAAACGAGCCGTGCGGAAGTGGCGCATCGGTCTTGCGTTGATCAGGCGGATCCGAACCCCTCTGTACCTGACGATCATGGTGTGGGGCGCATGGGTTGGGTTGCAGCTTGCGCTGCGGAACACCAAGCTATCGGACTGGTCGAACGGCGCCCTCGTCGAGACGATGGCTCATATCATTCTCATCGCAGGTATCGCCGGACTGACGGCAATCGGCTACCGGGCCAGCTGGATCTTCCAAGACGCCGCGAACCTTCGGCAAGCCACCGACGGAGGACGAGCTCGACGATTCGAAACACAGGCGCAGGTTGTCCGACGACTTATTCAAGTGGTCTTCGTCATTGTTGGGGCGGTTGCGATCCTCTCGACATTTGAGGCGGCACGCCAGGCAATGACGACACTCCTGGCGTCTGCGGGCCTGATCTCAGTGATCGCCGGTCTTGCTGCCCAGCAAACCCTGGGGAATGTATTCGCGGGTCTGCAACTGGCGTTTACCGATGCGATCCGCGTTGGTGACGTCGTCGTGGCCGATGCCGCGGGAGCTTCCGGTGCGATCGAAGAAATCACGCTCAGCTACGTTGTTGTGCGCATCTGGGATGAACGCCGACTCATCGTGCCATCCACATACTTCACGTCGAACTCGTTCGAGAACTGGACGAGACGTGAAACTCGACAGCTGGGAACCGTGACGCTCCAACTGGACTGGGCGGCACCGATGACACTGATCCGGTCGAAAGTGGAACAGCTGCTGACAGAAACAGACCTGTGGGATGGGCGAACCTGGGCTGTTCAGATGACGGATTCAGATCACATGACCGTCACCGTGCGGATCCTCGTATCCGCGAAAGATTCCGGATCCCTGTGGGACCTGCGCTGCTTTATTCGCGAACAGCTGGTCTCCTGGGTGGTCAACGAGGAACCGTGGGCACGCCCCGCCTCGCGCTACCAGCGTCAGGAAACGATCACCATCGAAAAAGACGAATCACGAGAGAAACTTGCATCCCTCGCTCAAGAACTCTCACATATCGCCGACGACGACTCCCACACATCGCTTCACCCGATCGGGGGAGGAACGTCGACGACAGAGCCGCCTGCCGATGACACCGGAGATTCACGTGGTATCCCGGTATGGCCGGCCGATCAGAACGAGGGCGAGGACGCCATTCACGCCGCACGTCTTGTTGCTGCCCGCCGCAAATCCAAACGTGCTCGCCGTCGAGCAATGGAAGAACGTCGACGCGATCTTGCCGAAGGGACCCAGCGGTCAACGTCCGATTCGGCAGATACAGTGGTCATGAGTAAGACCACGCTGATGAAACTCATCGAGGGGGCCCCTCAGACAGCGGAATCTTCGACGGGAGGAACGCCAGCCTCGTCCTCGTCCCCCGAAACACCCCGAACTGAAGGAACAGGTGAGTCCGCACAGGATATGTCGGCGGAGAGCGCACCCGGGAAGGACTCTCGTCCGCAGGACACACCGAAGGATGCCGTGCAGACACGAGACGACCTGACGAGGACGATCGCTGGAAAGGGTGAGCGCCTGTACTCCGGATCGCCCGACGCTGAAGAACGTTCCCAGATTTTCTCTGGGCCGGGCGAGGAAGTGCTTGCTGAGCGTCAAGCCGCAGCTAAACGTCAGGCTGAGCAGGCTCGACGTCAAGCGGAAGAAATCCGACGTGACATGGAAGAAGCTGAACGCGAATCAGCCGGGGATGCTTCCGGTGAAAAGGATCAGGTCAGTGATCGCGGTTCAGCGACCGACAATTCCGAAAAAATCGGTGCCGATGGCCAGGCGGAGGTGGCTTCGACAACAGCAGTGCAGGTCACGGACGATGTCACAGCGACGAAGACCATGCCGAAAATCACGACGAAGGAGACCCCGAAATGACACGCAGCGACGACGAATGGCGCAAACTTCTCACACCAATGCAGTTCCATGTCCTGCGCGAGGCGGGAACAGAACGCCCGTTCACCGGAGAACTTCTCAACGAAGAGCGGCCCGGCACGTACCTGTGTGGAGCCTGTGGCGCGGAACTCTTCGACGCGACCTCAAAGTTCGACTCTCAGTGCGGGTGGCCGAGTTTCTTCCAATCCAAGCCGGGGGCAACCACGGAGCTGACGGACACATCGCACGGGATGGTGCGAACCGAAGTGAGATGCGCCAACTGCCAGTCGCACCTCGGACACGTTTTCGACGATGCACCCGGCCAGCCCACGGGCCTGCGGTACTGCATGAATTCCGTTGCGCTGAGATTCACTCCCCGCGGCGAATAACGGGGTAATCGGGGAAGCGTCGCCGCCGGATCACGGGGCAATGAGGGAAGCGTCGCCACACGATCACGGGTTAATCAGCGAAGCGTTGCCGCCGGATGCGACGTTTTCCCGCCACGGGTGATCAGCCAAAACGCCAACCATGCTCCCACTGAGCCACCGATCATCACGAGAATCATCGGCCAGGCGGAAGAATCACCGCCGGCGGTTGCCAAAGGAGCCGACAGTCCGTTCGCTAACGACTGGAGAAGCCCCTGCACGGCCGAGGCAGTCCCAGCGTTCTCGCGTGCTTCACCGAGCGACAGCGCCGATGAATTACCGAAGATAAAGGCGTTGGCGCTCATGAGGACGGCGAAACCGATGCACGTGGGAATCAACGGCAAGCCCCACACCGCCACGGAGAGGAGCAAAATAATCACCCCGGCTGCGGATAGGATAAGCCCACATTGAATGAGATGACGCGGCTCGAAACGTCCGATGAGGCGCACATTCACCAGAGCGAGCAGCGTCGATAACAGCGCGTTCCCGGCGAAAATCCACGAAAAGGCAATGGGGGACAGTCCCAGGTGACCCTGGAGGACGTAGGTAGCGTTGGAGATATACCCAAACATGCAAAACGACGACATCACCGACGTCAGCATGAAGCCAACAAAAGTTCGGGTCCGAAGAACATGAGCCGCACCTCGGAAGAACCGGGGGATCCCACCCGTGTGCCGAGACTCGCTAGGAAGGGACTCGGGAACCCACTTCCATGCGCACGCCGACATGACCAGGGTGAACAGCGCGAGACTCCAGAACACCATGCGCCACGGCCAATACGTGACGATCAGTCCACCCGCAATTGGGGCAATCATCGGGGCTAAACCAGTGAGTGCTTGAAGAAGTGACATCATCCGGGCGAGGACGTGGCCGTAGGTGAGATCAACAAGGACTGCGCGAGCAACGGCTGCGGCGCATCCCCCTCCGAAACCTTGGAAGAAGCGGCCAATGAGGAGAACGGCGATGTGCGGAGAAAACGCACACACCACCGATCCCACGAGAGCGAGCAATCCGCCGGCAATCATCGGCCGACGACGCCCGAGCTGGTCCGACAGCGCGCCACCGATGACCTGTCCTGAACCAAATCCGAGGAAGAAGGTTGTTAATGTCAGCCCGATCAGAGCTGAAGTTGTGGCGAGATTCTCAGTCATCTCCGGGAATGCCGGCGTGTACATGTCCGTTGCAAATGGAGGAATCGCACTCTGAAGAGCGAGGGTGACGAGGAGCGACACGCTGATGGTGCTGCCTGTGATGGAGCCTGAATCATGTGACGTCCGAGCGATACCCATCGTTTCCCTTCGACCATTCCGCACTGTGAATCACAGCCGTTCAACATGATGCGGCGACACCGAGAAGAACGGAGAATATGTTGAAATACCAAGGAAAAGTTATGGTAGGCCCACGGGGAATCGAACCCCGAACCCACGGATTAAAAGTCCGCTGTTTAGGGTAGCATGGGAGTGAGTTTTCCGCATAATTCCGCCATTCCTAGGTCTTGACGATACCGCTAAAATACCATATAAATGGCTACAGTAATGGCTACAGTAAATTTGGAGGACCAGTGGGACGCAGAAAAAAATACGAACTCACCCACGGAGAAGGATCCTTCTACCTCCGGGCCTCTGACGGGATGTGGGTTGGGGTCCTCGAAGCCGGAGTCAATTCCAAGGGCAAGCGCCGCAGGATCACTGTCTCTTCGAAAGACAAAGACAGGGCGTGGGAGAAACTGGTTGCCAAACGCAAGGAAATCGCCGCAGGTGAATACACAGCCGAAGGCGTCCGAGCGAACATGACGGTTGAAAAATGGGCAGAACAGTACCTCGCGATGAAAGAAAAAACCCTCAGGCCACGCTCCTACACCTCCGAACTTCACAGATGCACCCGGTGGATCATCCCTGTTCTCGGAAGACGCAAATTACGCGACGTTTCCCCGGCTGATTTGCGACTGCTCACCGACAAAATGATCGACGAAGGCGGATGCTCGACAACGCACGCCGCCGCCACGCAAAAACTGCTCCAACGCATCCTCAAAACCGCCCAACTTGAAGGTCATCAGGTCCAGGAACGCACACTCAAAGCGCCCGCCCCGGGTAAGTCAGTGAACGATCGGACCGCTATCCCCGTCGAGGACGCGGTGAAGCTCCTGCAAAAAGCTGAGTCGGATCTGGAAGCCGCGCGCTGGGTCGCGGCCCTCCTGCAAGGCATGAGACAAGGCGAAGTCCTCGGTCTCACATGGGATTGCGTGGACCTAGAGGCCGGGACGATTGACATCTCATGGCAGCTCCAAGAACTCCCCTACGAGGACCGCGCTCGCGGAACCTTCATCAAGCCGCGGAACTATGAGTGCCGACAACTGATCGGCTCATACCACCTGGTGAGGCCGAAAACGAAAGCCGGATACCGTGTTATCCCGTTAGTTCCGTGGATGAGGTCTGCGCTAACCGCGCTTGCAGGGCAGCCACGGTCAACACTCGGCCTCGTCTGGCATCGGGATGGAGACCTCGACATGCCAAGGTCAGGCAAGGAGGACCGTGACGCGTGGAAAACCCTTCAAGATCGGGCGGGCGTATGGAAAACCGGCGACAAGGAGAACCACACATACTATGTCCTCCACGAGGCTCGCCACACCACAGCAACGCTGCTCCTAGCCGCGGGCGTGGACCCCGAAATTATCAAAACCATCATGGGGCACTCAGATATCATGACGACACGCGGTTATCAGCACGCGTCGCAGGAGATGGCCCGCAAGGCGTTGGAGAAGGTCGCATCATCCTTACAGTTAGAAGCGTAGGGCTGATATAGGTTATTCCCGATATTTTTTCGGGCGGCCGCCATGACCGGGACGCGAAGCCTGCCACGCGTCGATGGTTTCAGGTAACCACCCGTAGGTTTCGCTCCGACCCTGACCGATAATCGCGTCAGGGTCAGGCAGTCGCCCGTCGCGCTGGTAGGTGCGTAGCGTCGAATAGGCCCGCCCTAGATGATTTGCAACCCCGTGGAGGGAGAGGAACCGCGTCGTCATGCCGCGTCCTTTCGTACGGCAGAGACGAGCGCAGCAATCCCGAGACCAAGGATGCCGACGGCGAGTCCAAGGCGGCCCATGCCTGTGGGGTGGAGGATGTAATGACTAACGGCCCATAGGCCAAGCGCGCCCGCCGCGTAGTAGAAGGTTGTTTGTTGTTGTCGTTTCATAGTTGATGCTCTTTCTGTGGGTGTCGTAAAGTGAGGGGCGAGGCCCCTCCCGGCTACTTGGTTTAGTCGGGAGGGGTTTCGCTTATTTGCGTTTGCGCTTCCTGCTATGTCCGGCTTTGCTGGCTGTGATTAGTGCTGCGATTCCGGTGAGGAATAGGCCGGTTCCTTCGAGCAGGTGCGCGATTTGGTCAATCATTTTCATCACCTCCTTTCTGAAAATAATTATACCCTCTCACTTCATTATTTGCAAGGTGAGAGGATAAATATAGTTATGACTATCCTCACACAATCACACAGCACCTCAAGAGGCTTTCAGCCTGGCGCGTTGGAACGCCTCCACAACCCACGCTGGCAGGCTCAGCTCATCGGCAATAGATACAGCATCACCTGGATATAGCTGCTCAGCATAGGCGTATCCGTCAACCTCAACGAACATAGCGGCCACTCGTTCGTCGATCAGCCGCTCCGCTCTCTCGGACTGGGAGCAGGTATCTCCTCGTCGCACGTGGATGAGCTCGTGAGCCAAAACGGGCGCGGCTTCTGCGTCTGACAGGGCGGAGTCGATATAAATCGTCCCTGTCTCGGCATCCCACAACCCGGCGGCGCCTGTTAAATGGGCGCGTACGACCTCCACGCGCTCTCGGCGCGCTTGATAGAGGAGGTCCATGTAGGTTGGGGCTTTCACGGATATAGCGTAGTGGCCCCCACTTGCATCTGCGGACATCGGAACGCCCCCGCCTATTGGTGGGGGCGTTTTCTTGTTTAGTCATACCATTCATCAGGCGGAACCTGGGATTCCTCGCCTACGTCGGAGTGGTGCAGCTCCTGGGTCCTCGCGTCGTGTTTCGCCGCCATCTTGAGGGTTGGGGTGATCGTGTCCTGGGAATAGGTTTCTAGGGGATAGATACCTCCGTTTCCGGCTTCGTCCCGCTCCTCGTCGGTATAAACGTCGTTGATGTTCCGCTCATAAGCATCAAGAATGAAATCGGCCGTGGTCACGTGAGGGCTGTGGAAAACAGTCGTCATGATTTTTTCGACATCATCCAGTGTGAAGGTTGCTTCATCACGGAGGCGCTTAGCGACATAGTTCTGACTGGTCCCGATCTGCTCGGCGAGCGATTTTCCGGAGACGCGACGAGCCGCCATCAATGCCCTGATTTGGGCGGATACGCATCTGTGGAGCAATGAAGTTGGTCTGTGTTCCATGCAGATAAGTTTACCTGCGACACGCGCAAAATACCCATGATTTGCAGAACTAACCCATGTGAGTTAGTGTAACCCATATGAGTCATAGAAACCCACTTGCACAAGTCGCTGCTGGTGCTCTCCGGGCCGAGATGAGCCGACAGAAGAAAACTAGTAACGATCTCGCATTCACTCTAAATATCTCACAATCCTCGGCTTCACGTCGAATGACTGGGGAAGTGTCCCTCGATCTCGATGACCTCGACACCATCTCGCAATGGCTCAACGTTCCCCTAGGAGTCCTACTGACGGAACCGCCAGTCATCGAAAAGTCTTCAGCGTGAGTCGACAGAAAGCAACAGTCCCGGCTGAGGCTACAGCCGGGACCAGAAAGGGAAGGAAAATCATGAACGAGTTGATGCCCTTCAACTACAAGGGTAGCAGCGTCCGAGTTCTCACGGGAGCTGATGGACAACCGTGGTTCGTCGCAGCCGATGTGGCACGCATCCTGGAAATCGGGAACCCGTCGCAGGCTATGACTCGTCTGGACGATGACGAGCGTACCCTCATTTCAAATGAGGGTCACGACCTCAACGCAGTTTCCGAGGCCGGTCTTTACTCCCTCATCCTGGGAAGCCGCAAGCCTGAGGCTAAGGCATTCAAGCGTTGGGTAACGCACGAGGTTCTCCCCACGATTCGTAAAACCGGCTCCTACGGCAACCCCCTCGTCGAACTCACCGGACCTGAACTCATGGCCCGAGCACTCATCGAAGCCCAAGCCACACTTGCCGCCGCACAGCAACGCGCCATCACAGCAGAAACGAAAGTTGTGGAGCTTGCGCCCAAAGCCCGCCAGTTCGACAACTTCCTCAACGCTGAGGGCGACTACAGCGTCACTCAGGCCGCGCAAGCGTTAAACCGTGCTGGGGCCAAGACCGGGAGAAACCGCCTGCACGCCACCCTCGAAGCGTTGAAATGGATTTACAAGCCCAAAGGCCACCGCCACTGGCGGGTTTACCAAACCGCCTCAGACCGAGGACTCCTGCGTTTGCGCCCCACGACTTGGCGTGACCAGCACACCGGCGTTGAGCACGCCGCACACACAATCCGAGTTACCCCTAAGGGCCTTGATGCCTTAGCCCGTCATTTCGGCGTGACTATCACCCCAGCAGATATTGAAGGAGACACTGATGCTGCCTGACCTCACTACCCACGTTGCTTTCCCGCATGACCCCGCGTATCTCGTTGCTCCTGACGGCAGGGTGTATTCCCACAAGAAGGGTGGGTATCTGTCTGAGGAGAAAGGTCATGACCTTGTCTGGCGAAGGGTCCGGATCGGTCGTTACGACTATCGGGTTCGTGATTTGACGTTGATTCTCCACGGTTCAACTCGGCTTCTTGAAGAGCGTGTCCGAGCTGATTATGAGGATGATCGCGTGTTTGACCCCGAAGATTTTTTGGCGTGATGCGGCGTGATTATCGACAACGCACGAACCCCAAAGGGCCAGGCTCACAGGGCCGCGTGGCGTGGCGCGTGGCAGAGCTGGGAAACCCCAAACGTCTGGCCACCAGGCTACCACCCTTACAAGGTCAGTCCGGGCGAGATCGACGACGGATATGACTGGCCGGTCGAGACGAGGAAAGCAACCGAAGAAGAACTAGGGAGGTTACACAGTGAGAGCCCAAGCACAGGTCGTCGTGATGCACGGCCCCCTGATGATGGGCGTTGATGACTTCGCCCACCTGCACGGGGTCTCGAAAACAACCGTGTGGGAATGCATCAACGGGACGGCGAAAAACTACCCGCCGTTGAAAGCCAAGATCACGAGTGGCGGGAAACAGCGGGTGTACATCACAGCTGAAGCCGCCGCTGAATGGCGGGCCGCGCTCGCGGACCGTTAAAAATCCAACCCCTACCTGGGGGCATCCGGGTAGGGGTCAGACAACCCAAAGGAGGGTTACCAATGCAAAACCAAGATTACCAGCCTAGGCATCGGGGTGAAAGGCGACGGGACGACAGGGTGTTTCACGTCGTCGTGAGAGGCACCGGCAAGCACCGTAGGGAAAAGAGGTGACGGCGGTGAATCGGGAGGATGTTTTTCAGATAGTTAATTTGGCTCGAAAAAATGGTGGGCGACCGGACTTGCAAAACGTGGACCTTCGCTATGTGGATCTGCGATACATGGACCTGAGTAATGCGGACCTTCGCTATGCGGATCTGCGAGGTGCGAAACTGAGCGGTGCGGACCTTCGCTATGCGGATATGTCTTATACAGACCTGGCCAACGCAAATCTGCAAGGCGTGAAGCTACAAAATACATATCTATTCAAAGCAAATCTGCAAGGCGCGAGGCTACAAAAGGCGGACCTTCGCTATGCGGATCTGCGAGGTGCGAATCTGAGCTATGCGAACCTGAGAGACGCGAACTTGGAAGACGCGAATTTAGCTTATGCGCACCTAACGGGGACGAACTGGTACTGCCTTTGTGTCAACTCCACCCCATCCGTGGACGTATTTTTCTACCCCACTAGAGGGGGTTGGAGATTAAAATTCGGCTGCTGGTTGGGAACGTTGGAGAACTTGAAAAAGATCATTTCTTCCGATGAAGACTGGCCCGAAGCCTTGGGTGAAGAAGTTGAGCGTCGTCGCCCGGTTCTTAAAGCCTTTATTGAGCTTGCACGTGCCCACGAAAACTATCACTCGGGGGCGGTTGATCGGCTGATCCGACCCAATGTGGAGCCTGAACGAGGGGGCGATGTTTCATGAGCGCCCGTGCTATTGGCGCATATGTTTTTGTTCTCGCCGGGTGGCTCATCGCGTCAGCTGAGGCGGTCCCGCTTGGAATAGCGGTTATCACAGCGTTGCTTTTCTATGCCCAGGGTGCGCGGATGATTTGGGTCGAAGCGAAGGAGAACCAGCGATGAACGAACTCACCGACGCAGAAGTCGCCCGCATCGAGACCTATATAAGAAACGCTATGGGTTTCGTTAACAACACGATTTCTCTCTTTGACGAGGTACGGGAAGAACTTGGCGATGCCCACAATTCAATACCCCGGGGGAATCTTCTCTCTGATCGTCTCTCCCAGATGCGACGGCGGGTCATCGAGATACAAGACAAAACCAAGTACCTGCGGGCGGAGCTTAGGAACACCGATGTTCGTGACGAATTGGAAACGGAGTCGGACTGGTGATTGTTGATTATTGGAGCGAAAACGTCATCAACATCCACAGCGACCTGGAGGATCAGGTGTGCATCAAAATCCACACCCCTAAGGGCGTGTTCCCTTTGACGCTTGCCTGCGCGGAGGCGTTGGTGATGGCGGATGAGTTGACGATTGCCGCGCGTGAAAACCAGGCCCAATACCAAAGCGGGGGTGGTCGGAAATGACCGGCCTGTATCGGGAGGGCTTCTATTACGAGGAGCCCGACCCTGTGGACATTCTCGACGAGGATGGGCCCGTGGAAAACCCTGACTGGTTGTATGAGTTTTACGCAGACAAATAAGAAGGAATGGAAGGGGCGAGGGGTGAATTTCACGAAGCTCCCACCGGCATCGGTCACAGACCGTGCGTTGTGCGCAACGTATGTCGACTCGGATAGGTGGTTTCCAACCCTAGCGGAAAAACATCAAGCCCTAGAGGCCATCGCGATTTGCCTTCAATGCCCGGTGCGTATCCAGTGTCGTCAGTGGGCGATTGACAGCGACGAACCGTTTGGGATTTGGGGTGGGTTAACACCGCGGGCGAGAGGTTTTAATAGCCTCGGGAGACACGTATCGAAAAACAATCCACAAGAAAAAGGACCTGAAAATGAATGATAAAAAGCTACCGCGTTTATCGCGGGCGAACACAACAATGGCTCTGCGGACGCTGGCCGTAGCGAAGCTCATTAAAGACCGCATACGGGAAGCAGAGTCTCAGGCGAGAACTTATTTGGCAGAAACAGCCATGACCCCAGGTGAACGGTTGATCGCAACCACTGATGATGGGGACGCGGTTGCGACCGTGAGCTTGTCAAAGCCGTCGTTTGTTGGGGGCTTGTGGTGTCTGACCCGGTAGCTTTCGCCAGGTGGTGTGAGGCTCATGGTATTGACCATCACGGGAGGCCGTCGGTTGAGTTCCCTGAGTGGTTCACGGGCAAGGATAATCTACGGGCGATTGTTGAGGATGCTGGCGGGGAAATGCCCGACGGTTTAGAAGACACGCTGGTTGAGCGTAAGCCCTCGCTTCGGGTGTCCCAAACGCAAGACCAATCAACCCGCCTACTCGCAGAGTTCATCACATCCGCCGCTTTGTTGGAAGCTGCGACCTTGGTTGATGGTGATGCACAATGACATCCAACGAGATTGTATTGTCAATGGCCCCGGACGCGATTAAAGCGAGGATGAATTACGCGCAGGTTCTTGCTGGGTCTGGGTTGATTCCTTCGCATTTTCAACGTCAACCCGCAAATGTGTTGGTCGCGATTGAAACCGGTGCGGCGTTGGGGATTCCACCTATTCAAGCCTTGCAGGGTATCGCGGTGATTAACGGTAAGGCAACGATGTCGGCTGATCTCATGGCTGCTGTGGTGCGTAGGGCTGGGCACACGCTTAGGGTCCGTGAAGAAGGTGACCGGGTGACTGCGATCCTGATTCGTCGTGATGATCCTGATTTTATGTTCACGGTTACGTGGACTCCACAAAAAGCCACCGAAGCGGGGTTGTGGGGACGTAAAGGCCCGTGGACGCAGTACCCCATGCAGATGCTGAGGTCTCGGGCGATCACGGAGGTGTGTCGCCAGGGAGCCTCCGACGCGTTATTTGGGTTGATTTACGCGCCTGAGGAGCTGGGGGCTGATGTGGATGAGGATGGGAATGTTGTGAGTGTGGACCGGTCACAACCACCCCATAACACGGACCACCCTCAGGTGGAGCACACTCCCGTCTCCACCCCGCAGGCCCCAGCTCAAGACGGTGAAGACCAGGACCGTCAACGCCTGGTCGAATCCATTTACAAGGTCGTGGAGTACCTCCAACTCAAACCCGATGCCGTCAAAGCCCTCGTACGACGCGTGAGTGGGAAAACCGCGTTTGTTCGCGACTTACCAAGCCAAGACCTCGAAAAGGTCCTGGATGAACTCAAGGCGATCGCTAACAGTTTTCCGTCCCCCGAAGAAAACGAGGATGTTGTGGACGCGGAAATCGTTGAAGACGAGCAACCATGAGCGGGCAAATACAATTCTTTGTTCCGGGAGTTCCAGTACCTGAGGGGTCCACGAAGTATGTGGGGAAAACACGGTCTGGGAAACCACGGATCACGCACGACAATCCCCGGCTAAACGGGTGGAGGCATAAAATATGCGACATCGCTGTTCTCGCCGCTGGGAAAGAAGGATGGTCGTTCCCATTAGACGAACCGGTGATCGTTGTTGCCGACTTTTATCTTCCACGACCAAAAACTTCAAGGTTTAAGGATATTCCCGCAGTCAAACCGGACTTGGACAAGCTCCAACGCGCCGTTGGTGACGCGCTGGCATGCAAGGGTGGGGTCCTGGCTGAGGATTCTCGGATTATCGGCTGGTATTCGTCGAAACGTTGGGCAAAGACGACACCAAGCAAGCCCCCAAACCCTTTCGGAGAGCCGTCGGGACCGGGCGTGCGCGTCACGGTGATACGCCAGGGGGTGGTGTTTTGATGAGGAAGCCGCCGTATCCGCGTATACGCGGTCATGTGTGTCCCTGGTGTGGTGCATGGTCCCCTATCCCGTGGGAAAACCGCGTGCCACACAGGTGCCTGTCACCGAAAAACCCACAAGAAAACAACCAGTCGGTCAGGAGGGATCGTCGGCATGAGAATCAGGACAATTAAACCCGAATTCTGGACCTCACCAGACATTTCAAGCCTTCCTATCGAAGACCGCCTGCTATTCATCGGCCTGTGGTCCTACGTCGACGACAACGGTGTTGGGCGCGGTGAGGAGGAATTGATTCGAGCGAGCCTATTCCCGTTTGACACACTCAGTGAGTCCTCAGTGAGGGTTCATGGAGGACTCATGCGGTTGTTTTCATCAAATCTCATCACGTTATACAGGGTCGAAAACAGGCCTTACGTGTACATCAACACGTGGGAGAAGCACCAAAAGATCAACAGGCCATCAAAGCCACGTTTTCCGCGTCCTGATGCGGAAAACGCGACACTCACTGAGTATTCAGTGAGTCCTCATGCAAATTACACCTTAGGAACAGGGGAACAGAGGAACAGGGGAACAGAGGAACAGAGGAAGTTAGAAGCTAACGCTTCTAACGTGTCCGAGATCGACAAGCCAGCCCGCGACGACGTGGACCGCATCTGCCAGTCAATGGCCCAAAGCGTCAACCGGCGTACCGGCAAAACCCCCACCATCACCAAAACCTGGCAGACCTCCGCCCGACTCATGCTCGACCGCGACAGCATCCCCGAAGCAGACATTCACGCCGCTATCGCCTGGGTAGAAAACAACGATTTCTGGCGAGCGAACGTGCTCTCAATGCCGAAGCTGCGGGAAAAATACCAGCAGCTCCGCCTCCAAGCCGAACGCGACACCCAGCCCCACCAGTCACGCCAAGCGGCCTTGTACGAACGGGAAATTGCCGAAGCTCAAGCCTGGGACCAAGCCCACCAACGACTCTTGGAAGCAGGTGACGACGAGTGATTACCGCAACCGGAATGCGCAACACCCTCCGCGCCTTAGAGCTTCGCCGCCAGGTCACCGTGGAACCGGAAATGTGGCGCGAATGGGCCAACGTCATCGCCAACGTCGTACCTGAAGCCACGGATGAAGACCTCAAAGCCGCGACTGACAGGCTCGCAACGTTCACCGGGTTCCTCCACGTCGGTCACCTCGTCCAAGCCCTCCAAGGCGACACGGATGCCGAACGTGCAACACGGGCGGATCGGATCGATAAAGCTCTCCAAACACGCCCGCTGGACACGCCTGACGGCTTGGAGGATGACCCCTTGGCGGCTGTCGCGTGGCGGCGCGCGGCGATCAAAGCCCTAGGCGACGGGAGTGACCGTGAGACAGCCGAGAAACACGCATGGCATGCAATCGGGATGTCACCCCCAATGCTCACACCCCCGAATCCGGCCCCACAGCCATGCTAGGACGCACAAACAGACCCCAAAGGTACCCACACACCATCCCACCTCTAAAAGTCCCTCAAAAACGCATACAGACAACCTGGAAGGAAACCACCATGAGCGCAACAACCACCACCACCGGAAACCTCGGACAAGACCCCGAACTCAAATACACCCAAAACGGCAAACCCTACGCAACCCTCAACATCGGCGCTACGCCACGCCGCTTCAACGAAAACACCCAACAATGGGAAAACCAAGGAGCCGACCTATGGATCCGCGCCGTCATCTGGGGACCCCAAGCCGAAACCCTCACCAACACCCTACGAAAAGGCGACAAAGTCACCGTCACAGGCACCCTCAAACGCGAAGAATACACCCGCCAAGACGGCACACCAGGCGTGGCTCTCGAACTCATCGCAACCCGGTTCCTCGGAAAAATCCCACGCGAAAACCAACCAACCGGTAACACCGGGTATGTGCAACACCAACCCCCAGCAGGCGGCACCCAAAACGACCCCTGGCGACACGACCCACAGCCAGCCCAACAGCCCGCCCAACAGCCCCAACAAAACGCATTCAACTACGACAACCCACCCTTCTAAAGGAACAACACCATGACAACAACAAACCTTCCCGAATGGTTCCCACAGTTCCAAAACGAACTCAACGACGACATCAACAACGGAGCAAAAATCGACTGGACACGCAAACCCGGCGTATACGTCATCGCATACGACACCAAAGAAACATGCCCCGAAGAAGAAGCAGACGAGTACGTATTCATTGACGACTGCGACGAATACACGCCAGACAAGTTCATTCAACTCCTCGCCGAACATGACCCTGTAGATCTCATCTACAAAACATCATGCGACGAAACAGGCCTCAACATGGGACTTCCATGCTCATGCGGAGAATACTGCCAGTGTGACCCCATCGAATTCGACTCACTCGACGACACACAAAGATTCGCAGACAACCAGCCACACGAATTCAACCAACTCAAAAAGAGCTTATACCTAGAAAAAAGCGTTTTGGGTGAATATAAATCCTTAACCGAACTCAGAAGCTACGCGCGAGACAACGGCATCGATGCCAGCCTCATCCCCGTACGAAACACCCAACGCTACCGCGAAGAACAGTTCTTCCTCACAAGGAAGTCATGCGAACGACACCTCACCAAACACGGCCACAAGTACGAAGGCACAGGCCACCACGCATACGCCCAATACCCCTACCGCAACGACGAATACATGCGCCTCATCGCCTTCCTCGCATCCATCGACCTAGACAAATCAACCATCATCATCGACCAAGACCGCTACGACTACCTCAAAGACCGGTAACCCGAACACTAAGAAAAGGCGAACATGCCACAACGCATCCAACGCAAACGCAGCAAAGGCTGGCGGATGCCCGACTGCACATGCGGGCAAGGCAACCCACACAAAGCCGTGTACGTGGGAAGGGGGACCAAGTGGGGTAACCCGCATGTCGTTGAACGGGAGCATATCGGCGCCTGGTGTGTACAAGGCCCATGCAACGAATGGGGCCTTCTCTCATGGGAAGGATTCTTCGCCACAAAAACTCAGGCACTAGAACACGCAGCCTTCCTATACGACACAGGCTGCCACACGTGCGCATGGCACAACATGGACCTCACACCACTACAAGGACACGACCTCGCCTGCTGGTGCCCACCAAACCAACCATGTCACGCAGACACACTCCTTAGAGAGGCCAACACATGACCAATCCAAACATGACGATCGACGAATGGCTAGCCAGCCGAAACGACGCGGTCCGTATCAACGACAACACCGTTTTCCTCGCGATGCAACCGGCTGATGATCGTGACAGCACGTGGGTACCCGATGGGCCCGTGTGGACAGAGGAGGACATTAAATGACCACCATCGATCTCATTAGACACCTACACGCCACAGCTTCCAGCATCAACACCACGACTGCCTACGACCGTTTCGAAGCAGAACAACAACTCAAAGACAACGCCTACGGCTTTATTGATGTGCTGCTTGAAGAAATCGACAGGCTCACCGCCATTTCACAACAGCAGCAAACCCCCAGGCAACCTCATGAAAATTAAGCTCCAACTCACGCTCGGGTTCACCATCACCCCCAACACCACCGAACCCGAAATCGAACCACAGCCCACGGGCTCAGAAGCCCTTGTCGAACACGCCAACCACGACTCCACCCCACGAATACTCGGCTTCACCGCCAACCCGGAGCCCTCGCCCACGTGGGACGACGAATAACACCCACACCCCGGTAAAATAGAACACACGTTCGACCTTTTAGGAGAATGCGCGAATGACCTCACCAAAAAACGCGGCTCACATGCTCCACGACCTCCACCAGTGGGCACCCCTACTCACCAACGCCGCCACCACTCTCCTATCACCTAGAGCAGGCACCCCAAACACGCACACACCCCACACCCACCGCGATCTTGGGGACCTACTAGCCCCCATCCTCGACGCACCCGACGAAGGCGCACCAGCCCTGCGCACCCACGCACAAATCACCGCATGGGCCACCACCTGGGCCGAATGCGCCGACCTCACCAGCTACACGTCCCATCCCCTGCTTGCACTCGCCAATGCTGCCCCAAGGCTGGCTGAACACTGGAAAGACTGGGAATCATTCACCGACGACCTAACACTGCTCCACGCCCGCACAGCACGACTCACCGGCCACACACCGCGCACCATCGGCCCATGCCCCACACGCGGCTGCATGGAAACAGTCACTCAACAACAAACCCGACGCGGCGCAGAAGGCCCCCTCGAATGCCCACGCGGCCACACCTGGACCACCCTCAACAACTACCGCAAAGACGCAGCTAGGATCATCACCAAACCCGGCGTCATCTTGACAGCAACAGAAATCCACGACATCTACCCCGACCTCAACAGGGAACGCCTCAAAAAATGGGCACAACGCGGAAAAATCACCCGCAACACGCACGGATACGACCTCGCCGAAATCAACGCACTCATGCAAAAAATGTGCTAGTGTCCCCATTCGTAGGGACAAAGTGTCTCCACATACAACAAACGGCCAGCCACCCAGCACCCCACCACAAGGGCCTTGGGCAACAGACTGGCCGTTTCCCACACCAGCGCACTATGCGGCAGCTACACTCAAGGCATGAAACGCACACCTGCGCTTATCACCACTTCAGCCCTCGCCCTTTCCTTCACGCTTGCCGCGTGCAGCCCAGCTACATCAGGCGACAAAAAAGCCTGCGAACTACTCAAAACCGGACAAACCATCGTCGAGGTCGAACTACAGGCCGTATTAGATAAAAAAGACGCAGGCAAGCCATACAAAGAAGAACAAAAAAACCTGCAAAGTGCCTTCACCTACTACGATACAAACCTCAAGGATGCTGTTGCACAAGCAGATGACCCAAAACTGTATGAAAGCCTGCGCATGATGCACCAAATCGGTGCCGGAAATTTAGATGAGGACCTTGGGGTAGCGTTCGAACTAAGCCAGAACCGCGCGTTCGAACGGTGCCAAACACTCGGTGCCGACGTAGAAAAACTTAAACTATCCGGCAAGAAAACAACCTAACACCACACGGACGGCCCCCGGTTCCCAGACGGAACACCCGGGGCTACTTTTTCTGTTCCTTTTGTCCAATGTTCTGAGCGGTTTGCCTACTCATTCCAGCGGCTCGCGCAATGTCGTTCCACGAAACACCTGCGCCTCTTGCCTCAAGGATGAGACGGTTCCTTAGTTTCACTAACGCACGCTGGTCCTCTAGTTGTTGAGCTACTGCTCGCAGTTGGTTTAACGTTTCCTTACGACTCACATCTATAGATTATATGCACACTTGTGTAAGTAAGTGACAAATAATCTTGCAAGTATACTCAGATAGGTATACAATTAGATGTGAACTCCCCACCAACAGTCAAGGGGTAACAGTGACTACCACAATCAAAGGCCAACCACCCTCCACCGAAATCCGCAAGCGTCTCAAAGAAGAGGGCCGCACCGTTTTGGTCTCGATGAGTCTTGGAAAAGATGCTATCGCAACCGCGCTCGCGCTCCAAGAAGAAGCCGTCCCCTTTGAGATGGCTTACCTCTACTACATCCCAGGCCGTGACGGGAAGCGGACCCTCGATTTCATTCATGACACCATCAATGACCTCGAAGGCGTGTTCGGACAAAAAATCCACCTCTACCCACACCCAAGCCTCTACAGATGGCTTAACAACTTTGTTTTCCAACCCCCCGAACGGCTCGCAGTCATCGAAGCCGCTCAGCTACCAGAAGTCAAATACTCCCAACTCTGGGATCTCATCAAGCAAGACCTGGACCTCCCCACAGACACATGGATCGCCGACGGCGTGCGCGCAGCAGACAGCATCGTTCGTCGCGCATCGCTCTCTAGGCATGGGATCATGAAACCTAACAATCACAAAGTTTCACCCATAGCTGACTGGCTTAAATCCGAAGTGCTCGACATCATTGAGCGTCACAACATCACTCTCCCCATCGACTATGAGTGGTTCGGTAGGTCTTTCGACGGCATCGACTACAGGTTCATTGAACCACTCTCCCGACACGCACCCACCGACTATCAACGCATACTCGACTGGTTCCCCCTAGCAGAACTCGAACTCCTCCGGAAGGCCAACTGACAATGGCGATCATCAAAAAGCCCGCCACCGCCGGCAGGCAATCAAAGAAAATCGTTCGTCGCACCAAAAAATCAGACCCCACACCCGACCCACTCGCCAATGTCGAATACACCGACAGCCTCGAAGAGGATGCTGCCCGTGAACTCACCGCACTTGAAGAGGGCTACCGTGAGCGCGCCGCGAATGAGAAAAAGCGATTCATAGCGGCAACCGATTCTGAGTATTGGTTTTGCGTGTCATTCCAAGACCGCGAAGAAAAAGAACGATTCCTCAAAGCCATTGGAATGACTGGCCGAAACGCTCCGGACAAGTACATAACCGGTCAGCAGCTCGCCGACACTCTGGGCATCAGCTACTGACCCCACCACAACCCCACAGTCAACCCCAACACCATCCCGGTGTTGGGGTTTTCTCATGAGAAAGGAACCCTCACCATGCGAAATGCACTCCGAAGAGCGGGCCGAGCGATCCGCCGTGCCATGTCCGGCGTTCGTAATCGATTCTCAAGGTCGCATTCATCTGGAAGCACCTCTGGATCGGTGTAATGAAACAGCCCCCCCTGGATGCTCACCCCATCCAAGGGGGGCGCCCCGTCCATGACAAACGCCAGGAGCGCAACATGGGTAAAAACAAGAAGAAAACCAGCACGCCAACGAAAACCCGTATCACTGAGCATCGTCGTAAACGCATGAACGAAGCCCTGCAATACCGTATCGCTGGAAGCACATACAGGGAAATTGCTCAGGAAATGCATATCAGTGTTTCCACAGCTCACATCTATATTGAGGATGCGCTTAAAGAAATCACTCGAGAAAACGCAGACCAGGTATTCACACTGGAACTGGCAAGGTACGACGAGATGCTCAACGTCTGCTACGCCCAGGCCCTCCAAGGTGACTTGTTCGCTGTAGACCGTGTCATCAACATCATGACTCGGATTGAGAAGCTTCACGGTGTTGAAGCTCCTAAGGCTCAAGACGATACTGCTGAAACTGCGTCCATGCTTAAACAACTGCTTGCCACCAGTTTGGAACGCATCGCAAAAGACGACTAAGGGGGACGACAGGTGGAGCTGTCCCTTAAGCAAATCAAATCGTGGGATGCCTCCACGAGCCGCGATCATTTCACCCTTTGGGATGGTGCTATCCGCTCAGGTAAAACCATCATCAGCATCATGAGCTTCCTGTCATGGTTGGCTTCAGCTCCGCATGGCCCTGTGGCCATCCTTGGCAAAACTCGAATAACGATTATCCGCAACGTCCTTGACGTGATCGCCATGATCGAACCTAAAGCCATTGGCGGATACGGTTTGAATTCTGATCGGGTAAAGATCATGGGCCGGTGGGTGTGGATCATTGGCGCTAACGACGCTCAAGCCGAATCAAAAATCCGTGGGCTCACCCTTGCAGGCGCATACGTTGACGAAGCAACACTCCTACCTGAAGCAATGTTCGTCCAACTTCTTGGCCGCCTCTCAGTCCAAGACGCAAGGCTTTTCGCCACCACGAACCCGGATTCCCCGGCTCACTGGCTGAAAACAAACTACATTGACCGTGCTCATGTTCTTCAAGACTGGGGTTTCCACCATTTCACAATGGACGATAATCCGGGTCTTACCCCCGAATACATCGCGGCCAAGAAGAAAGAATTCACCGGCCTGTGGTACCGCCGCTTCATTCAAGGCGAATGGGTGTCCGCCGAAGGCGCGGTCTATGACATGTGGGACCCGGAAAAACACGTGGTGGAATGGGACGAACTACCACGCATGGTCAACGCCTACGCCGTTGGTATCGACTACGGCACACAAAACCCCACAGCAGCACTGATCCTAGCTATGGGCGAGGACGGCATCCTCTATTTTGTTGACGAATGGCGTCTCGACTCAACCAACCGAGGTCACGGAACATGGACCGACGCCGAACAATCCCAAGCACTGCTCAACTGGCTCCACACCACAACACACGCGCCACGCATGGATGTTCAACCCCGCCGAATCATCGTTGACCCCGCCGCCGCGAGCTTCAAGGTCCAACTCAAACAAGACGGCGCATGGGGCCTCACCGACGCTAACAACGACGTCCTCTACGGGATCCGCCTCATGGCGAACGGACTAAACGCCGGGTGGCTCAAAATCGCCAACCGTTGCCAAGGCCTCATTAAGGAAACCCCCGGCTACTCCTGGGACCCCAAAGCCCAAGCAGCCGGAACAGACAAACCCATCAAAACCGCCGACCACAGTCTCGACGCAGCACGCTACGCCCTAGCAACCACCGAACGCTTGTGGCGCAGAACCGTAGACGATACCGCCCATAGATTCACCCACACCCCATGAAGGAGGCCCTAGGTGCCGCTCCCCGCAAACAACACGCCCTGGCCCCCGAAAAACTGGCAACCCATCACCACAAAAATGGCCGAATGGGAAGCATGGTGGCTGGGTGACCCAGATAAACTCTGGAAGGTCTACCACGGCCAACAGGCAGACTCCACACGAAACCACCAACGGCGCACAGGCCTACGTGCCCTCCTGTCCCGATTCTTCTGGGGACGCACTGTCACCGACCAACACCACCCATCACGCAACGACCTCCACGTACCCATCGCGTCGGACCTATGCGCAACCTCCGCTGACCTTCTGTACGCCAACCCACCGTCAATCACCGCAGCTTCGGAGGCCACCACCACCCAGATTGAACGCTACATTGACGACGGTCTTTTTGAGCAGCTCCTCACAGGAGCAGAAACCGGCGCAGCATTTGGAGGCAGATACCACCGCGTCACGTGGGATCGGACAATCGCTGATCGCCCATTCCTCACCACGGTAGACGCTGATTCCGCGTTGCCAGAATTCCGCTGGGGCCGTCTTGTCGCTGTCACATTCTGGACGGTCCTTGAAACCGACGGGTCACGGGTGTTGCGCCACTTGGAACGCCACGAACTCAACCCCGCCGGTATGGGGCTCACGTTCCACGGTCTTTACGAGGGCACATATGACAACCTCGGAATGCTCCGTCCCCTCGCCGAGCACCCCGTAACCGCACCCCTAGCCGAAGTAGTCGGAATGGACGGTTACATCACCGACGGCATCACCCCTGGCTTGGCCATCCAATACGTCCCCAACCTCACGCCCGTGCGCAGGTGGCGCGACCACCACCAAGCCCGCAACCTTGGACGCTCCGACCTTGACGGTATTGAGGGTCTCATGGACGCACTCGATGAGGTGTATTCAGCATGGATGCGAGACATACGCCTAGGCAAGGCCCGCGTGTTTGCTGATCGAGACATGCTCGACCAGACTTTCGACAACGGCGGTGGAGCGTTCAACCTCGACCAAGAGGTGTTTACGCCACTCGAAGGTCTGGCCGGGTCTATGGCTGACACCGTGCCCATTCAGGCCCAACAGTTCACAATCCGTTGGCAAGAACACCAACAAACCGCCCTCGAACTCACACGCCGAATTCTGCGAGCAGCCCGATACTCTACGGCCTCGTTTGAGGACACTCCCGACACGGACATCACCGCAACCGAGGTTATCGCACGCCAAGCGCAAACCAACACGACGAGGAACCGCAAGGCGAGACTCGAAAAACCCGCCATACAAGCATTAATCGTGAAAATGCTGGCCACCGACCAAGCCGTCTACAACACGCCCGGCCTAGACCCAACAGACCTCGCGGTCACCTTCCCCAGGCTCGTTGAAGACACCACCAACACCCTGGCACAAACCGCCGCCACCTTGCGGTCGGCTGAGCTGATGTCCATCGAAACAGGCGTGCGCATGACACACCCGGACTGGGACCAAACCCAAGTGGACGCAGAAGTCGCCCTCATTAAGGAATCACAGCCGCTCGCATCCCCGGACGCGTGGAGGCCCGACGCGGAGGACATAACCGACAGTGAGCCTCAATCCGATTGACGCCCGCATCGGCGCCCAAACCGTGGCCGACCTCGTGCGAGATGTCGAAGACCGCCTCATCCTAGAAATCGCGAAAACCGCATCGAAAAACCTCGGCGCAAAATGGTACTCAGTACGCCGTTTCGCCGAGGTAGCGGCCTTTCGTGCTCGCATCGAATACCTGCTGGGCCGCGACTGGAACGAAGTCCTCGACCAAGCCCAGCGTGTTCTTGACATGGCTGCTGATGCGGGACAAGGCCAAGCCCGCATGGACATCAGGGCCCAAATGGCCACAGGCAACATCAACCCCACGCTGGACGCTCAAACAGTATCGGGCCTGTCCGCTATCGCTGCTGACACGCTAAAAAACCTCACCGGCCTGCCCGCCCTGATCCTCAGGGACGCTGTAGATGCCTATCAGAAAGCGATGGCAACACCTGTTACCGAAGTTGCTTTAGGGGCGGTGACCCGCCTGCAAGCAACCGAGGACGCGCTTCAAGAGTTCGCCTCACGTGGAATCAAGTCCTTTATGGACAAGTCGGGTAGGCGTTGGCGCATCGACTCCTATGCGGAAATGGCGGTCCGTACAGGAGCTATGCGGGCCATGCGCCACGGCTACGACCAAACCCTCACCAACTCTGGCCTTGATCTTGTCATGGTCACAGGGCACGCCTACACCTGTTCCAAATGCGCGCCCTGGCAAGGCTCCATCCTCTCCCTTACCGGACAAACCCCAACAGGCACCAACCTCTTACCCTCCACCATTGACCCCGACCAAAAAGTGCGCGTAAGAGTGGACGGGACAATGGACCAAGCTAAAGCCGAAGGCTTGTTCCACCCCAATTGTGAACACTCCTACAGCCTCTATCTCCCAGGCGTATCCAAGCCTTACCCCAAAGGAGGAGACGGCGACCAACACACCTACGACGCGTCCCAAAAACAACGCGCCTTAGAACGGGAAATCAGGAAGAAGGAGCGCGAACTCGCAGCCGCGCTCACACCAGAGACAGCAACGAAGAAACGCTCCGAAATCCGACGTCTACAAGCCAAAATACGCGACCTGTTAGCCGACCATCCCAAGTTGCAGCGCTTACGTTATCGCGAACAGAACATGAAAGCTGCTTTGAGGTTCAAGCGCACAAAACCAGCGCCAGGAAAACCTGCTTCAAGTCAAAAACCAAAACCGCTTGAGGACCCTTTGTACAAGCTTGAACGAACCAAGCGGGGCAAAGTCAAGCCCGGAAAAGTAACTATTCCACCAGACCTTTCAAAGCCCCCTGAACCGCACGAGCTTGCGACAGCCCAAACGCTCGCGTCTTATGGTGTTGATGTGGCTTTTCGAAAAGAGGAGCACGGTGACCACGTGAAGAACCCGGACGTGACAATGTTTGGGCAAATCTGGGAGTTCAAAGGTCCGAAAGGTGCCGGAAAAGACACCATTAGCAAACAATTTAGGCGAGCCAAGAAACAATCGGGCAGACTGGTTATTGATCTCGCCCGCTGCGGCCTCTCCGACGATTTTGCAACCGGGCAGATTATCAGGAGATTCAAGGGGCAGGCTGAAATACAAAAGCTCATCATCGTTGACAAGGAAAAACGCTTGAAAATCTTGCGTCACACCGATAAACTATCTTCATAGGCGAGGGAAGCCAGCCAGGCCACCATTAAGGGAGAAATCCTGGGCCAGGCCTCGGGTCCCTCGCCTAACTTGTTCAATCAACAATATTGACCACCCGCACCATTGATGGTTGCGGGTTTTCTTATACCCAAAAACAGGACCAACCCGGTCCCCGACATCACCAGGAGTGAAAGAGGACATGTCAGACACCACCACAACCAGCGACACCACCGAAGCCACTGAAACCACACAGCAGGACACGGGGCAGCAGACCGTGGAAACATCGGGAAAACCCGATACCACCACCGGCGAAGCAAAACCCTCCAAGGGTGAAGGCCTCCCCACCGACATCGCAACCCTGCATGAAATGATCCACCACCTGCGAGGCGAAGCCGCTTCCAACAGGGTCAACGCCAAGCAAAAGGCCGCTGAAGAGGCCGAGCAAAACCTCGCGCGCAAGATCGGGCAAGCACTGGGCCTGACCCCCACCGATGATGAGAAGCCAAGCGTTGAAGACCTCACCGCAAGGGTCGCCCAATCCGAAGCCGCCAGGACTAAGGCTGAAACGCTCCTCGCTGTATATCAGGCCGCTCAGGGGATCGCTGACGCGGACATGCTGATCGACTCAGCCAGCTTCCACAACACCCTCGCCGACATCGACACGTCCAACCCCAAGGCCGTCGCCGACGCGATCAAAGCTTTCGTGACTGAGCATCCCAAGTTCAAGCCCGTCCAGGCGACGGGACAATCCAGTGTTGACCACGCCGCCGGGAGCGGCGAAGGACACATCACTCTTGACCAATTCAAAGCAATGAGCGGTCAAGAGCGTCAGGCGCTCTACGCCTCCAACACCGAGCTTTATACGCAACTCGCCGACAAGCTCTAAACCCACACGCTGCCACAACCAAACCCCGATGACCCAAGCGGATATCGGGGTTTGACCATGAAAGGAACACATAATGGCAACCACACTTTCTGAAAACCTCTACAGCCCCGACGTGTGGGCTGACATCGCCCGAGAAAACTTCAAAGGCCAGGCCATCGTCGGCGCTTCCCCTGCTGTACTGACACAAGATACCCTCGCAGGTAAGCCCGGCGAGACCATCGTCTTCCCCAAGTGGGGACTCCTGTCTGAAATGGGGGACCTGACAGAAAACGTCCCGATGGACACCGAAGCTCTTACCCAGACTTCCTCCCGAGCGACCATTAAGGAAGCTGGCAAGGCTGTTGAAATCACCGACACAGCACAGCTTGTCGGTGTCGGCAGCGCTCAGGATGAGGCGTTACGCCAGTTCGGTATCCTCGCCGCCCGAAAGGTAGACGCCGACCTGATTAAGGCCGCAACCGAAGTCATCACCCAGGGCATCGAAAAACGAGACGGCACCAAGACCGACTCCAAGCCCTACCAGGCATCGGCAACCGGCGGGCTGACATGGAACAACATCGTTGATGCCATCAGCGTTTTCGGCGACGAATGGGAACCCGAAGAATTCGCTGGACTCTACGTCCGATCCGAGCAGCGCGCCCAAATCATGAAGGACGAACAGTTTATTCGCTCTACTGAAACCTCCGCCGGTGGCGCGGGCACGGTGGTCCAGCGCGGCCGCATCGGTGACATCGCAGGTGTCCCCGTGTTTGTGACGAACCGCCTGACAGCAAACCACGCGGTACTCCTCAAACGCAACAGCCTTGGCTTGCTGTACAAGCGTCGCCCTGTTGTGGAGATGGACCGTGACATCCTCAAGCGCGCAACGGTCATCACGACGAACATGCACTACGCGGTTAAGCGCCTGTCCGACCAGGGCGTTCTCGACATCACTCTTGCGGGCTGAGGCATGGGGATGTTGTTGCGTCGCTACCATGAGCAGCCCGTCGGGGCCGTAGCGGAGCCGGATAAGCCAGAGCCGGACAAGCCCAGCGGGGCCGTAGCGGAGCCGGATAAGCCCGCACACAAACGGACCTCGAAGGCAAAAGCCAACTAAAACGTGTCACCACGACCCAATCCACCCCTGTTTTGTGGTGACGGTTTCTGGTCCTTACCCACCATAAAACCGGGTCGTGGTGACGCTCAGCCGCGTTGGAGGACACATGCTCACAATCACCCCAGATGATTACACGCAGTGGCGAGAAAACAACGGGTTTTCTACCGCGCCGCCTTCGGTTCCAGCAGAAAACCTCAGAAGCGCCGTCCTGCTCGTCGCCCAGTACCTTTCTAAGTCCACGCCTATCAAAGGTGACTCTCGCAAGGTCATCATCGACGCAGTATGCACCCAAGCCCGATTTTGGGTTGATACCGGGATCACACCATTTACTGAGGGAGTGCAAGCCGGAGGGAAAGTTGTTGCCTCGGCCTCGCTCAACGGCGGGTCCATCTCATATGCGGATACTCTCCAGGCGAAAGTATCCAACCGTGAGAAAGCCGCCGAGACCCTGTGCCTGGAAGCCCGAATCCTCTTGCGTCTAGCTGGGGCGAACCTCAAGCACCCACAGGTGATCGGATAGGCAGGCCGAAAGTGAACGTTCTCGACATTTTCGGAGTCCACACCATCACGATTAACCGGATGAAGCAAACCCCCTACGGGCCTAAACCCGTTTCGGGGGAACCCCTATCAGGGTGCTTCGTCACAGAAAATCTCAAGCTCGTAAGAAACAGGCAAGGCGCGGAGGTGATGTCAACCGCACAGGTTGCGGTACCCCACTCCACCCTCACCAGTATCGACGATCAGCCCACGGTAACGCTTCCCAGCGGCAGGACCGCACGCATTATCTCGGTTTCATACGGAAACGCTGGTGGCCTAGATATGCCTGAGCATGATGTGCTCTACCTCGAATAGGAGACCCAGTTGTCACACGTGAGATTCGAGTGGCGCGGCAACCAAGCCTCGGCGGCCACCCAGGAGGCAGCCGCGCGTGGACTGAGGCTCGCCGCTGAACACCTACGCGGTGTATCCCAGCAGGCGGCCCCCATCCGTGAGGGCATTCTGCGAGCATCCGCCACTGTAACCATGAGCATGGATCAAACTACCGCAGCCGTTTCCTACGACACTCCCTACGCGGTCGAACAACACGAGGAACTGGGCTACCGGCACCCCAAGGGTGGGCAAGCCAAATACCTCGAAGGCCCGGCAAGGGATGAGAAGAACACCATGACTCAGATCATCCAAGCTCACCTCAAACGCATCGGAGGTGCCTAATGACCGGTTTACGCATGGTGATTGACGCGGTAGGGACCTACCTCACAGGTGTTGGGATTGCGTTTTGGCCAGGAACTGACGGCGAATACCCCGAAAGTTTGACTAAGCCACCGGTGTTCGCCAAACGACTCCCACCCACCCCAGTTGAGGCGGTGGCCATCAACGCGTATTCACGCGAACAGTCACCTAATCCCGGTGACAACACCATCCGAGTGTGTTTTCAGGTGCGCACCCGCGCACCCTACGACGCAGACCCCCTAGCCGACGCGGTTGTCCACGCTTTACACGGCCTACACCACCAGACGTGCGCGGATCTGACTTTTGACCGCGTTCGGCATTTATCTACAGCGCAACTTGGCCTCACTGACACGGGGGCCGACGAACGCACTGACAATTTTGAGGCACTTCTCCAACTCTGAAAGGAACACCCCACACCATGTCTGAAGAAACTCCCACAACCAATATTGGTTTCTCTTACGAGCACGGAATCGACGTTAACCTCGCTAAACCAAGTGAGGAAGCTAAATGGCAGGCCGTGCGGTTTGCTCAGGTCATCGCCCCCACCACGGAAGCAAAGACCGTGGACGGAGCAACCTATGACGATAAGGGCGCTGACCACCCAATTAAGACCGGCGAGTCGTGGAACATTCAGCTCACCGTTCAGCAGCACCGTGATGAGACCGGCGCGTATTTGCCTGAGGTAGAAAAACTCAAGGCCGCGACCGAACCTGACGCCAACGGTAACCTTTCCACCGTTGAAGTCCGTTGGTATGATAAACCCTCCTCGGGTAAACCCAACAAGGATGACGCATACCAGGGTGTCGCGACTGTGAAAATGAGCCGAGCCAACACCGGTGTCAACGAACAAGGAGCCTTCCAGTTTGAACTGTCAGGCCAAGGCCCACGCAAGAAAATCGTCAACCCGCTGACCTCCCAGGACTGATCGACACTCCTGTTAGACGTGTGGCCCCAAGGGAAGCGGGCGGGGAACACCGCTTCCCTTGGGGCCACACCCACACATTCCCCAACATTTTTAAGGACCACACAATGCTTGACCTCACCACCTACCTGCCCAAGCCGTTCGAAATGAAAGCAGACCGGTGGACCATCACCTCGCCGGTACCCAACGTGGAAACCGGCAAAATGATTACCGCCTTCCAATCCCTCCAAGCCGAGCAGTTCCGCCGTGCCCAAGCCGGAGAAGACCCCCTCCTTACAGACACGATCCCCGGATGGCCAGAAACCCTCGAAGAACAAGCAGACCTCGTGCTCGGCGGCGGCGAATACGAACGCCTCACTCAGGACGGGTGCCCACCAGCATTCATCGAAGCAGCCCTCCTGTCGGCTATCGTCTACTGGGCTAACGGCGGAAGCGAAGATGCCGTTTTGTTCTACCAAAACGCCCTACAGGAGCAAAAAGAAAACCCACACGAAGAGGATGCCCACCCAAAAGCTCCGACCCGCAAACCCTCCAAGAATGGGCGGCCTACGGCCAAGGCCAGCCAATAGCCCAAGGCGCAGACGGCACCCCAATTTATGCGTCCTACAAATCCCCACCAGGAAACACGCCCGAACGTGGACACATTGACTGGTGGAGGATCATCACCAACTGGCACCTCGTCATAGCTGACCTAGCCGAAACCTACGGGGTCCACGAATGGGACACGTCAGGAGCGCCGTGGCCGCAGTACCGCGCCCTTGTGATTGACGCGATCAACCACCCCCACACAAGGACCCACCACCTTGTAAGCCCGAATTAAATAAAGGAGACCACCCGTGTTCAACGTCGGCGAACTCGCGTTCTTCCTCACCCTCGACGACACCCAATACAAGCGGGGCATGAACAACGCGGGCACCCTCGCATCTAAAACCGCGAGCATCGCCAAAGGTGCGGGCCAAACTATCGCCTCCACACTCACCGCAGCAGCAGCATCGGCGACTGGTCTTGGTGTGGGCTTGTTAAAAACAGGTGGCGCTTACAATTCTCTACAGCAAAACTCCCGCGCCGCGTTGAAAACGCTTCTCGGTTCCCAAGAAGCCGTCAACCGGCAGATGGAGAAACTCAACGAACTGGCCTCGCGGTCACCGTTTTCCAAATCCGTGTTCATCCAAGGACAACAACAACTCCTTGCCTTTGGTATGAGCGCCAAGAAGGTCATCCCCACCCTCGACGCCGTACAAAACGCTGTCGCAGCCACCGGTGGGTCCTCTCAACAGCTGTCTGACCTCGTGTTTGTTATGGCCCAGATTCAGGCCGCAGGGAAAATCACCGGCCAGGACCTCCTCCAAATGGGACAACGCGGGGTCAACGCCGCTGAACTCATCGGCGAAGCAATGGGCATGAGTGTCGCCGAAGTCAAAGACGCGATCTCAAAAAACCAGATTTCTGCCACCCGAGCATTGGACGCCATCACTCAGGGGATGACGAAGAAGTTCGGTGGAGCAACAGACCTCATCAAGCAGCAGTGGAGCGGCGCTGTAGACCGTATTAAAGCAGCCTGGCGTGACACCGGCTCTGTGATAGCCGAGCCGTTCATCGACCCCAACGGCGGAGGGCGGGCCGTCGTATGGGCAAACCTTGTTGCCGATACGATGCGGTCCTTGCAAAAGCATGTAACCACCGTGATGGGTGAGATTAAAGCCAAGGGTGGACCAGCGTTCGACACGATTACCAACGCTCTACGGCAGGTGAACGTTCAGGTCCAAAAATTCAATATCCACGGGCTGATTAACCAGATAGAAAACCTGGGTAAATACACGCCACTCCTGTCGGGCGTGTCCACTGCCCTCCTCGCGGTGGGATTAAAGCCACTGCCATACCTGGGACAGCTCGGTATGGGTCTCGGCCCTGTTATCGCCGGTGTTACGGCCCTGGCAGCCACGCACCCGGAGTTACGGAAAGTCGGGGACGCGTTTGTTCAAGCCCTCGCACCAGCAGGCCCGCATCTTGCTCAGGCCACTAAAGCCGCAGCAGACCTCGCAGTCGAACTCATCAACCGGCTCGCGCCGTCCCTCATAGACGTCGCCAAAGGAGCAGGAGAATTCCTCGCCGACCTTTCCCCGCTCGTCCCAGTGTTTGTCAACGTTATGCGGGCGGGGCTGCCACTTGTTGAAATGGCCGCAAAACTGGCTTCAACAATCGCAAAGCTTCCCACGCCACTACTGGCCGCCGTCGCAGCGGTCATCGCATTCCACGGGCCGTTAACCGTCTTAAAATCTGGAATCATTACAGCGTTCAAAGGATTTGTCACAGCGAAAAACTACCTTTTCGACTTCGTGGCAGCCACACGCCAAATGGCAATCGAACAGAACGTGTCCGCGCCCATGATCGGTGCAAAAGCAGCAGTCCACGGCCTCAAAGGAGCATTATCAGCATTACTCGCTCCCGCAAACCTTGTCGGGCTTGGACTAACAGTACTCACCGCCGTTGTCTCTGCGTTTATCGCAGCCAAAGCCGAGGCAAAACAGCAGGTAGAAGAATTCGCACAAACACTGGACGCTGAAACTGGTGCGATAACAGAAAACAGTCGTGCGTGGATCGCTAAGAAACTCCACGAAAATGGATTGATTGAAGACTATGAATCCCTCGGAGGGGTTGCCTCAGACCTCACCGACGCAATTCTTGGAAACGCTGACGCAACCGAACGATACAACAAGGTTCTCGAAGATAGTAACACTGAGGCGAACAACCTCTACACAACCTTGGGGCCTTTCAATGACCGTTACAGAGACATCCAGGATGCTACAAGCAACCTTATACGCGAATATCCCAAATTATCGAAAGTAGTCCGGGAAGGAATTACTGATAAAGAAGCTGAAACTCGTGCCACCAGAAATGTAACAGATGAGCTCAAACGCCAACGCGAAGCGGAAGAGGCGATTATTGATGTGCAAAAGAAACGCGCCGCCGCCCAAGGTGACCTCACTATGGCGAACTACCGAGCACACGATGCCCAAGAAGCACTCAACCAGCTCATCACCGACGGTGTAAGAATCACCCGCGACAGTGCTGGCGGCATCGATGAATACGCCGAATCTTCGCGGAAACTCATCGAAGCAGGCAAAAACAGTGCCGACGCGTTCAATACTCAGATGGAAGCGATGGTCAAAGCCGGAGCATCACAGTCCGAGTTGGACGCGAAAACTGCCGAGAATATTGAGACGCTGCGCCGTCAAGCCGAAGCATTTGGACTACAAGGTAAGGAAATAGACTGGTATATCGAAAAAATCGGTCTGGTTCCCGAATACAAATCCACCATATTGGACGCGGACACGAAAGAAGCCTTGGCAAAAGCCGACAAGCTTGTCGCGGAAATCAGCGACAAGAACGGCACTGTCACGATCTTTTCTAACGGTGACCCAGCGGTGGACAACCTCATGAAACTCCTCCAGTTAACCGAAACTTCCGAGGGAACATACACGATTAACGCTAAAGACGACCCGGCTATGGCGACCCTCTTGGCATCAATCGGTGAGGTCAACACCGCTTACGGAACCATCACCATTAACGGCAACAAGATCCCAGCCAACGACGAACTTCTGCGGATGATTAACAAAATCAACGAGTCAAACGGGACGACGAAGATTCACGCTAACGCGATTGAGGCCATAAAAACTCTCACGAACACGAAAATCTCGATCAATAAGTCAAACGGGACGGTCACAATTTCCGGTCGGGACGAGGCAACAGGTCTTGCCGACACCATTGTCCAGACGATTAACGGGAAGACCGCGTACATCAGACTCTACGGCCAGCGTGTCGCCAACGGCTACCAAGGTGGCATCACGATGGCTGATGGTGGCGTGGTCAACTATTTCGCTAATGGTGGTTTCCAAGGGGAAAACCACGTCGCGCAGATCGTCCCTGCCGGATCATGGCGTGTTTTCGGTGAACCTGAAACCGGTGGGGAAGGCTACATCCCGCTTGCCTTATCCAAGAGGAAACGGTCGCAGGAAATCATGGGGGAAATCGCCCGCAGGTTCGGTGATCTGTACATCCCAGGCGGTGGGAGACGCTACGCCAACGGCGCAGTGGAAGGGAAAACCAACACTGCCTCAGCGTCAACCAACGTGTATTTCACGCAGAACATTCAGCAGGCGTTCACTAAGCCCGACTCTGAAGCCGCGTCCGAGGGTGCGGTCACGGCACGTCTTTTTGGAGGACTCTAAGAATGCGAACCATCCAAGAGCCACGCGGAGCGGCTATGAACGGTGTGGAACTTGTTGACCCGGATCGCCGTTGGCTGCTCCTACACGCCACCGGGGAGCGTCCTCAAGCACCTGTCACCATTGTTACGTCAAGTGTGCCATCCCTCGATGGGGCGTTCACTCCGCCTGCGCGTAGGCCTCTTGGGGTGGCGCAAATGCTGTTGAAGTTCCTCATCACCCACGCGGGAACCACGCGTGAAGCTGAGCTGCGGGAGTACCGGGATTTAAACCTCGCGGAACTAACCCGCGTCATGCGCGTTGGTGAGGTTTCGACAATGACCTTGGTGATTGGTGGCGTGGAGTGCTCCCAGCGGTGCACGGTGACCGCCAGCGGCGCAGATGAAGAGGCCTCACCTGGGTTCCTTAATGTCCAGTTTCTTGTTCATCTGCTTGACGGTTCGTGGAGTGGTGAACCCGACGTGGAAAAAGTTTCAACTGTGCTCAGCGTGGCTGAGGGCGGGTCTGGTCCAGTGCGCCCCGTGTGGCGTGTTGAGGGACCAGCGCAAGGTTTCCGCGCCACACAAAACGGGCAAACCATCTGCGAATGGTCAGGTTCCATCACCAGTAGTCAGGCGGTCATTATTTCCGGTTGGGAATCGTGGATTATCCCCAAGACAACCCCCTCCTGGTGGGAAACCCCCCTCATGCCGTTGACGACACAAGTCATCGAGTCTCAGCCGCTCCTGCCCACCCCAGAGGGTGAATATCCAGTTGACGTGTACATCGATGGGGTACTCCAAACGTCACAGTCGAGTCGCGTTTATGCGCACGCGGGCATGTCGTTCATTTAAACTACGGAAGGCACAGGTTTCTTCGTGAGCACTATCGATGGTGTGAAACTCCTCGTTTACAAGCCCTGGGCATCAACCCCTGTTCACACGGTCACCCAGATCTCACAAATCGACTGGTCGGGAAGCCTCAACGACCATTCCACCCTGAAAGTCACTCTCCCCGCTGGAAGCACGCAGGCCGACTGGCTGCGCGGCATGGTCGAGGTAGCTTTCCTTGTCCGTATCAACGGCGCGTGGGTGGAACCACCTTCGGCAAGGTTTTTCACAACGGGCGCTGATATGGACCCGGTTAAAGACTTTGGGGCAACCCAGGTTTCTCTTATCGGGATTTCACAGATTCTGCGCTACGAGTCCGTGACGACACCAACCCCTGACAACGAGGAAGGTAAACGAGTTTTCCCCGCGCAATCCCCCGGTTCTATTCTCACTACGCTGCTAGGTGAAGCACGCCAGCGAGACAGAGAATACGGGTTGGACTGGGCTCCCTCCCTAGCGTGGTCATTCACCTCAAGCCGTGACTCCAATGGTGTTGCCTGGGGCAAGAACGCCCGCGTCACGTTCACACCATCAACGACCTTTGAGAAGGTTTTGCAATGGTTGACCACAAAAGGCGCGGTTGATTGGCGTATGAACGGGCGTGAACTACAGGTTTTCCGTGAAAATGCTGGCCTGGCAGCCCAGAACACGTCAGTGGCTTTCATTGACCAGTACGCGGACGCAACCCCGGTGAAAACCTCCTTCGAGGACCTCACCACCCTCGCGCGCTTTCGCGGCAAAGACGGGAAGCAATGGGAGAAAAACAACCCTTATGCCGCCTCAGACTTCGGGCGTATCGTCAGGTGGAGTGAGCAGGGCCAAGTCGAACGCGAAGACACGGCAACGCTCTACCTTGAAGAACTCCTCAAACGCGGTGAGGCACCCCGTAGGCAATACCGGCGAGAATGGACCCTCACCGGGCTTCCCGTTTCCCCTATCCTGTGGGCGGACTTCCACATCGGCGATTGGGTCACTCTAAACGGCCAGCAGCTACGAGTCATCGAAGCTGGCATGAAAATGGACGAGTCGGGTCAGTGGTCATGCTGGGCAACCCTAGGGGACCGTATCGAAGCGTTCCTTGAACGCCTGGCTCGTAAAACAACAGACCTTTCTGACGGCATGGTTGGTGGAGAAAACTCTCCCGTCACAGGCGTAGGGGGACCGCATAATGAAACGGGAACCCCAAAAGCCCCAACCGGGCTGTTGGCCTCATCCGACCCGGTTTCTTCAGGCAACGGAACATTCGCGTCAATCCTGACCCTCGCGTGGGATGCTGTCACCCACACGGTGGACAACAAGCCTGTTGCGATCCGTGAATACTCCGTGCAAGTCACAGAAAACGGTGACCGCACCTACTACTACACGACGCTAAATCCCCACATCAACATTCGTGGCTACCCCGGTGACAGGTGGACAATCCGTGTTCGAGCGAAATCCCACCAAAACGTGTGGGGCGAATGGTCCACCACGCTTTCTCATGTACTTGCAGCAGACAAGGAGCCGCCACCACAACCACTAGCCCCAACAGCCACGACAAGCCTGGGAATCCTCATCATCAAACACTCCGGGCTTTCCTCAACTGGTGGGGCCATGCCCCCAGACGTGTCCTACTGGGATGTTGCCGTCTCCACGTCAGCAACGACTAATCCGCAAGTGGATACGCAGGTAGCAGACGCATCCGGATTCGTGTGGTACCGGTCGGGCCTAGATGTCAACCGTAATTATTACGTCAGGGTCAGGGCCGTTGACACGTCTGGAAACATCGGAGCATGGTCCTCCTACACAATCGCCCAAGTCAGGCCCCTATACGATGCGTCAAAACTTGGGAAAGAACTCGAATCGGCACGTGACCCTATGGGTAACTTGATCGTTCAGATCAGGGAAGCGTCAATCATCGCTCCTGGGGCAATTAAAACCGCCCACCTCGAAGCCTTGGCAGTGTCGGCAGACAAAATCAAAGCCAACGCAATCACCGGCAGTCACATTGCCGCCGGAGCACTCGATGCCTACATCGTTAACGGGGCCGTCATCCAAACCTCTACCACAGCGCGCAGAGGCGTCAAAATCACCTCCCGTGGCCTATACGCCTACGACAACGCTGGGAACGAGACGGTTGCGATCACTGGTGCCACAGGGACGATCAGTGGTTACACCATTAAAGGTGGTGTGGTCGAGCAAAACTCCGGCGCAGACAGTATTCGCATCGCCTACGGTCGGATCACGTTCAGCCACAATAACCAGACTCAGCTTATTATCGACGACGACGGAATGAGCCTGTGGGAAGGCACCAGGAAAATCGGGTACATCGATGCCTCCGCGAAACACGGTGACCCAACCGTTCGTGGCCTGCAAATGAGTATCGACACGACCGGTGACTATGTCTTGTGGGGATACAGGCAAAAGCCCTCGGATGACTACGTCGCCGCGATGCTCACCCTAGATCCTAAAGGCAAATTCTTCACCGGAATGCCAGGAATCCACTTCTCCAGCGACATCTGGCTCAACGGAAACTCAATCCGTCTTTCCAACTCACGAAACTTGGAAATTAAAAGCCAATCGATCAGTACATACCCAAGTATTTCGATCAAATCAAACCGGGGACCAGGACTGAATTTCACCGATTCCGACGTAATGGTCGATTTCGGCGGCCCAAACGTCTTGTCCCTCAAAGAGCTCTTCCGCTCAAACGGCTACTCCGTATAACCCGAAAGGACACCACCAGTGGAACTAGACGCGCAAGACATTATGGCTGCCTACGACGCGCACCTATCAAAACTCACCCGAGACCTCATGCTCGCCCGAGCAACCATCACCGCTTTACAAGCCCGGGTTTCTGACCTTGAAAACACGCAGGCCACCACTGATCGAGAGGCAGAATAATGGCACTCATCCCCTACCCTGCTGATCTTGGGAAATGCCGGATCGTTGGAACCGTGGCAAAACACCTGCCCGATTCTTCCGATCAAGACAAAAACCCTGACCTATATGCTCTTGACGACGAGCCCTTGGTTTTCACGCCCACCGCCAGGCGCGTCCAATTCCGTGGCTCCACACCCATGATGATCACCCTGCCGTCATTTGAAGCACGCATCGATGCCCAAGGGGTGCTACGCGGTGAAGACGGAAGCGCCGGAATCGTTGTTATCGCAACGAATGACCCGAACTGTAACCCCACCGACTGGCAGTACAAAGTCGAATTCAAGAGGGGCCGGAAACTCCGTATCCCCCCGTTCTACATTCACGCCCCCGCCGGTGGGACAGTCGATCTAGGACGCATCATCCCAGCGGACGACGAAGCCGGAACAGTTTTCGTTGCCGATGAATCCGTGGCGGCGCGAGCAGAAAAAGCCGCAGCAGAATCTGAAGCCGTTGCCGCGATTGTCCGAGGCGCAGGCGAGGCAGAAATACAACGAAGCGCCGCTGAACGTGCCCGCGCCAGTGCTGAGGAATCCAGAGCTTCTGCTGAGGCTAAGCGGGTGGAGGAAGAAAACCGGCGGGCATCAGCGGAGTCCGGGCGCGTCAACGCGGAAACCCAACGTATATCGGCTGAAAACAATCGCGGGTTCAACGAGACAAGCAGGACCAACGCGGAAACCCAACGCGCTTTGGCGGAAACCGCACGCGAAACTACGGAAGCCCAACGCCGTGAGGCTGAGTCCGAGCGGGAAAAAAAGGAAAAATCCCGTGCCAGCACTGAAGCCGCGCGCGCGACAGCTGAGCGGCTGCGCGATGAACAGCAAGCGCGCAATAACGCCGACCAGGCCGCGAATAACCTTGCCGCGCAGGGACTCCAAGTCCAAATCCTCCAAGAAAGCCAATACCACGCTCACACGCTTGTTCCAACGATCACCGGGACAACAGGGAAACTGTATTTTGTGCCAGACCCTCATGCGGTTGGTGGGAACTCCTACATCGAGTTCATGTGGATTAATGGCAAGTTCGAGCGGGTGGGCGCGTCAACGGCTAATTTTGAGGGAATCAAAACGTCTTCCATCGACTCGGTTGTCGCCAACAGCAGCCCTGTTGGGGAGCAGGTGCTGACACTTACGGGTCTTTCCTACTGGTGGAGGAAGCTAACGAACATTTTCGCAGGCAAGTCCCACGTGCATTCCGCTTTGGATATTACCTCTGGGACGCTCCCGGTATCGCGTGGTGGTCTCGGAGCTGAAACACCCGTGGAAATGCGAATGGCACGGCAAGCCATTGGAGCAGCATCACAAGAGGACCTAGAAGGAGCAGTAGAAGCCATACAGAACGCGCTCGGACCATTGGCGGAAACCACACCGTGGGAAACCCTGCCGCTAGACGACGGTTGGGTACCCGTAGACGGTCAGACCCCGCGTATCCGTAAGGTAAGCGGCCTGGTGTGTATTGAAGGCGCGGTCAGGCAAGAATCTGGCGGGGATGTTGACAGTATCACGGTAATCCCCTACAAATACCGACCCTCCTCTGGGGAACAGATCATCGGCTCGACTATTGCGAGGACCTTATTCAACTATTCCGATCCAAAACATGTAAACATGTACGTTTCCAACAAGACAGGAAGTCTTTACCTCGGCTCATACTCCGGAATTGAATTCAACTCGGGGTGGTCTTTTTCCCTGACTGCGACCTACGCGCCGAGGTAACCCGACAGCAGCACGTTTCACCCCCAACCCCCACAGTGTTGGGGGCTTTCCCATACCCACCAAAGGAAGGACTTTTCATGGCTTTTCGAGAGGAAACACAATATAGATCCCCAGCGTTCACGCCCGGTCGCCAAGGTCGGAGAATCCTCGCGATAGTCCTCCATCACTGGGGAGTAGATGGGCAAAGCCACGCGGGCGTGCGAGCGTTCCTCACACGACTCGGAGCACAAACCTCCGCTCACTTCATCGTCTCTGATGGTCTTGTCACCCGAATTGTTGACCCTGCTGACACCGCTTGGCACGCAGGGAACTGGGAAGCAAATCTCACAACCATAGGTATTGAGTGCCGCCCAGAAATGACGCCCGGGGACATGCGGACCGTTGCGGAGCTCATCGCAAAACTGCGTGAAACCTACGGGCCGCTCCCAATATACCCGCACGACAAGTACTTCCCTACGGCCTGTCCGGGTCGATGGAAAACACAGTTAGCCACAGTCTCCCGCATGGCCGATGAAATCCGTGCGGGTCACCCCGCCGCCTCTTCGACACCCTCTACACCCACTCCAAGGAAAGGACAGTCAGAAATGTTAATGATCCATATGCCCGTAAAGCCCGGCAGCAAGGAGTACGTCTACGGGGTGTTCGCCCCCGGGATGTTCCTCCGGTTTACCGGGGCCGAAGCCGCGAATACATTCGCCCGCCAAATCGGCGGATCCTCATGGTTAGCCAACGAGTCCTTCTGGGGCCACTGTGCTAGGGCCGCTCTCCTGGGCACCAACATCCCAGAGAACGAACTCAAGGCCCTGGGGGTTGACCCCAGCAAGATCGGATTGAAAGTGAAGTGACCTATGGAACAGTACGCGTCGAAAACGTTTTGGAGCGGCGTGGCGGAGCGGGCGATTAAGACAGCCGCTCAGGCGATTCTCGCGGTCATCACCACCGGCACCGTCATATGGGGACTCGACTGGAAGCAAGCCCTGGGGCTGGCGGCAACAGCCATGCTGATATCCGTCCTCACCTCGATTGGTGACCCGCGCCGCACAGACACGGCCATCACCACCGGAGGTGGTGGTTGGGATGATCCCACAGATTGACACGCCCATCGTCGTGGCCTTAGTGACGGCGATTGCGACGATATCCGTCGCGGTCATCGGAGGCATCGGAGCAATCATCGGACACTGGTTCACCGGGGTCTCGAAAAAAGAAGACGCGGCGATCAGCGTCATGAAAGCCACGATGAAAGAGCTACGAGAGGAAGTCAACCGGCTGACAAAAAAGGTTGATTCCCTTGAGCTTCGGCTAGAAGACAAGGACTCCCGGTACCGGGCGGCAATCGAGTATTGCCGAGAGCTGGTTCGCCTGATCGAACGGCTTTTAAGCCTGGTACCTGGTGAGTTTGCTCAGCCGCTTCCAGAACCCCCGGAGAAGATTCGCGACGACATCTAACAGCGCTCGCGGACTCACAGAACCCCGCCCCACTCAGGCAAAACGCTTGGGTGGGGCGGGTTTCGTGTTTTCACTCGACAAGACGCACGGTGATCCCCCGGTCTTCAGAAGCCAGGTGGGCGCATATGGCCGCGGCGCTTCGATGGATAGCCGAGGGGATGTTCTTTTCTCGCGCTCGCGGGTTAGCGGCGTGGAAGGCTTCATCCGTGGGGTAGGTGACTAGAGTCACCGTCGGGTCCCCGAGAACAGCAGACTTGTGCTCGACAACCTCGCATAGTTCATCGAGGATCTCGTCTCGAAAATTCATGATGTCTTCGAGATCGTCGATCACCCCGTTGGGGTCTTGGGGGTGGCTTTTGCCGCCCTCCCATCGTGACCATGTTGCCTGCTTGACTCCGACGTATCGTGAGGCTTCGTCTTGGGTGAGACCAAGGGCCTCACGATACGACCGGAGTGTCAACGAAATGTTCAAATCAGACCTCATCTTTCGCAGCGTTGACACGGTGGATCATTTCCCACCGAATAGCTTCCGTGTGGGCTTTGCGCCATTGGGGTTCGGAAAACATCTGACGCAAGACAGCGAGGCGACCATATTCGTTAAGGCGCTTGAGGTCTTCGACGATATCTTCGGCCCTGTAGTAGTTGACCCGGTTGTAGAACTTCGAGGTGTGATGCCACTCAGCTTCAGAGATAAGCCCGATACGTACCAGCCATTTAATGAACATCACAGGTTCGGTGATCCCTGCATCGGCGAGCCATTTCTTCGTGATTTTCGAGGCGACAACCATGCCTTCGCGTTCAGCTGCGACAGCATTGTTGGATTTCCACATCATCATGTTGTATCCGGCCATTTTTTCTATCCTCCTTGTTGAGGTGGTCAAGACCTGTGTCTTTTCCAATGGCTTAAGCATAACACAGGTGTATAAAAATATGCATATTGGGAGAGGGTTTAACCGTGTGATGTGTGACACATGGCTGTGTGGGGGTGAAAACCGAAATCCACACCACTCGAAGCCCGGTAGGTGTAGCGTCAGAGCATGGGAATTAACTACGTAAAACGAACCGTCGAGCAGGTCTTATCTCAGCCGATAATTGACCTGAGCATGAAAATCGGTGATGTCGAAGGCTTCCGGGTCGACCAGCGAAACGTTGACGACAACGGCGAGAGCTTCCACTCAGCCAGCCAAGTTCCACTAAGAAACGTCGTTTTCACGCTCCTACGCAACGGGGAAACCACTGAAGTCACCGTCCCGGGGTATGAGACCGTTCTCGTCCAGGGAGTCATCTTGGATTTACCGACCGACGTTGAACTCGACGCAGCCATTCGCGAAGCCGATGAGCTGGCAGACAAGATCGGCCTTGGCTTCCAGGTCAAACGGATCCTCACCGGTGGTTTCTACATGATGCCAACGAACCAGCTGAGGCAGGTTTTGGCGGAGCTTCGCAAAACCGCGAAAGGCGCTCCTCAGTCCTGAAAAGTCCCACGCTTAATACTCAAAAGCGTTTCGATAAGCTGCGAGGCGGTTTTCTTACTCAACCGCCTCGCGGCCTGAGTATGAGTCTCGGTACCCCGCCCCCACGGACGATTACCATTAACTTTCGCCGCTTCAGCATACGCGGCCTCAAACGCAATGTCCCCAACCTCCAAAGCAAGGGACCGGATGTACGCGGCTTGCGCAGCCGTTGACTTATACGAAGTAGGCATCGTTTTCTCCAATCGTAGTCAGTGTATTTTTACTCGCCCAGGCGGTTATAAATCGTGGTCCGCACCAGGCCTGTTTTGCGGGTGAGTTCCGCTTTTGACAACCCGTCGATGTCAGCGGCGATTAACGCCCCGGTGAGACGATCCACGCTCACCTCTAACCCCATGCGGGCTTGTTGCTCTGAGGCCGCGAGGTCTTCAATTGTTGCGTCCCCTAGGCAGTACATCGCCGCCCCCACAAGCTCATCCCTGATTCCGGCTTCAAGCTCCCCCGGCTCGGTGTCATTGGGGTAGCGGGACTGCCATCTTTCGACGATCCTATCGGCGGCACGCTGAAAAAGCTCCTGCTGAGTCGCGGTGCCCTCGCCGTTGAGATACGCGGTGGTGTCGAGTGAAAGTTCCATTATCAAAGGCCTTTCTTTGGGTGGGTGGGGTTTGTGAATTCAGTCGATATCGAAAATTGAGAGATCCGCACCAGTGATGGCCACCATTGTCTCGTCGTCAATGATGTCGCCGCCCATCGCCAGGGCGAAGCCCCTGCCTTCATCGGTGCATGCCCACGCCGGAGCGTGGTAGATCCCGCGGAGGGCTTCATCGGCTGCTTCGAAAAGCGCGCGGGCGATTCCTTCGCCTTGGCGGTCCTCATCAACCTCGATGTTCATGATGACCTTGTGGTCTCGGTTGATGTAGATAGAACCAACCGCTTCGTCGTCATCGAAGGCAGTGAAAATGTCAAGGAGTTCTGGCTCGTCGTAGTAGGTGCCGATCGTCTGCTCGATGTTCATTTTCGTTCCCCCTTTCAATGTCGATACCTAAAGTGTACACCCTGTGGACATATCTGTACAGCTAGAACACTACCATTAAGTGTGATGCTTGACACAAATTAACCGGGTGCGCAAACATTCTGAGGGAAACACCTAAATTGGCGGACCAACTCACCGACTCACCAGCTACCTCAACGGGTAAACGGCGGTTCATTTTTATCGGGTACCAATGGCTACAGCATTGGCTACAGTAAGGGAGAAACTAGCGAAAATGCGCAACGGCCCGGACCAACTTTTCGTTGAATCCGGGCCGTTTATTTGCGGTAGGCCCACGGGGAATCGAACCCCGAACCCACGGATTAAAAGTCCGTTGCTCTGCCAATTGAGCTATAGGCCCAAGCCCCTGAGCGTCAGGGACCTCATCTATTGTAAGAGAATGACGAGTAAATGCAGAAATTTTTCCCGATGAATCTCGAAAACGCCGTTGACACCTGCGCGGGAGCCTCGATGTGCCCAGCCCATCTGCGGGCAGCAACCCGCAAACACCGACCACAGGAACTGTGATGAGCCAGGCACGAACGCCGCGTCGCCCCGCGATTCTTGACGCTGCCCGGGCGGAGGCAATCATCGGTGACGAAGATCCCGCCGAGCTTTCTGCCGTTGCCCATTCGACGGCGTGGGCGTTGCTCGGAGTTGAAGACGACACTTTCGGGGAGGCTGAGATTGCTCGGCTCCGTGAGGTTGTGCGCTCGCAGGGAGTGGATGTTGTTGCTCACGTGTGGTCGCGCAGCCCCGAGTTCACGCTCCCTGGTGCGCTGTGGCGGCTCTATCTGCTGGCTGCGTGGTATCACCGTCACCCTGCTGACGTCCAGAGTCGCTATGACGAAGGAAGCCAGAGTGCTCACATTCCCGGCTTGGAGGCTCCCGTTGCCGTGCGCTTCCTTGAGAGTGTCATTGACGAGGTCGACGCGCTTTTACGCGGTGATCTGAGCGACGATGATCTCGACTGGATTCTCAGCGCAGCAGCCCGCGTTCTTCGTGTCCTCGCAGCCGGACATTCCCATTCGGGACGATGGATCGTTGACCCCTCCGATGCCCTTGCCTATCCCGTGACCACACGGATCCAGGCACTTGTCAGGACCGCTGACGAACTTGATGCGGCTGCGCGAGAAGCGGAAGTGGGAACGCTCAACTAGTGAGCGGTGATACTCGTATCGGGCTCAAAAATTTGCGATGATGGTCACAAATGTGACCGTCATCGGTGGTGTCCTCGTCCTCGGCGCCCTGGACCGCCAGCGACCGTCCTGGAACTCCAGCGACCGTCCTGGAACGTCAGTGCTCGCCTGGGAACGAACACCCCGATGACGACCTCACCCTGAAAGGGAACACATGTCGACCGACGAACAGCACTTCTCCGCCCCCGACGAATCGTGGCCCGGCCCCGAACTTCAGGTGCCTGACGAGGCCGAGGGCCAGGCCTCGTCCTCGTACGCAACCTCGTCCTCGTACGCGACTCCGTATGCGCAAAGCGAATCCATGCAGAGCGCACGTGCTGAGGAGATGTTTGTCCGCGGAGCCGAACAAGCTGAACTTGTTGGCGTGGAACATGAGGACTCCGAATACGACGACGACATCAACGAACGTCTCCCTCAGACACCACCACTGACCCCGTGCGTTGACATGTCCGAGCCGATCGGAGAGGACAAACCCCTGCCCAAGGGACGCTTCGGGGACCGAGAAATCTCGTGGATGGCGTTCAACCAGCGGGTCCTTGAGCAATCTGAGGACACCCAGCTTGCGCTGCTTGAACGCGCGTGGTTTTCGGCGATTTTCTCCTCAAACCTTGACGAGTTCTACATGGTGCGCGTCGCGGGCCTTAAACGCCGAATTGCCGCGGGAATCGCGAAGAAATCCGCCTCCGGTTTGGAACCGCGACAGGTCCTTGAGGGAATCCAGGCGCGCACCCGCGAGCTCACAACACGTCAAGCGGAGAGCTTTCAGACGGAGATTCTTCCGGCGCTCGCAGATGCGGGTATTCACCTGACCCGCTGGGATAGTCTCGGCGAGGAACACAAGTCGGTGCTTACGCGCTACTTCCGGCGCCAAATTTTCCCCGTGCTCACGCCCTTAGCTGTTGATCCGTCGCACCCGTTTCCCTACATTTCAGGACTGTCGCTCAATCTCGCGGTCGTTGTCCGCAACCCGTTGAACGGGAAATTACATTTTGCTCGCGTCAAGGTTCCGCCCTCGCTTCCTCGCCTGATTAACGTTGATTCCGTAGCCGGTGGCGGGGTTCCCGAGGACTACATCGACACGGAGCAGGGCGCAACTTTCGTCACCCTTGAAGATGTGGTTCGTGCGCACCTGGAGCATCTCTTCCCCGGCGTTGAGATCGTCGAAGCTCATTCCTTCAGGGTGACGCGTAACGAGGACGTCGAGGTGGAAGAGGACGACGCCGAAAACCTTCTGACCGCGATGGAGGAAGAACTCCTTCGCCGGAAGTTCGGGCCCGTTGTGCGCCTCGAAGTTGAAGACACCATTTCTCCCTTCGTGCGTGAGTTCCTCGTGGAAAAGCTGGAGATTTCGCACGCGGATGTCATTAGCTTGCCCGCTCCCCTTGACCTCACGCTCTGCAATGAACTCCACGACCTAGAACTCACCGACCTCAAATATCCGAAGTATGTGCCCGTCACCGCTGCGGGCCTGGCAGAGTTTGAGTCGGCGCGCGCATCCGATATTTTCGCCTCGATCCGCTCCCACGACGTCCTCGTTCATCATCCCTACGACTCGTTTGCAACCTCGGTGCAGGCCTTCATCACGCAGGCAGCGCGCGACCCGAGCGTTCTGGCGATGAAGCAGACTCTCTATCGAACATCCGGGGATTCTCCGATTGTTTCGGCACTCATCGAGGCGGCTCAATCTGGCAAACAGGTTGTCGCCATCGTTGAAATCAAGGCGCGTTTCGATGAGGAGGCGAATATCGGGTGGGCGCGCAAACTTGAACGCGCGGGCGTTCACGTTGTCTACGGCATGGTTGGGTTGAAAACTCACTGCAAGCTCTCGCTTGTTGTTCGTCAGGAAGCTGACGGGCTTCGGCGCTACTGCCACGTCGGTACGGGCAACTACCATCCCAAGACTGCTCGCGGATACGAAGATCTTGGGTTGCTGACCTGCGATCGCGATGTTGCTCAAGATCTCACGCGCCTGTTTAATCAGCTGTCCGGCTATGCGCCCAGGTCAACCTTCCACAGGCTCCTGGTGGCTCCGCTGTCGATCCGTGATGGCCTGATTGAGCGCATCAACGGACAGATCGAACGCCAGAAAGCCGGGCTGGGTGCGTGGATCGGAATCAAAGTGAATTCCGTGGTTGATGAGGCCGTCATCGATGCCCTGTACCGCGCATCCCAAGCGGGGGTGCGTGTTGATGTTGAGGTCCGGGGGATCTGCGCGATCCGCGCCGGGGTTGCGGGCCTGTCGGACAACATTCGTGTTCGTTCGATCCTGGGGCGTTTCCTTGAACATTCTCGGATCTATGCTTTCGGGCCGCGCGGTGAGGAAGAAGTGTGGATCGGGTCTGCCGACCTGATGCATCGCAATCTTGATCGTCGCGTTGAGGCTCTTGTGCGCATCGCCGATCCCGAGCACATCTCCTACCTTGCAAACCTCGTGCGAACGGGGGTTTCACCGGCAACAACGTCGTGGGCGCTGCGTAAGGATGGCACGTGGAAGCGTCGACAGTACGGCAAGAATGGTACTGCGCTCCACGACATTCAGACTCAGCTCATGAAGGAGGCATCGTCTCGCGTTATTGGCCGTTCCGCTGAGTAGATCACTCACGTCACGGGTCGTTGTCATTAACGAGGGCGACGCGCGGCCTTTGAGAAGAGATGCGAGTGAGCCGGTGGACGGTTGATGAGTCGAGATGGCCTTTGGCCGGTAGGCTTAGAGGGTGCCTCGAATGCTTCGCCCCTCGCCCGTTCCGTCGCGCCTTGTGCGCGCCGCCGGAGCAGTGGTGTGGCGTTTCGTTGATCGTCAGCGTGTTGCCCGTCCCGGTGAGGTCATTGATCCGCGCGATATCGAAGTTCTCATGGTCCACCGTCCCAAGTACAAGGACTGGTCGTGGCCCAAAGGGAAAGCTGAACTTAACGAGCCGATTACTTCGGCTGCTGTGCGGGAAGTCGAAGAGGAGACGGGCCTGCCCGTGATCCTCGGAGCCCCGCTGACAACTCAGCGCTATCGCCTGGGATCGGGGCAGACCAAAGAAGTCCTGTATTGGGTGGGAACCCTCATGCCGGAGGATCCATCGGATTCGGGTGGGGCGCCGCGAAGAACCCGAGTCCCGGTGCACCGGGCTCCGTCCTCGGAAATTGACACGAACCGTTGGGCATCCCCGCGTAAGGCCGAGAGTTTGCTTACTCGGCGCGGGGACCGTCGGCTCCTGTCGGAGCTGCTCAGTCGTGCGCAGGACGGCACTCTGGTGACGAGCACTCTCATGCTCGCTCGTCATGCGAAGGCTGAGTCGCGCCAGAGCTGGCTGGGTGATGAGGCGAGCCGTCCGCTGAGTCGTCTGGGAGTTCGCCAGGCGTTTGACCTGGTGGATATTCTCTCCGCGTTCGGCATCGAGAAAGCGTATTCGTCGCCGTGGCAGCGCTGCGCTCAGACTCTTGCTCCGTGGGCCGGTGTCGCCGGGCTTTCGGTCACGGAGGTTCCTGCGCTCACCGAATGGGCGGTTGATTCCCGTCCCGATGATGCTCGCGATTTCATTGCGTCGATGCTCACTGCGCATCACGTGCCGTCAGTCATCTGCGTTCATCGTCCGACGATCCCCGTGTGCCTCGCTCCGCTTATTGACGCTGCTCCCGCGTCCATACATGCGCACTTTCCTCGCTCAAGTCCGTGGCTGCGTACAGCTCAGGTCCTCGTTGTTCACGTTGCGTTGACACAGGGAGAGCCTCGCGTTCTCGCCGTTGAGCGCCACGGCACGCGAACGAAGGATGTCCTCGGGTTCTAAGGGACGAGGACGAGGGCGAATCTGCACGTCCACGCGCCAAAGCGCCACACACCTGGCGGCTGCGTAAACATGCGAGATCGTCCCCACGCACACGCAACACGGGGAGGGAGCGCCTGTGTTCTTCGCTCCCTCCCCGCGTTGATCGTTGGTCTCGTCCTAGAGCTGCGAATCCTTCACCGACTGCGTCAGCGCAGAACGATCCATCGCATGAACGAGACACACAATGGAACGGTCATTCTGCTCCCACGAGTTCTTTGTCGGAATCAGCCACGTCACATCCAGAGCCGATGTCACGTACGGGGTGCCAACGTAGTCCTCGAAAGAATCAACGCACTCTTTTTCCGCGCGCTCATTGAGCACCGCATCCCCCGGGAACTCCCCGTCATCCTTGACCGACACAATCTTCGACACCTCAGCATTGTGATCCGACGTGCACGAACGCACGTCAACGGTCACCGCGGTTGAGTCTTGGGGAAGTTCAATGCAGTCACCCGCGGAGAGCTTCATCACCGATGAAAACGAGCACCCCGCAAGCGTCAGCGCCGCTCCCGCAAGGAGAAGTACTCCCGCCACACTAAGGCGTCGGCGAGGAGAAGGCGCGCTCGTCCTCGTCAATGATGGGGACGAGGACGACGCGGGGGAGGATTCACTGTGACACACGGAAAGCATGACCCTAGTATGCCCGCTAGAGGGCGACAACTACCCAGTGAATGAGCCAGAAGAAAACAGCCGCAACCCCTGCCGCCGCGGGCAATGTGAGGAACCACGCGCCAACGATGTTGCCGGCAACCCCCCAGCGAACCGCGGAGAATCTCTTTGTCGCCCCCACACCGAGGATCGCTGATGTGATCGTGTGGGTTGTTGAAATAGGGGCGTGAAGAGCGAAAGCAGACAGGTAAAGAACGGCTGCGGACACCGATTCGGCAACGAAACCACGCGCGGGATCAAGATCAATGATTTTGCGTCCCAGGGTGCGCATGATGCGCCAGCCACCCGAATAGGTCCCCAGCGAAATTGCGCCTGCCGCGGCGATTTTCACCCACAGGGGGATCGTGAGGTCTCCGGTGACCGGGTCGAAAATCTGATGATGTTCACCGTAGCCACCGGCAACGAGGGCCATGACGATTACCCCCATTGTTTTCTGGGCGTCCTGGAGGCCGTGGCCCAAAGCCATTGCTGCCGCAGAAATTGTCTGGAGAATACGGAATTTTCGCATCGTTCGATGGTAGGGAAGTCTGCGTAGCGCCCACATGAGGATTTTCATGAGGACGAAACCGAGGAAGAAACCAATGAATGGTGAAACGAACATCGGGATGATGACGGATTCGAGGATGCCGGCCCATTTGACGGTTGTTGCCGAGGCCAAACCCGCTCCCACGAGGCCACCGATGAGTGCGTGAGACGAGGACGACGGCAGCCCAAACCACCAGGTAATGAGGTTCCACACGACCGCACCCACAAGAGCGGCGAGGACGATGACGAGGCCTTCGCGTTGGACGCTCGTCACGGTGGATTCGGAATACTGGGCGATGTCGATAATGCCTTCGCCGATGGTTTTGGCGACTTCCGTTCCCAGAAGAGCACCGATGACGTTCATGATCGCGGCCATGAGCAGGGCGGCTCGCGGGGTCAGAGCACGCGTCGACACCGATGTTGCGATGGCGTTCGCCGCGTCGTGAAAACCGTTGGTGTAGTCGAAGCCCAGGGCAATAACGATGACGAGGACAACGAGGATCAGGTTGAGATCCACGGCTCAGGACTCCTTCAGCGCGATGGTCTCAATTCCGTTGGCGAGATCCTCGAAGGCATCCGTTGCCTTTTCCAGCACCTCGATGATGTCCTTGAATTTAATAATTGTCACCGGGTCCAGGCCCGAGTCGAAGAGCGCGGTCAGGGTGCGCCGGTAGGCAAGGTCGCCCTCGTTTTCGAGGCGGTTGATCTCAATCCAGAAATCGCGCATATCGAGCGGCGACTTGAGTTTGGGCATATTTTGGGCCGTCTGGTCAGCGCATCGAGCAATGATGGCCACCTGTTCGGACAGCAGCGATGAGACGGCACTGGGGATTTCGCCGATTCCGTAGACAACGAGGAGGTCGCCGGCTTCGTCGATGTGATCCATGCAGTCGTCGAGGTTCGATGCGAGGCGGTTGAGGTCTTCGCGGTCGAAGGGCGTGACAAAGGATGCGTTGATCCTTCGGATGATGGTGTGGTTGATGTCGTCGCCGGAGTGTTCGACTTCGTGAAGCTGATCGCGAATGGCAACCCGTTCGGTTGGGGATGCGTTAAGAAGTGAGGCGAGCTGCGCGGAGCCAGTTACAAGGTTGGCTGCCTGCTGCGAGAATAGATCAAAGAACGATGGGCCTTCAGACTTTTTCAAGCGCACGGATATCCTCCGATGAATTCAGTGGTCCAGCCGGCTGTTCACCAGCCGCAAGGACAGAGTAGATCACTTTTCGTTCCCTGTTGGTCTCAGAAAGAATCTTCGGAGTGAATCACTGCGGCGAGGTGTGCGTTGGACCCAAGAATGTGCGCCGAATGTCCACCGATGAATTTCAGAATCCGGATATGTGATGTCTGTCCCACTTGCGGTGTTCTGAGCTGGTAGTGACCGGGGCGGTGGGTGAGAAGTGACGTTGACGCATGTGAATACGGGTTTTGGATGAGTGGTCATTTGTGCGTATTCCTTGGGTATGAATGAACTTGGGACTAATCGCCCGCGCATTTTGACGCAAAATCAGGGATGATTGAGACGTACCTCAAAGGCGCATCCGCGTCCTTTGATCCCGAGTGCCTCAGGAGGCAAAATGTCCGTGACTGAACAGGATGTGCGCGCAGCCGCTCCGTCAAACGCTCCCGAAGATGTGATTCAGTGGGTCGCTGAGATCGCCGCGTTGACGACGCCTGACGCCATTGAGTTCTCCGATGGGTCGCAGGAAGAGTGGGAACGTCTCACCTCGCTCATGGTTGAGAACGGGATGTTCACCAAGCTCAACGAGGAGAAGCGCCCGAACTCCTTCCTCGCCCGCTCTAAGCCGTCCGACGTTGCTCGTGTTGAGTCCCGTACCTTCATCTGCTCCGAAAAGGAAGAGGACGCAGGCCCCACGAACCACTGGGCTGACCCGAAGGAAATGAAGGGCATCCTCAAGGAGAAGTTCACCGGTGCGATGGCTGGTCGCACGATGTACGTCATCCCCTTCTCGATGGGTCCCCTCGGTGGTCCGATCTCCCAGCTCGGCATTGAAATCTCCGACTCCCCCTACGTTGTGTGCAACATGCGCATCATGACCCGCATGGGTCAAAAGGCGATGGATCTCATTGCCGAAGGCAAGCCGTGGGTTCCCGCCGTTCACTCCGTGGGTGTTCCGCTCGTTGATGGCGCCGTTGATGACAACTGGCCCTGCAACGACGAGAAGTACATCACCCACTTCCCCGAGACCAATGAGATTTGGTCCTTCGGCTCCGGCTACGGCGGCAACGCGCTGCTTGGAAAGAAGTGCTACGCGCTGCGTATCGCCTCGACGATGGCTCGCCGCGACGGCTGGATGGCCGAGCACATGCTCATCCTCCGTCTGACCCGCGAAGAGACCGGTCAGCAGTTCCACGTGACCGCTGCGTTCCCCTCAGCCTGTGGCAAGACGAACCTCGCGATGCTCCAGCCAACGATCCCCGGCTACAAGGTCGAGACCGTGGGCGACGATATCGCATGGATGCGTCCCGGCCCCGACGGCCGTCTCTACGCGATCAACCCCGAGGCAGGCTTCTTCGGTGTTGCACCGGGCACATCCTACGATACGAACCCGATGGCTATGGACACCATGCGTGCCAACTCGATCTTCACCAACGTTGCTCTGACCGATGACGGCGACGTCTGGTGGGAAGGCATTGACGGCGAAACTCCCGCTCACCTCATCGACTGGCACGGCAACGACTGGACCCCCGAGTCCGGCGAGAAGGCTGCGCACCCCAACAGCCGCTTCACCGTTCCGGCTGAGCAGTGCCCGATCATCTGCCCCGACTGGGAAGCTCCTCAGGGCGTTGCAGTTGACGCGATCCTCTTCGGTGGCCGCCGCGCAACGAACGTTCCGCTCGTTGCCGAGCAGTACGAAGCCGCTCACGGTGTCTTCATTGGTGCTTCGGTTGCCTCCGAGGTCACCGCCGCTGCGACCGACGTCAAGGCCGGTTCGCTGCGTCACGACCCCTTCGCCATGCTGCCGTTCTGCGGCTACAACATGGCCGACTACTGGGGTCACTGGCTCCAGATGCAGGAAGAACTCGGCGAGAAGTTCCCGAAGGTTTACCAGGTCAACTGGTTCCGCAAGGACGAAGACGGCAAGTTCATGTGGCCGGGTTACGGCGACAACTCCCGCGTCCTGGACTGGATCGTCCGCCGCGCAGCTGGCGAACTTGAGGCGATCGACGGTGTGACCGGTCGTTACCCGAAGTTCGAGGACTTCAACCTCGATGGCCTCGACATCGACGAAGCCAAGTGGGCGAAGCTCTTCGCGATCGACCCCGACGCTTGGGCAAACGAGATGGACGACACCGAAGAATACTTCAAGCAGTTCGGTGACAAGCTGCCCGCAGCGATCACCGAGCAGCTGGCGAAGTTCCGCGAGCGCATCGAAGCTGCTCGCGCCTGAGAGACTGCCGATCCCACATTGTTGGTTGCGGCCGCGCATCATGTGCGTGACAGTAACTGCGTGAGGGGGTAGGTGTTTCACCTGAGAGGGCCTGTGGCCGGGGAAACCCGGCCACAGGCCCTCTGCTTGTGAATCGGGGGCTGCGTCGCATGTCGCATACGTTCGGGCCTATAGCCCTACCTTCGCGGTGTGCCGCAGTGATGCCGAACGTCGCTTTTCGAGCAAAAACAGCCGTCGGCAGTGCCCAATAAAATGTGACGTCTGCCGGGAAGTGTCTCATGCGGCACGGAGAGGCCCCAGCCACAGGTAGCCTATGGGTGTGAAGGTCCTTCTCGTAGGAAATGGGGGGCGCGAGCACGCGCTCGCCCGAGCGCTCGTACGTACGTCAACCGACCAGAACCCCGTTGAACTTGTTGTTCAGGCGGGTAACCCCGGGTTAGAACCCCTGGGACGGTCCGTTGTTTTCAACCCTCTTGACCCTCAAGACGTCGTGTTCCGTGCAACGAGCGAGAACGTCGACCTCGTTGTTGTTGGTCCGGAGGCCCCGCTTGTCGCCGGTGTTGCCGATGCCGTCCTCGCCCACGGAATTCCTGTTTTTGGTCCAACGAAAGCCGCCGCTGAGCTTGAGGCCTCGAAATCCTTCGCGAAAGACGTCATGATCGAGGCCGGAGTCGCGACGGCGCGCGCCTACACATGCACGACTCTTGACCAGGTGGACGCGGCATTCAATGACTTCGCAGCCCCCTTTGTTGTCAAGGATGATGCTCTGGCCGCGGGCAAGGGAGTTGTTGTGTCCTCCGATCGTGAGACGGCACGCGCGCACGCGCAGGCATGTCTTACGCGCGAGGGTGGAAAAGTGGTTGTTGAGGAATTCCTTGACGGTCCCGAAGTGTCTCTCTTCTGTCTCAGTGACGGACAGAACGTCGTTCCTTTGGTTCCCGCCCAGGACTTCAAGCGCGTCGCAGATGGCAACGAGGGACCGAACACGGGAGGCATGGGCGCATATTCACCGCTGCCGTGGCTGCGCGAGGACGCTGTCGATGAGATTGTGCGCACGGTTGCTCAGCCAACGGTCGACCGCATGGCGCAGCGTGGGACACCCTTCGTGGGGCTTCTCTACTGCGGCCTCGCAATGACATCGCGTGGGATCCGCGTCGTTGAGTTCAATGTCCGTTTCGGCGATCCGGAAACTCAGGTCGTCCTCGAACGCTTGGACTCACCTCTGGGTGAGCTGCTGTACGCCGCGGCAACGGGAGCCCTCGACTCACTTCCTGCTCCCGTGTGGAGTTCAGATGCGGCGGTCACCGTTGTCATGGCGTCCGGTGGATACCCAGGGCCAACGGACACCGGTCATGAAATTTCAGGGATTTCCCAGGCCGAGGCACTTCCCGGTGTCCACGTGATCCACGCAGGAACGGGAGAAACCATCGTTTCGGATCCCGCGGATGTTGCCGCGGGGTGCTGTGGATTCGAGCCCGATGTGCGCCTGGTGAACACGGGAGGTCGCGTGCTCGACGTTGTTGGGCGCGGTTCGAGTGTCGAGGATGCGCGGCGCACCGCCTACGAAGGTGTTGCGCTTATTCACTTCGACGGAGAACACCATCGCAGTGATATCGCAACGTGGCCTGAGGAACTGAACGCTAACCGCAGCTGACCGCAGATCGCAGACTCACCGGGGCAAGGGACGTGAAGGAGAGCACGATGGACAATCTGGAACTATCGGGATGGACGCATCTGAGTGCTGGGAAGGTCCGTGAGATTTACGTCCCCGCGAGCACGTCCGCTGAGGGGGCCACGTCTCACAGCGAGGACGTGACGTCGGTGGACGCCGGTGCGCCCCGCGCAGCGCATGACCGTCTCCTCATGGTGACAACGGACCGGATCAGCGCCTATGACGTTATTCTTCCGACGCTGATCCCCGACAAAGGCAAGATCCTCAACCAGTTGGCGATCTGGTGGATGGGTCAGATGAGCGACATCGTGGACAACCACCTCATTGCGACGGACGCCCCCGATGTTCCCGAGCAGGTTGCCGGCCGTGCGGTTGTCTGCAAGGCCCTCGACATGATCCCCATCGAATGTGTGGTTCGCGGCTATCTCACCGGGTCGGGGCTGGTGGAGTATCGAGAAAAGCGCGCGGTATGCGGCGTCCCCCTTCCCCCCGGTCTCACCGAAGCATCCCGTCTTGAGCAGCCAGTTTTCACTCCCGCAGCAAAGGCCGAGGTTGGCGACCACGACGAGAACATTACCTTTGACCGCGCCGCACAGATGGTTGGCCGCGACGTTGCCGAGAAGCTCCGCGACCTCTCTTTGGCTATTTACGACAAAGCGCGATCGATTGCCGCTGAGCGTGGGGTGATCCTCGCTGACACGAAGTTCGAGTTCGGTATCGATCCAGAAAGCGGAAAGATCGTCCTCGCTGACGAAATCCTCACCCCCGATTCCTCGCGTTTCTGGCCGGCCGACCAGTGGGTCGAGGGACACGCAACTCCGAGCTTCGATAAGCAGTATCTGCGTGACTGGTTGACATCACCCGCATCCGGGTGGGAGAAATCCAGCTCCGAGCAGCCACCACAGTTACCTCAAGACGTTGTTGCTGCCACGCGAGACCGCTACATCGAAGCCTTTAAGAGGATTACCGGCACAGAGCCGGTTCTCTCATGAGTCCGACACCGCATGCCGAAAGCCGGCGGCGATGACATCATCAGACTGTTGGTCAAGAACACCACCACCGAAATTAGGAAGCACCAAAACAAGGAGGAACGCCGTGGGGCGAATCATCGTGGAAGTGATGCCGAAGCCGGAGATCCTAGACCCGCAGGGGAAAGCAGTGAGTTCGGCGCTGCCGAGGCTGGGGATTTCTCGCTTCACTGCCGTTCGTCAGGGCAAGTGCTTCCACCTGTCCGTGGACGGCCCCGTCACCGACGAGCTTCTCGCTGACGCACGTCGCGCCGCCGAGGAAGTTCTCTCCAACCCGATCATTGAAGACGTCGTCCGTGTTGAGGCTATTGACGAGGACGACCCGCGTTACGCGGGAGGCACCAAGTGACCCGAATCGGTGTAGTCACCTTCCCCGGCACTCTTGATGACCGCGACGCGGCACGCGCGGTTCGACTCGCAGGTGGCGAGTCCATTGCCCTGTGGCACAAGGACGCAGACCTCAGAGGCGTTGACGCCGTGATTCTCCCGGGTGGATTCTCCTACGGCGACTACCTGCGCTGCGGAGCGATCGCCGCGGTTGCTCCCGTCATGGGGGAGGTCGTGCGCGCCGCCAAGTCAGGTATGCCTGTTCTGGGGATCTGCAACGGCTTCCAGGTGCTGTGTGAATCTCATCTGCTTCCCGGCGCGCTGATTCGCAACGATCATCAGAAGTTCTTCTGCCGTGATCAAGTTCTTCGCGTTGAAAACCCGGATACTGCGTGGACAGCGCTCTATGAACGAGATGAGATCCTCACTGTTCCGTTGAAAAACGGCGAAGGAAACTTCCAGGCTTCGCCTCAGGAGCTTGAGCGGCTTGAAGGTGAAGGACGCGTTGTGTTTCGATACGTTGATCTCAACCCCAACGGTTCCGCCAATGACATCGCCGGAATCACGAATGACCGCGGTAACGTCGTTGGCCTGATGCCTCACCCTGAGCATGCGATCGAGGCTGGCTTTGGTCCGCTGAGTACCGATGAGCATGGCGCATCCGCCGGGCACGGCGGCACGGAAGGCCTGAAGATCTTCCAGTCCGTTCTTCATGCTCTTGTTGGCTAAGCGCTGCCCAACCCTCGTCCTCGTCCCCGCGTAGAAACGAACGGAAAGCACATGACCGTTGAATCCACCCCCACTACTTCACGCGAGCATCCCGACACCGTTGAGGATGCCGCAGCAACCCCAACCAAGGACATGCCGTGGAAGGAACTCGGCCTCAAAGAGGACGAGTATCTCAAGATCTGCCACATCCTTGGCCGCCGTCCGACGAACGCCGAGCTCGCCATGTACTCGGTGATGTGGTCGGAACACTGCTCCTACAAGTCATCGAAGAAACACCTTGCCGAGCAATTCGGCGCCCGCACAACCGATGAGATGCGTCGTCACCTCCTCGTTGGCATGGGCCAGAACGCCGGAGTTGTTGACATTGGCCGCGGATGGGCTGTGACCTTCAAGGTTGAATCCCATAACCACCCGTCCTTCGTTGAGCCCTACCAGGGTGCAGCCACAGGTGTCGGCGGAATCGTCCGCGATATCATCTCGATGGGTGCCCGCCCTGTTGCCGTCATGGATCAGCTGCGTTTTGGCGCCGTCGATCATCCTGATACCGCCCGCGTTGTCCACGGCGTTGTCTCCGGTGTTGGTGGCTACGGAAACTGCCTGGGCCTGCCGAACATCGGTGGTGAAACCGAATTTGACCCGTCCTACCAGGGCAACCCCCTGGTCAATGCCCTATGCATCGGAACGCTTCGCCACGAAGATATTCACCTGGCGAACGCCACCGGTGAAGGCAATCTCGTTGTGCTGTTCGGAGCGCGCACCGGCGGCGACGGCATTGGTGGTGCGTCGATCCTCGCGTCGGAAACTTTCGAAGACGGGATGCCAGCGAAACGCCCATCCGTGCAGGTCGGCGACCCTTTCATGGAGAAAGTCCTCATCGAATGTTGCCTTGAACTCTTCCACGCAGGTGTTGTTCAAGGAATTCAGGACCTCGGTGCCGCAGGTATTTCCTGCGCGACCTCGGAGCTTGCGTCCAACGGTGATTCGGGCATGCACGTCGACCTCGAAAATGTTCTCCTGCGTGACCCGACGCTGACCGCCGGTGAAATCCTCATGTCGGAATCCCAGGAACGCATGATGGCGATCGTCACCCCCGACGACCGCGACCGTTTCTTCGAGATCATCGACAAATGGGATGTTGAAGCCGCCGTCATCGGTCACCTCACGGGAAATGGACGCCTGACCATCGACCACTTCGGTCAGCGCATCGTTGACGTCGATCCGAAGACCGTTGCCCACGACGGACCCGTCTACGATCGCCCCTACGCGCGCCCCGCCTGGCAGGACGCCCTTCAGGACGATTCCTCGAAGCGACTGGCTCGCCCGGATACTGCGGTGAAGCTCATCGAAGATCTCAACGCTGTTCTCTCGAACGTCAACCAGGCCTCGAAGAGCTGGATTACCGACCAGTACGACCGCTACGTTCAGGGCAACACAGCCCTCGCTCAGCCCGACGACGCGGGTGTGATCCGTGTTGATGAGGAATCTGGCCTCGGTGTTGCACTTTCAACCGACGCGAACGGCTGGTACACGAAGCTCGATCCGGCTGAGGGAGCGAAGCAAGCGCTGGCTGAGTCCTACCGTAATGTCGCCGTTGTTGGCGCACAGCCAGTGGCGATCACCGACTGTCTGAACTTCGGTAACCCCGAGGATACGGATGCGATGTGGCAGTTGGTCACCGCGATGACCGCCCTGTCCGATGGATGTGTTGAACTGGGGATCCCGGTCACCGGTGGTAACGTCTCGCTGTACAACTCATCCGGCACCGAGAAAGGGCTGCCGACCTCGTCAATTAACCCCACGCCGGTTGTTGGTATGCTCGGCATCCTTCAGGACGTGACCCGTGCGAATCCCTCGGGCTTCACCGAGGAAGGGCTTGCCGTGGTCCTCCTGGGAGACACGTACGACGAGTTTGATGGGTCTGCGTGGGCGCGCATCGTTCACGATCACCTCGGCGGGCTCCCGCCGAAGGTCGACCTCCAGGCCGAAGTTGCCCTGGGCAATGTCATCCGTGCGCTCAGCGAACATGACGGGCCCGATGGTCGTCCCCTCGTGCGCGCAGCTCACGACCTGTCAAATGGCGGCCTCGCTCAGACGCTCGTTGACTCGTGCCTACGTTTCGGTATCGGTGGTTCCTTTGACCTGTCGCAGATCGCCGGCGCTGACGGCATGGGTGACTTTGAGAAGTTGCTCAGCGAATCTCAGGCACGCGCCATCGTTGCTGTTGCCGAGGAAGCGCTCCCCGCGGTCGTTGCTGCGGCCGAAGCCGAAGGCGTGACAGCACAGCGCATCGGAACGACCGGTGGCGACATGCTGGCTGTGACCGGCACCGACCTCCTGGCAGAGGAAGGTTTCGAGACCGGCTGGATTGTCTCCATCGAGGACTTGCGTTCTCAGTCGGAGTCTGCGCTGCGCACTCGCTTCTCAGAGAGCACTCATCGCTGAAACAGTTCGGGGGCTGGTCACGTGTGGTGACCCGGCCCCCGAACCGTTGGCGCCCCTACGCTGCGATGCCATAGGAGCGATGAGCGCCTGCGGTGGAGTCAGTGGATGTGGCGAAAGGATCAGTCGTGGCGAAGAGAAAAATTGATCCAGCCGATGGGATGAGGGCTGTGGCCGCGTGGGTTGAGCAAGGGGACGACACTGCTCGGCGCACACTGGCGACCGCAGTGCGTTTTACCCTCGAAGAATTGGGGATCCTCTATCCGGGCCGCAGCGTTGAAGTTCGCGTGCCCCCCGCTGGCGCCGTCCAGATTCTTCAGGGAACAACACACCGGAGGGGAACCCCTCCGGCGGTTATCGAAACGGATCCCCACACGTGGCTGGAATTGGTCACGGGGCACACCGACTGGGCGGAAGTCACCAAAAACGGGCGTGTCGTGGCATCAGGGGAGCGAACCGACCTGTCCGCTTACCTTCCCCTCGACGGCATCGGCGTGCCCGGGGAGCACAAGGCATAGAGGGCCGATGATGGTGGGTGCGGTGCGCGCGCACCACACCGCTTAGGCCTCGATACCGGGCTGATTACCCGGTCCGTACCACTTCTTCGCACCACGAATCGCGTAACGCTGCGCAACGGAAACAACTGCGGCGGAGGCAGCAGCGAAAAGGACGAGGGAGACCAGCGACGCCTCATCCTGGTCTTCACGCGGAATATCGTGCCCTGTCACGGCCTTCCAGCCAAACTCCGTTACTTTCGATGCAACGAGGGCAGACAAACCGAGAGCAGCAGCACTGGCGATCTTCCAACCGAGATCTTCCATGATATTCCTTCCGTCAATACCAACGAATTCACTTCGTCATCTAATCATGCCGCAATATGGCTCACAGTGCTTCACGCCGAGGAAGATCCGCCGATTTTGCTGAGCTCCCACCTACACTGTGCCTGGCAGGGACGAGGACGCGGTCGTTTGCCCACTCTGGTATCCCCACGACCGCCTGTCCCAACGCGCATTGTCACCACCGAACCGAGGGAGGACAAAGGCATGATCGCTCAACCACTAAAAACACTGGCCGAGCGCCTCCGAGCGATGTCGGTTCTGCGTGTGGGCGCCTCGGCCTCGGCCCTGAGCCTTATTGTTGCGGGATGCTCCCCGTCGGTGTCCTCGAACGCCCCCGATAACCCCTTTGATCACGCGATCCTTCCCGGGGGCTATGCAGCGGGATCCGACGGCGCACAGAGCGGCCAATCCGCTGAGCCTCACCCACGCAAAGGACACGGTGAGGTCACTCTCGCCCTCATCGGTGGTGCTCGCCTCCCCGAGGAAGTCGCTCAACAATTCACAGCGGAGACGGGATTTACTCTGTCGGTGGTGGAAGTGGAATCGGCAGCTGACCTGGAGCATGCTCACGCCGATGTCGTCGCTGGGCTTGATGCAACGGATGCGGGAAGTGCAGCGAGCGCAGGAACAATCGCGTCAACGACACCCGAGGATACGCGGACCCCGGAAGGCACTGAACTCCCGCAGGCTCTCGCCGGTGTTGCCTACGGACGAGACGACGTGTGCGTCATCGCTGATTCCCGGTGGTTTAGTGCCAATGCTCTGCCCCTGCCAACGAGCCTTGCTGAGCTGTCAGCAGCGGACGCACCGAAACTCAGTGTTCCGGATCCGAAAGTGACAAGTATTGGACGTTCTTTCACCCAATCCATTGGGATGGCAACGAATGGCACAGTCGACGACTGGGTGAAGAACGCTCAGCACGCACTCACCGTGACCCCCACCGCCGCGGATGCGATTCGAGCATGGACCGGCGCGCGGGTGATTCCTCAAGCCTATTGGACCCGCCTGGCGCTCACCCCGGGTATCGGTGCCCACGATTCCCCGGTCCCCGGAGATTTAGGGGACACGGCTGCATCTGACAAACCTGCCTTGAGCACGTCCGAGGGTGACTCCGCCGGACATTCGAGCCGGGCCGAGGAAGATGCGGCCTCGCCCTCGTCAATCCCTCTTGTTGTTGCGCCACGTTCGCTTGCGACCCTCGCACTCAATAACTCGGGAAGCGAAAGTGTTGCCGCGCCGATTCCCGCGACGTGCGTCAAGCGCATCCTGTATGTCGCATCGGGACCTGCGGCCAGTGACGGAGCAGAGTCTTTCATTGCGTGGCTGAGTACTCGGCGAACGCAAAGAAGCCTCGCCGTTGCCGGTGCCATCGATCCAATGAACGAGGACGTGCGCGCCGATACCGCCGCGCAGTGGTTCCTCACGGCCGACCCTTCAGTTGGCGATCTCGACTCCGCGGCGATTGAGGCAACAGCCACATGGGGTGAACTGTGGGCCAGGGGACTGGCAGCACATTAAAACGCAACGACCCCGTTTCAGCGCCCCGGGCGACGCCTAGCAGAAGGACGCACAGCTGAAAGTGGTGAAGAGACGCAGAGCTCAGGTACTGCCGGTGACTTAATCGCGGAGCATTTCCGGTGTCACGCGGCATTCCTCACCAATGCGCATGGGGGCAACGAGGCCGGCCTCGCGCATCTGCAGAAGACGAGGCACGGTGCGTTCAACAACTTGCCACGGGTCGATTGTGTTGAGGTAGATGCGCGTTCCACCCTCGAATCCGGCAAGAGTTGAGATCCTCCATTTGAGGAGGATCCGCCACCGCATTGGCGTGTGAACCGTTGGGGGACGGTGATACCACTCTTCGTTACACGGAACCTCGTGTCCGGTGGCAGCGTGGGCGGCGTGAAGAATGTCCGAAATCCCTCGCATCTGCTCGTCGGATACTTCCCACGGGTTGCGGGGGCTTCCCAGCGGCCACACCGCGATCCCTGGGAAACGATGGCCAAAGCCCGCAAAGGCAACGGCGTGATCGTTTTGTGCGATGAGGAGTTTGCGGGTGGCTCCGACCTTGAAAATCTCATCGTAGATTCCCGGCTCCGAACGCAGTCGGTCAAGCTCAGCCTGAGTCTGAACGGCGAGAGCATCAATGGCCACGAGCTGCTTGTGGAGATGATCGAAGGAAGCTCCTGCGGGTTTGAGCCAGTTCTGGAAGGTCGCGACGTAGCGCACCGCCGGGTCAAGGGAATACAGGTCCTGCATTGTGCGGGCCGTGTAGTCCGTGTAGTAGTAGTGTTCCTCAGGCGTCAGTGTGCCCGAACTTGCCAGCTGCGTGTTGTCCGTAGCTGAGTCAACGTAGTGACGCCGCGCAACAATGAGGTCGTGTCCCCCGGAGAAGAAACCGTTGGCGTGGCTGAGCCTCTGGGAATCAGACATCGCATCGAATTCTTCCTGGGAGGATCCCGATGCCATGAGGCGAGCCCGCACGAGTCGCATGACGTGGTCGTAACCGGCGGGGGAGGCGAGGTACTCCGCCATCCGGGTCTGCTCTGCCTCGGAGGGAACGTGCCCGTGATTGAGGTGCCAGTAGTTGTACGACACGATCTCAAAGAGGTTCGGGATGCGGCGGAACTGCGCTGTTGTCTGGGAGAGCTGCTCGGCGGGTAGGTGAGAGAGTTCCTCCCATGATCCGTCCTCGCGCGTAATCAGCCGAGACTTCTCCGGAGGTGTCTCAAGATACTTTTTCTCACAGAACGCGCAGAATTCACCGTGACGATCGGCGGAGATTGGCGCTGGATCTGGATGCGGAGTCGACAGTGGTCGGTGTCCGCGTCCGGGTACCGTCCACACCTCTGTTCCGGTGAGGAGATTCTGCTGTTTGACGGTTCCGTCAGCCAATCGCACGATCGCACGGTCGGCACGTGAAAGCTCCTTTGCCATATCCCTCAGCCTACTCGTTCCCTCCGGTGTTTCCTGCGATCTCTTGCCCGCCGTCGCGAAGATCCCTATTCGCCACGTGCGTTCCTTGGGGCGTGACTGCGGCGGCGTCGTTAGCCGCGAGGAAGCCACCCCTGCGCGTTCTTTGCCAGGTCGGTGAGGGTTGCAACGGCTTCGTTCGCCCGATCAGCTTGAACGAAGAGGTGATCGTGATGGACGCAGGTAATGATATTCGCAACAATCGAGCGTGCCGTCATCAGCTGCGCGATAGTCGCCGTGATTCCAATGGAATCCAGGTTCGCGTCGAGGCCGAGGATGACCTGCGCGTAGGTCTTTGATACGTCAAGGCCAATGGATTGGGCCTGAGACTTCTCAACAACAATGGTGTAGCCGTCGTCGTCGTGAATGACGGCGAAGGGATCAATTCCGCTGGGAACGTGATCGAGGTGGGCGAAGACATATTCGTCTCCGGGAGTTGCTTTAAGAGTTGACAATGCATAATCAAGATCCGGGGATTGAGCCATATGGTGACTCTATCGCGGACTTGGGGTCACAGTCGCTTCGGGGACTTCTTCTGGTCCACATGTTGACCAGCGCACAATGGATCCCTAGATGCGGTTAAGGGTGCGTGGATGCGAACCGGTTCGCCCCTCTTCTCCCTCGTCTAATGCGTCAATACGGGCGATGTCGGCTGCGCTGAGCTCGAAAGAAAAGACATCGAGGTTGCGTTCCTGGCGACTGGGAGTGACGGACTTGGGGAAGACAACATCCCCGCGCTGAATTGCCCAACGTAAAGCAACCTGAGCTGCACTCACCCCGTACGCGTTCCCAATTTCGCTCAGCGTCGGGTCCGATGCGGCGCGTCCGCGTGCCAGGGGAGACCACGCCTCGGTGACCATCCCCAGCTGCCGAGCGTAGTGTCGGGTCTGGTTATTCGCGAAGAATGGGTGCGCTTCGATCTGTAAGACGTGAGGGGTGATCCGCGCGATGTCAAGGACGGCATCAATGTGTTCGGGCTCGTAATTTGACAACCCGATGGCGCGGGCTCGCCCCTGGTCGTAGAACTCTTCGAGAACTGGCCAGGGCAAGGCGACATCGCCGTTGTATCGCAGGGGCATCGGCCAATGAATGAGGAAGAGGTCAACGTAGTCGGTCCGAAGATCAGCGAGGGTACGATCAAATGACGAACGTGCGTCGGAGGGCTCATGATTGCCGTTGTTAAGTTTCGAGGTGATGAACAGGTCCTGGCGAGGGATCCTCGAATCAGCGATCGCTCGTCCGACCTCGGCCTCGTTCCCATACATTTGCGCGGTGTCGATGTGACGGTATCCCACAGACAGGGCGTGGGATACAGCCTCGTACACGCCCTCGGTCACTTTGTACGTGCCGAAACCGAATTGGGGGATCGGGGTCCCTGTTGGCAGTTGCAGTGTCGGGATCGACGGCGTGGACATGAGGCTCCTTGGGGGATCGGCTGACGCGGCTGCGGGTTTCCTGGCTGCGGCTTGTGTCTCAGGATAGCTGCGAAGCACCGGCCTAGCCTGGTCGCGGGTGGCGTTGGGGTCGCGGGCAGCGCTGGGGATGGGGAGTCAATCCGAATTGAGGATGAGAGTGGCTCGCCAATGTGCGGCGGCGAGGAGCGTACATGCGTAGAGTAAAACTATGGCACGAACGAGTGGGCGGGTTCCGGCATTTACGGATCAGCAAATCGAATTGGGATTCTGGTTTCTTGTGGGATGGACGAGGACGAGCGCGGCCGAGCGCGAGGAGATCGTCAGCTGGGCGCGCACGCAGGAACGTCGGGACGAGGACGAGCAGGCAATCCTTCCGCTGTGTGAAAAGAACCGGGTGGACGAGGACGAGCGCGCACTCATCCTCGCACTGATCGCCTGGGCACGTCAGTCAGCGGCCGTGAAAGAATGCCCGAGCGTATCGGTAGGGAAAATTGATGCGGCGAGGGCGGAGATTCTCGCGCGTTGGCGAGTGGAATCTCACAGAGGGGCACTGGTGTGGCCTCCGAGGAGTCGAACTATTGCGGTGAGGCTCGGTGATGGCAACTGGGCAGATGCGCTGCGGCGCTTTGACATCCCCGTATCTCCGGTTGGTCGTCAGCGAGGAAGCGGACGCTTTACCTCGGAGAGTTTCCGGTCGGCATTCGCGGAATTCTTAGAGTTTTGTCAACGACAGCAGGAACCGGTGACGCTTAATGGCTACGGACGTTGGTCGGGAAGTGAACGGGAACGCGGACGTGCGGAGGTGCCGTCGCTTGCGAGCGTTCGACAGCGTTATGGAACGTGGATGCGTGCTCTCCAAGAACTTGAAGAATTTTCGTGTCGTTCTCAACAAGAGTCTTGAGCATTCATTCGATAAAATAATTACTCTTGTACCGCAACTGATCAGCAAGCATGCGATGGTCACCGTGAAATGGAGTACCGAATGTCAGTGAGAAACGCCCTCCTTGCACTTGTCGCCCAGCAGCCTGCGGGTGTGTATCGACTCAAGCAGAGGTTCGAGGAACAGACCTGTGGGGCGTGGCCCCTGAACATCGGTCAGGTGTATCAGACGATGCACCGACTCGAACGTGACTCCCTTGTGACGTCACATGCGGAGACGAACGCAGGTCGTGACTCCGAGGTGTTCGAATTGACGGATGCGGGGCGCGAGCTGCTGGAAACATGGTGGTGCACCCCGGTGTCACGCGATCAGCCCGAGCGAGATGAGCTTGTCATGAAGCTTGCTGTCGCCGCAGCTGACCCCACTGTGGACGTTGCCGGTCTCATCCAGACTCAGCGTCGTGCAACGCTGGGGGCTCTGCGCGATGTCACTCGGCTCAAGGCCAGTGCGGATGAGGGTGAGTTCGCCTGGCAGCTCATCCTTGAGCGCCACATCTTCGACCTCGAGGCTGAGCTTCACTGGCTTGACCACATCGAATCCGGTGCAGTCAATGAAGCTGCACGTCGGGCGGCGTTTGCTTTGTCGAAGGGACGGACTCAGACCTGGTCTGAGGATGTTATCGCGCAGTCGCAAGGTGTCTGATGACTCTTCCCCCGGATCTCGTACGCATCGTTGATGTTGGCCATGAGTATGAGGACGGTCGCACCCGGAATATCGTTTTGACGGGGATCAATCTCACCGTGGCTCCGGGAGAGTTCGTTGCTGTCATGGGGCCGTCAGGTTCTGGAAAATCCACTCTCCTCAACCTCGTTGGGGGACTGGAAAAACCCAGCTGGGGTGATGTGTTCATTTGCGGACACAAGATCAGCGACATGGATGCGATGCGTCGCGCAGCATTTCGACGTTCCACGATCGGGTATGTGTTTCAGGAGTTCAACCTCATTCCGTCGCTATCCGCCGTTGAAAACGTTGAGATACCGTTGCAGCTCAACGGTGTGCCCGGACGCCGCGCACGGGAAGAAGCGCTCGCGGCGCTGGACGAGGTCGGGGTTGGGGATCTCGCTCACGAGTTTCCTGATCGCCTTTCGGGCGGACAACGCCAGAGAATATCGATCGCCCGAGCGATCGTCGGTGATCGGGCGATCATTCTGGCCGATGAGCCCACGGGCGCTTTAGACTCACGCAACTCAGAGCAGATCATGCGGCTTCTTCGTGAGCGTATCGACCGTGGTGCGGGCGGAATCCTCGTGACCCACGAGGCGCGCTATGCGGCGTGGGCAGACAGAACGGTGTTCCTGCGGGATGGGCTTTTCGTTGACCGTTTAAGCAGTGATTCTCTTGAGAACCTGCGTCTGGAGTCAATGGATCGCCGCTTCCGCCACGGCGAATAAGGGCTGGAGATGCGGATGAGCAGTGATCGTTCGTGTTTTTCACGGTACGTCGCCGTTGCGCGGATTGCCCGACGCGACCTCTGCAAGAACCCGAAACGCACGGCCGTGGTCGTCCTCCTCATCGCTGTGCCAGTCGCTCTCGTCTTCGGTGCCCTCACTGTCTGGGATGCGATGAATTCGCCCCTTTTTCTTTCATCCCAATGGCTGGGCCGTTCCAATGACGTACAGGCCGCGGTCCTTCGGGTGTCCTCGGAACTCCTCAGTCGCGACCCGGCGCTCCAAGCTGCGCTGGAGCGACAAGGGGATCGCTCCTCGATGCATTTTGACCCGTCCCAGCGCAATGGACTCCCCGTGGACCTCACGGTGCCGGACCTGCTCAACGTTCTACCGCACAGCAATTCGATCAGCGAAGTCGACGTGATATCTCATGTCACAGCGACAACCGAAGACGCGGAGAACCCCTTCGTTTTCCCCTCGGCAACTCAGCTGGGGGATCTCAACGTCCCAGGTCTCGACTTTTCGGCGAGCCGGGAATCCCTGTCAACGGGAGAGGCGATTATTTCGCAGGACGTTGCCGCCGCACTCAACGTGTCCGCGGGAGATCGGATTCATCTGTCTGCAACGGTGAAATCTGGGGGACTGCCTAAACGTATGCTCACTCGAGCACAGATCGCTGAGATCGTCGACGGGGAACGAATCCTTGCTTTCGGATCCGGCACCTTCAATCTCGATCCGATGGCGGTGGCAGCCGAAAACTACTCCCTCTGGTACGTCAAAGGCCGAACGCCGGTCACCTGGGAAAACGTTCGATCGCTCAATGAGCTCGGCTTCATTGTGGTCTCCCGTGCTGTGCTAACAAACCCGCCACCGCGCTCGGAGCTGTCCAACGGCCTCGGACAGGCAACAACGGGAGGGACGGAATACTTCTCGTGGTCGCGGACCCTGAAAATCGGGGGATTCGCACTTCTGTTCCTTGAACTATTCATGCTGGTCTCTCCCCTCCACGCCGCTCAACAGCGGTCCTTGACACGGACCCTGGCGATTATTTCGGCAAACGGCGGTGACCGACGGGTCCGCCAGTGGATGATGCTGACCTACGGTCTACTCATCGGACTCATTGCCTCGGCGGTAACACTCCTCCTCATCGTTGTCGCAGGGCTCATCATTTCGTCGGTCCTTCACGTCGGTCTCTTCGTTATTGACTGGACACCGGCTGTCCACGCTCTGCTGACTCCGCTTGGAGTCTCACTGGCTGCATCCGTGGGTCCGGCGCGTTCTGCTTCACACATTGACGCCGCGCGCATCATGTCAGGCAGGACATGGTTCCCATCGCGTCTCGTCCGTCGACACGCGTGGTATCCGATCGCATTATCTGGCGCAATCATCCTTATCCTCATTGCCGCGTGGTGCGGAAACCTGTGGGTCTTCCTTCTCGGGCTTCTCCTTTTCGAGGCCGGTCTCATCGGCTCAATTCCATATCTTTTCAATCGCTGGCGCTTCCGCATGCGTCGTGTCTCCGTTGGCTTCCGCATCGCGATCCGCGACGCAGTACGCAACGGTCATCGAACCTTCCCCGCGATGGCCTCCATGATGACGACGGTGTTCCTTGCATGTGCGATGCTCATTGGCTGTCACTCGGCAAATTCCGCCGTGTGGAACTCCGACGCTCACCTCGGCCACCAGGGCGAGGTCTTTGTGTCGGATATCGACCAATCAGACACCGTCGCAGGGATGCGGACACGGCAGGAACGGACAATCCGCTCAATCGAAGCAGTCACTCAGATTGACAGTCAGACTGAGCTGCGTGGGATGGCGTGGACATCTGGAATCGACGGACCACCGTACGCTGTCGAAGTGATCCCCCCGAACGGTGGAACACCGGTGAGCCTGTCGGCCAAGGCCTCGCCCATGCGCGAACTCGACCTGGTGTACGTCGTTGACGACGGAACCTACCTGGAACGTTCGGGAATTGCTCGGGGCGCTCAAAAAGCCCAGGCGATCCAGATGCTTCGCTCCGGTGGTGTATTGGTCCCAGAAGACGGCCTGATCAGCGACGGACGAGCCCGCGTGAGATCCCTGAACCTGCGGGGAATGTCGATGAGCACCGCGCACACGGACATTCAGGCAAAGTCTAAGACCATTCACCTGATGGAAGAGACATTCCCAGCGCAGGTATTCACCCATCTCAACGTCGTGGTTCTGTCCCCCGAGGCGGCAACGAAACTCCGCGTTCCGGCACGCCCTCTGGGACAGTTGCTTGAGCTGCGCAATCCGGTGAGTGCTTTTGCTGCCAGCTCTTTCGAGGTGATGATTGAAGCCCGATCCCCGGGAGGGGACGTCACGGTGATCTCTCCGACGACACTGTCATTCCTCGTCCCCTATCTCGCGGCTATTCTTGCCATCATTGCAGCGGCATCAACCATTGCCCTGGTTGTCACCCTCGCGGCTTCGGACATTAGAACCCACTTGGAAACCCTTGACGTCATCGGGGCCTTCCCCGAGTTACGTCAGCAGGTGACGGTGTTCCAAGGGCTCATTCTTGCGATGAACTGTATTCCCGTGGCCGTTGTTTCGGGACTATTCGTCGGGTTCTTCGCGACGATCACGGTGTCGAGGGCGGGGCTGATCCCCGAGCTCAGTGACATGATTCCGGTGGTTCCCTGGTCAATTCTTGCCACGCTCCTCGTGGGAATTCCGGTGCTCTCCGCTCTCGTTGCGATCGTGCTGACACCCAGTCGCCGGCCCCTCGAACGCCGGGTGGACTAGCCTCGTCCTCGTCCTCGTCACCACTCACCATCTGCGCAGATGGGAACGGTGAATCTGGCGTGAGGATCGTGAGCAGAGACCTCTTCTTAGCTGCGTTGCCGCGAATCGCGCCCACGGAGGCGATCGAGTTCGCGACGTTCTTTCTTCGTGGGACGACCGGTGCCGCGCTCTCGGGTCGCCACAGGAATGAAGGGCAGACGCGAGCGAGCGGGAGTGAGGTCTTCGTAGCATTCACGTGCCTGGGGTGCTCCGACGCGTTTGAGGAGAAGTCCCGTGACGCGCAACACCCTGTCAAAACCGTCGACCCGCAGCCGTACCTCGTCACCGACGCGGAGTTTCTGCGAGGCCTTTGCGGTGTCTCCGTTGACTTTGACGTGACCGGCACGCGCCGCCGACGTTGCCTGCGATCGAGACTTCAGCTGCCGCGTTGCCCACAGCCACGTGTCGACACGCACGGAATCGCCCGTTGGGAGAGGATGCGAGGGAGAAGCCGAGGTCATGCTCTGATCGTAGTTGACTCGACCACTGCGCGTCCTTGGGGGCGAAGTCACATCTGCGGACTCAGAGTCCCCACACACATTCGGGGTCCTGACAGCGCAAGCACCGCAGCGGCATTGAAAGCGCACACAGTCGCGATGATGGCCTTGCGCGTTGCCCGATGAGAATCCCCGGTCGACATCCCCTGCGGGAGATCCGCGCTATGAGCGGTCAGGAAGAAATCGGCGATAGCGTCGGCCGCCCACACGTCGACAACGAAGGCCTGCCCGCCAAGAACCTCATGGAGAGCTTGAGGATTCACAGTTGTTCGAGGAATACGGTTCGCAATGACGGCAACTTCTGCGTGCGGACCAGCGGCAACGGGAATCGGTGTGGACGCGTAGGCGGAAATGATTCCCGCAAGATCGGCACCCGTGGGAAGAGTCAACGACACTGAGGAACACGCGGTGAACACCTGCTCGGGAACATCCGTCAGAGGGATCCCCCAGGCCGCCATGAGCTCTGCGACGGCGTCGGGAACTTGCCCGATGATCGCGATGATCGAGGCCAGGGAATCGAGAGCGCCGCAACCGGAGTCATCGCCCGCGCTGGCGTCGGCGCTGTGACAGGAAACGTCGTGCCCAGCTTCGCGCAACGACGAGCAGAGCATGGACAACCAAGAGGGGCTCCACTGCTCGAAATCATGGGACACGCGTTGCACGGGGATGCGCGTCAGATCCTGCGCGGATGCCAGGGATGACGGGCGAAAAACCCGCGTGAGTAAAAGGTCGACGATCCACGTTGACAGCGTCCCACCGGCGAGGCGCGGGCGCAGTGCGGCGCGACTGGTCACGGTGTCCCCCGAAGCAGACGTCTGGGACACGATCATGGGGCGACCGTCAATACATGCCGAAGGGTAGGACTGCTCAACGGGGACCAGCACCTTTTGAGGATCGCTGACGATGAGGCGAAGGGCCGCATCGATGCGGTCAACGTCGCCCTCGGCGGGCTGAATGTGTCCGATCGTGCCTTTGAGGGTCATAGCATCCTTTCGTTGCGGATTTGAGGGGGCGAAGAACTGACTGTGCCGAGTGGACCCGGTGGGGAATATCGGGGGGCTGCTCGCCCTCGACTCTGAGGGTGACGGGGGGGGATGTCTAGTGCGGCCACCAGGACGACAGCTTCGTCGAACAGTAGCGAGCCTCGGGGACGCTCATCGGAATCTGTGTCTCCCACGCAACGGGCGTCCCATCGAGAGGAACTGAATCCACCTCAACCGTCGTCGACGCAATGGGGGTATCGTCGGCGTTGCTGGCAAAGACCAACGCATCAACCCACATATCGACCGCTGTGAACCGTGAGAACGCATCTGAGGTCTGCACCGAAACCGTCCCGGTGATCGTCGCAGTTGCGTCAGAGGTTAGCCGACATGAGGTGATCTCCTGAGTGAGCAGTGACTCCAGCGGAGCCTTGATCACAGCTTGTGCGAGAGCCACTAAATCAGCACAGGTTTCCTGGGTGCGGTCCTGCGCAAGGTCAGAAGCCCGGGCGTACGCATCAGATAATTCGGCGAGATTCTCGCGATTCTCCCGAGTCATCTGCGAGCACCAGCGATGTGCCGCTTTCGTTGTTAACACGTCAGCTAACTCATCGCGGACTTGCGTTGTTTCCTGCGTCAGTGACCTCACTTCCGCCTGGGTCTGCGATGTGCGCTGGGTGACTTCGTTGAGCGTGGCGTAGGTCGTGGCAACGCGGGCACCTCCCACGAGGCTCGCACCAAGTCCGGTGACGAGGACGAGCACGCCACATCCCCGCAAAAGCAGATTCCCTAAGGCACGACTCATTGGCGTTCCTTTTCTAGCTGCTGTTTCACAGCATCAAGTCCAGACTGAGCGGCTTCGAGCGCTGACTGTGCCGCTTCTTCCTCAGATTCGGCGCGACTGATCTGAGAGTCAAGAACGAGGGACAGTCCCCACAGTGCTGCTGCAACAACCAGGGAAAAAACAGCGAAAACCCAGATGACAGTGCTTGCGGTCGAGCGCCTGCGTTGATGAGTCACCGGTGACGCGCCGTGGCCTCCGGGCGTGAGGAAAGCCGCGGCCTCGTCCTCGTCCCCATCCCATGAGGACTCCACCGAGGTCGCTGAAGCGCTGGAGGGAAGATCCGCAACCTGAGTCGTCCAGGAATCGCCATCCCACCAGCGTATCTTCCGGGGATTTTCGGGGTCTGGATACCATCCCCGTTCCGGTGTACTCACGAGTCCTCACACTAGCCTGAAATCAGGATGCATGACGACCGAAAGTTCAGGAGCCGATAGGCTGAGTACATGGCATCCGTACTCGCAGGCAACCCACTACTGACGCTATTCCTTGTCGTGGGGATCGGCGCGATCCTCGGGGCAATCCGCTGTGGTCCGCTGCGATTTGGTGCCGCAGGAGCCCTATTCGTTGGGCTCGCGGTGTCGGCATGGAATCCGCAAGTCGGCAACGGAATGGAGATCGTTCAACAGATCGGTCTGGCGTTCTTCGTGTACACCGTTGGCATCGGAGCGGGGGCAACATTCTTCGCTGACCTGCGCAAACAGACCAATCTCCTGATGTCCTGCGCAGTGGTCTGCATCCTTGGGGCCGTCGTGGCAATCGTTGGAGGCCACCTCTTGGAACTTCCCAAGGGTCTGACAATGGGACTTTTCACGGGGTCCTTGACCGCCGCCCCCGCGCTCGACGCCGCGACCCGAGTCACCGCAGACCCCAACGCGGCTGTTGGCTATGCCTTCGGATACCCCATCGGTGTCATCGTGGGAATCCTTGTTGTCACGATGACGGTCACGCGGACATGGGTGGGAACCAAAGACACGCCCTCGCTTGCCGGTCAGGGACTGGACACCGTGACTGTGCGCGTCACCCGCGACGTCAACACCCGCAACATACCGGCGTGGAAAGAGCAACGCATCCGGATGTCCTACCTGCGTCGCAATGACCGCACGCGCGTGGTGATCCCCGGTGAAGACCTCTACACCGGAGACTTCGTTCTGCTTGTGGGCGACCGAGTAAACCTTGACGTTGCGGTACCAACCATCGGTGAAGCTGTTGAACATCATCTCGAGGACGACCGATCCGATGTGGCTTTCGAGCGAATCCTTGTGTCTAATCCCGACGTCGCGGGACGCACAGTGAGTGAACTCAACGTCGCCTCGAAATTCGGTGCGGTGATCACTCGCGTGCGACGCGGAGACCTCGACCTTCTTGCCCGTGATGAACTTGCCGTTCAGCTGGGGGATCATCTGGCTGTGGTCGTGCCGACGAACGAACTTGAGGACATCCAAAACTGGCTGGGAGACTCCGAGCGCCGCGTCGCTGAGGTTGACGCAATGGCCTTTGGAATCGGCATGGTTTTGGGCATGCTCCTAGGGGCCGTCCCCTTCCCGATGCCCGGTGGGGAATCCTTCCAACTGGGGTCCGCCGCCGGCCCGCTGGTTGTCGGGATGCTTCTGGGGGCGCTGCGACGGACAGGCCCTCTCGTGTGGACACTTCCCGCCTCGGCAAACCTGACGATCCGACAGATCGGTCTCATGCTGTTCCTCGCGGCCCTTGGGTTGAACGCCGGACCCGAGCTGGCTGGCATCCTCACTTCCGACATCGGGTGGAAAGCCGGGGTTCTTGCGGTGGTCATCGTGACGATCTGCTGTATCGCACAGGCCTTTGCTGGAAAATTCATCGGATTGTCTGCGCCGCGCACCGCCGGAGGTGTTGCCGGTTTCCTCGGCCAGCCGGCTGTGCTTCAGGCAGCCGATGCTCGGGTTGTCGACGAACGCATCGAAGCGGCGTATGCGACGCTCTTCGCCTTTTCAATCATCATCAAAATTTTCCTTGTCCCCCTGATCTGGAGCCTGTGATCTGGCGGGGCCATTGGGCCCGTCACCTCTGACACCGGACAGTCCCCGGCCGATCGGTGCGTTTTCCTGCGTGAATGGGGACGAGGACGAGCTGTTTTCTCGCCGATGGTGATCGTTGCCCACCCCGATGATGTGAGGATCCATCACCTGCTTTCTCATCGACCAATGTGTGATCAGCAGTGGCAGGAAACACCGGGTGATGGTGTGATGGACGTATGAATACACCACAATCGATCGCATACTCAGTGACCGCACAATCAACCGGAGGCCGCGGCGGACAGGCCGTGACCACCGATCCGGAACTCACCCTTGACCTGCGCGCTCCACAGGAACTCGGAGGTCCCGGTGGAGGCGCAAACCCCGAGCAGCTTTTCGCTATGGGATATGGAGCGTGCTTCCAGGGTGCGATGGGTCTTGCCGCGAAGGAACTTGGAACGTCAACAACTGACTCGGTTGTTCGCACCACCGTCGGAATCGGTCCCGAAGGTGATTCCTTTGCCATCAGCGTGAATATTGAGGTCTACATTCCCGGTGTTCCACGAGATGAGGTTCAGCGCCTCGCCGACCGCACGCATGAACTGTGCCCCTATTCCAAGGCGACTCGCGGGAATGTCCCCGTGACAGTGACCGCCATCGAATCGCTGTGATCACGACCAACGCGCGGGTGATCCGGTTCTCCTTACGGATCACCCGCGCGTTTTCATGCTGCCAGGACCGTCATGCGCCTCGCCAGTAGCTTTCAAGCACGCGCGAGAGACCGAAGAGATCGTCAACGTGGCTCATCTCCCGAGCCGAATGCATCGACAGCAATCCAACACCGACATCAACCGTGAGAATCCCCAAGCGGGTCGCGGTAATTGGTCCGATCGTTGAACCGCACGGCACCGAGTTATTCGACACGAAATCCTGCGTTGCAACGCCCGCGTCACGACATGCCCGCTTCCACAGAGCAATGCCTTCGCCGTCGGTGGCGTAGTGCTGATTCGCGTTGATCTTGACAATCGGGCCTCGGCCCATCACCGGATGATTATTCGGGTCGTGACGATCCGAATAGTTTGGATGAACCGAATGGGCGGCATCTGCGCTCACGCATGAGGACAATGCCAGCATCCGGCCGTGTCCGTCCTCGTCCCTTCCGAGGGCGAGGCTGGTGCGGCGCAGCACAGACTCAAGAATAGGACCGGCCGCGCCCGTCCTCGTTGCCGAACCAACTTCCTCATGATCGAAGCACATGAACACGCTCACGTCCCCAGCCTGGGGAATCCCTGAGGCCGCACGGCGTTCCATCGCGGTGAGGCCAGCGTGAACCGAAGACAGGTTATCTTGCCGCGAAGAAGCGACGAACTGGGCATTCTCACCGAAAACTCCCGGACCTTGAGCCGTTGTGAGCACAAGGTCACTCGACGCAATATCGTGCGCACCCGACAACCCCGCACATTGGGCAACAACGTCCATGAGTGAGGACTCAGGGGAATCGACGGTCCACACGGGATGAAGATGACGCTGCGGATCCAACCTCAGGCCATCCGGGTTGACACCGCGATCAAGGTGAACTGCCAGCTGGGGGATACGTGCAAGAGCACCCGTACGAACGAGGTGAGAGGTCCCGGAATGATCAATGACGCGACCGGCGACAACTAACTCCCGGTCAAGCCACGAATTCCACAGCATCCCGCCGTACACCTCAACATCAATGAGTCCCCATCCGTCTGCGGTTCGCGACTCAACCGACGGTTTGACAACGAACGCGGGGGAGTCAGTGTGTGCTCCGACAATGCGGAATCCGG